>JARLHP010000064.1 GCA_031292195.1 Syntrophobacteraceae bacterium
ATTTCCGAGCCATGCGGATGTAGAATTCACGTTCCAAGTCGTCCTTGTACTTCTGAAGAATAATGAGATTATGCGACCATCCAATTTCTGACACCAGCGGTGTCAGTTTTTCATTTGATCGGTATGTGAGGTAAAAGTCTCGCATTCTCCAAATGTTGCGGGCGCTAAATCCTTGAATTCCGGGGAATTCGGCTTGCAGGTCTTTGGCCAGATTTTCTACCACCGATTCGCCCCGGGAAGCTTCCTGCTGTCGCTCGACGATCATCCGGCCAATGTCTCGATACAAGGCGATGAGCTCTTTGTTAACCGCCTTGAACGCCTCATATTGCGCCTTCCGGATGCGGTTTTTTATCTCGCTCAATAAGATGGGGTAGCTATCAGGAAGCAAGCCGTTCATGCGGTTAACCATCTCGAAAGTCCTGAAAGATGACTTCTAAACCCAAACCATTGAACATTCAGTCAAAAAGAATATGCCGCCGCCCGAATCCGGATACAGCACAATTCTCCTTACAACTTTACCTGACTTATCGCCACAACTTTTCAAACCGGGCCGGATTGGCCGCCGTGTGAATAACGGTGTGCTGAATGTTTCGGTGCCCCAAGTAATCCTGGATCAACCGCGTATCCGCGCCCTGGTCGGCCAAAGCATAACCGCACGCGTGGCGCAGCATGTGCGGTTGGGCCGGCAGGGGAAGGCCGGCCAGTTCGCCATACCATGATCCCCGCAGGCTCGGGCACTGGCGCACGTGCTGCGGCAGCCTGATCGTGACCGGGCAGCCATTTCGAGCATCTTAGGATTAATCCATCGTTTCTTTAGGCCCGGCAGACTGCGTTACTCTGGAGCTCTCCCAGCACGTCCCACCATTTGGGCGTACGCGCCAGGTTCTTGCTCCCATGGCAGCGAAGGAGCATGGTCCGCGTTTGATCACCGGTGATCGAAAATTCCATGTCCCATCTCGCCTCCGGGAGGAGTCGCCCCAGCCGGCCGGGCCATTCGATTATCGCCACCCCGTTTCCGAAAAGGGATTCCTGCCAGGGAAGGGTCTGCAATTCGTCCATTCCCGAGATCCTGTAGAGGTCGAGATGGAAAAGGTGAAGTCGTCCCGAATACTCGTTTATAATGGTGAAAGTAGGACTTGTGATCCTTGCTTGGGGAGGTACGCCCAACCCCCCGGCGATTCCCCGGGTGAGAAGCGTTTTGCCGGAAGCCAATTCACCCCAGAGGGCAAGAATATCACCCGCCTGGAGTAGTTCTCCTATTTTCCGGCCAAGGAGCAGGGAGCATTCTTCACCGGGGGAGCTAAAGAGCAATTCTTTCATTTTGCTTCCCCGTTTTCGAGGACCCCTAAAACGGCGGGAATCTCTGCGAGCATGTCTGTTGCCAGCAATCCACGAGTCGAAACCCCCTCGAACAGCCGGTCGCATGCCGCTCCGTGGATATAGACGCCAATGCAGGCAGCCCGAAAAGGATCGAACCCTTGGGCGAGCAAACCGGCGATAATCCCGGTAAGAGTGTCTCCCATCCCCCCGCCGGCCATTGCAGGATTGCCCGTGCTGTTAATAGCCAATCTTCCATCCGGCGAGGCCACAACGGTGCGGTGTCCCTTCAGGACCAGCACCACGCCGTACTCTTTGCTGAATTTAGACGCTGATTCGAGCCGGTCTCTCTCGATATCGGCAACGGAGCAGTGACAAATCCGGGCCATCTCGCCAGGATGCGGGGTGAGGACCAGCGGAACCATCGCTTTGCGCAGGATGGCCGGGTCATCGGATACCGCTGTAATCGCGTCGGCATCGATTACGATAGGGCAGGGCGAACCCAACAGCAACTTTTTCACCAGGGCGGCAGTGTCCTCGCTTGTGGAAATTCCCGGCCCCATGGCCAGGGCCTGCTTTCCCCGCAGGAAGTCAAGAAGGATCTCTGAGGCAGCGCAAGAAGGCGCATGCCCGGGAGTTTCGGGAATGGGAAGGGTCATGGTCTCGGTTAACTTCACCTCGAGGATCGCATTGAGACTTTCGGGTATAAAGAGCGTGACCAGACCGGCGCCGACCCTTCCCGCGCCCAGGCTCACAAGAGTCGCCGCCCCGGTTTTGCCAATCGAACCGGAAAGAACGCAAACGTGTCCGGCCCGGCCCTTGTGGGTTGATGGACTGCGAGGATCTATCCACTGCGAAAGAAGTTGTGGACACAGCAGCCATCGGCTGAAGCCCGACTTTTCAACAATGCCGGGAGGGATTCCGATATCGATTATCTCACGCCTGCCGGTGAGTTCAGGCCCACGTTCGATCACACAGCCGATTTTAAGAAAGCCGAAGGTAGCCGTGGCCGAAGCCTTTACCGCTGCTCCCAGGGGCAGGCCGGTCGATGCGTCGAGTCCCGAGGGAATATCGACCGAAAGGACCGGAACGCTGAGACTATTTAGCCTTTCTATCACTTTGCGGTAGATACCCTTGACCACGCTTTTCAGTCCCGTCCCCAAAATAGCGTCGATGACAGCGCCACTTCGGCAGACCTGCTCCCACTGAGTATCGAAATCCTTCGTCTCATCCCAGACGGTTACCGGAATTCCGATCCTTTCAATAATGGAAAAATTAGTGAGGGCATCCCCTTTCAGTTTCTCTGGTGAGCTAAGGCAAACTACATTTACAGGCGCCCCCTTCGAGTGGAAAATTCTGGCCATGGCAAAGCCGTCGCCGGCATTATTGCCGCTTCCGGCCACCACCGTGATCTGCCTTTGGAGCAAATCCGGGACATGACGAAGGAAAAAAGCCGCCGCGCCCTGAGCGGCGTTTTCCATGAGGATGATGCCGGGGATTCCGGCTTCCCGAATTGTCCGTGCGTCAAGTTCGGCCATCTCAGAGGCTGTAACCACCAGCATGATATCCCTCCCGGATTGAAATTATGAGCCCGTAGAAAATATCATAATGTGATCTTAACAATCATTTAAAAAACTGCGTGCAAAATAGATCAAAATCTGTTAAACATCTGTCCGTTTCGGGTGGGCATTTTTCCTCATGCGCCTGCATGTCCCTTTGAATCGCGATGGCTTTTAACAATGTGGAGAGTAACTCTTCGAGCGAATTGCCGGATTGACACGCTCAGTGGTATTTTCCCGATCCCGGACTGGCATTTAAGGTAAGATGAACAAATCCGTCATGGTGCGTCTGTTTCGGGTCCGTTTCGTAGCACTCTGATTTCAACGCTGCTCTTCGACCCGTGCGGCACAATGGCCATCCTACCGCAATAAACCGGTTCAATGCACAATCTTTAATCCAGAGGAGAATGGCTTGTGATTCCTCAAAAGCCTATGAGTGACTTTTTCGCCGTAGCGCTGTTCCTGGCTGCCGGGCTTATTTTCGCCGTCGTTCCGCTGATTATCTCGAAGTTGATTGTCAAGAAGGGACAGGGAGCGCAGCGTGAAGCCACTTACGAAAGCGGCATGGAAACCATCGGGAGTGCCTGGATACAGTTTACGGTTGCGTATTACATTTACGCGCTGATCTTCCTGGCCTTTGACGTCGACGTCCTCTATCTGTTCCCGGTTAGCACCGTCTACGGTAGCTACGCCGTTCGAGATCTGGTTGAAGTGGTTGTTTTTGTGGGTATTTTGTCGCTTGCGATTGTCTATGCATGGCGAAAAGGAGTTTTTGAATGGAAAAGAAGGTAAGAGAACCGGGCGCGCCTCCTGTTCAATTTGCTCTTCTTGATGATATTTTAAACCTCGCGCGTGCCAATTCGCTGTGGCCGATGACCTTTGGTCTGGCTTGCTGTGCCATCGAGATGATGGCTGCGGGGGCCTCTCGTTTCGATCTCGATCGCCTGGGGGCCGGTGTTTTTAGACCTTCGCCCCGTCAGTCGGACGTGATGATAGTGGCGGGAACCATCGCCAAGAAAATGGCCCCTGCTATACAGATGTTGTGGGATCAGATGCCCGATCCCAAGTGGTGTATCGCTATGGGTAACTGCGCTATTTCAGGTGGTCCTTTCCAATACGAAGAACAGTATGCGATCGTTCCCGGGGCGCATCTTATCGTGCCCGTGGACATCGTTATCCCGGGTTGCCCTCCTCGTCCCGAGGCCCTTATCCAGGGGCTGCTGGCTCTGGAGGATAAGATCACAAGAGGCGAGGGCAGAAATGTTCTGCGCCGCTTCAAAAGGGTCTCCGGAGGCGTGAACTGAAATGAGAATCAAAGATATTGAATCAAGAATGCAAAACAAGTTTCCGGACTCCCCCCTCAAGGGGGACGATACGGGCGTAACGGGGGCTAAGTGGTCCATTTCCGTCCCAATCTCCGGCATCAGGGATGCGGCGATGGAGTTCGATGCCGCCGGATTTTTTCTCGAATCGATAACCGCTTTGGATTTCCAGGATACTTTTGAGCTGGTCTATCATTTCAACTGCTATGAACCGGGGTCCAGGGTGACGGTTAGAATGCTGTGCGGCCACGATCAGGTCCCTCCCACGATTTGCGATATTTTTCGTAGCGCGGGTTGGCTTGAACGAGAGGTGCACGAGTTTTTCGGAATCAAATTTTCCGGGAATGAAGACTTGAGACCGTTGCTGCTCCCTGAAGACGCCGACTATCATCCTCTCAGGAAGACCTTCGGAAGGGTTGGCGCATATCACAAGCGGGAAGTGATTTATGGATGAACTAGAAAAAATTGAGGCAGACGACAGAGTTTATTCCCTGAATCTTGGACCTCAGCACCCCAGCACGCACGGCGTTCTGAGGATTCTGCTGGATCTCGACGGCGAGTATATCGTCAAGTGCGACCCGGTCATCGGATACGGCCATCGGGGTCACGAGAAGATGGGGGAAAATCGGCAGTATAAGCAGTTTCTCCCCAACACGAGCAGAATGGATTATTTATCCGGGTTGCTGTACAATCATGGATTTGTCCTGGCGGTTGAAAAGCTTGCGGGGATCAAGGTCCCGGAGAGAGCGAAATACATCCGGGTGATAGCCTCCGAGCTTAACCGCATATCGAGCCACCTGCTCTGGTTTGGCACTTACCTGCTCGATATAGGCGGAATTACTCCATTCTTGTACGCCTTCGACGACCGCGAACACATCCTGGACACTCTTGATACCATCACGGGTTCGAGGCTCACCTATTCATACTGCCGTTTCGGTGGGGTTACACGCGATATCGATTCAAAATTTATCGATATGACCCGCGCTTTTCTGAAGCGCATGGAGTCTCGTTGGGCCGACTACGAAGCTCTGGTAAGTAAAAACGTAATCTTCATTCACCGCACCCGGGATGTTGGGGTGATAGATGTCAACTTGGCCCGCCAGTATGGGGTTACGGGTCCAAATCTGCGGGCCTGCGGCGTGGCCTTTGACGTTCGTCGAAGCGAACCCTACGAGGTCTACGACCGGTTTGACTTTGAAATCCCGACCGGGACCCGGGGGGATGCTCTCGACCGCTATGATGTTCGCTTCAGAGAGATGCAGCAGAGTTGCCGCATTATCGAGCAGGCGCTGGAGCAGTTGCCCGAAGGTGAGTTTCTCACCCCGAAGGTCCCGCAGAAGCTCAGCCCGCCCAAGGGCGAAGTGTATACAGCATTCGAGAGTGCTCGCGGCCTGACCGCTTATTATCTGGTTAGCGACGGTAGCCCCGCTCCCTACCGTTGCCATATTCGCGTGCCTAGTTTTGGAAATTTGAATGTTTTAAACGATGTTTTGCCCGGAACGATGGTGGCCGACGCCATCGCCATCCTTGGCAGCATCGACGTGGTTATTCCCGAAATAGACAGATAACGAAGAGGTTTTTATCCGGCCTCATGCTGCGTTAAGCCTTTTTCAGGAGGAATAAGAATTGTCTGAGGGCTTGTTGGGTTCCGAATTGTTCCGGTTGATTTTGGGCTTGGTGATTGTAATTGCCTTTTCGCAGTTGAACGCCCTTTTTCTGGTGTGGCTCGAGCGGAAGGTGTCCGGACACATTCAGTTGCGCCCCGGTCCGATGGAGGTAGGCCCTCACGGTCTGCTCCAGACTATCGCTGACGGCGTAAAACTGATTGGCAAGGAGCTTATTTTGCCGCTCAAGGCGGATAAAAAGCTTTTTTTCCTTGCTCCCGTCCTGGTGTTCACCCCCGTTCTGGTTGGTTTTCTGGTGTTGCCCTTCAGCCCCGGACTGATCATTCATGACATGAATGTCGGTGTGCTGCTGGTCTTCGCCTTTTCGACCATCACTGTTTTGGCGATTCTTACCGGCGGGTGGGCTTCCAACAATAAGTATGCCCTTCTGGGGGCCGTGCGGTCCGTGGCTCAGAACGTGGCCTATGAGATCCCTCTTTTGTTGGCTGTTTTGAGTGTGGTGCTCATGGTTCACTCACTCAGCTTCTCGCACATCGTAGAGTCCCAGAAAACTGTGTGGTTCATCTTTTTGCAGCCATTGGCCGGACTGATATACCTTATCGCCGCGACTGCCGAGACCAACCGTGCCCCTTTTGATATTCCCGAGGCTGAGTCCGAACTTGTGGCCGGATTTCATACAGAATACAGCGGCATGGGTTTTGGGCTCTTTTTCCTGGCGGAATATACGAATATGTTTCTAGTCTGTGCCGTCGCCACAAGCCTCTTTTTCGGCGGCTGGAACGGCCTTTTTGGTTTTAGCTTCGGGATTCCCGGGGTTTTCTGGTTTCTTTTGAAGACCTACCTGTTGATTTTTGTCATCATGTGGGTGCGCTGGACCTTTCCGCGTGTGAGGTTCGATCAGTTGATGAACTTCTCCTGGAAGGTGTTGATTCCTCTTAGTATTGTTAATCTCTTGATTACGGCCGTAGTTGTCAAGATTATCTGATTCTTGGAGTTTGATCTAAGATGGGCTATTTCAAAGACATATTCGTTGGCGGCTTGAGTCTTATTGAAGGTATGGGTGTCACCGTGCGCCGGCTTTTTCAGCCCCTGGTGACGGTGCAGTATCCGCGCCAGAAGATTCCGCTTTCTTCGGCCTACCGCGGCCATATCGAGCTGAAGGTGTTCGAGGAATCCGGGACGCACAAATGTATTGTGTGTCTTAACTGCGAGAAAACCTGTCCGAGCGGGGTCATCCGCGTTCAGGGTGAAAAGCAGAAGGAAAAAGGTCCGAAAACACTAACAAACTATGTTATCGATTTCAGCAAATGCTCGCTTTGTGGCCTTTGCGTGGAAATTTGTCCCACTTCGACCCTCGTATACTCGAAAGAATACGAGTTGGTTGGCGAGACGGGGGCCGATTGCCAAATCGACCTGATGGCAAGGCTTGCCACACAGGTGGAAAAGACGCGGGAAGAAAAGAAGACGCAGGAAATTGCGGCCTGATCGGCTTGGTAACACTTTTGGGGCAAGGGGATATGGATGGAGACTTCCGGCCTTAACACTATTTTGCAGTTTGCCTTCTGGGTCACGGTTGCACTGACCGTTGCAGGCGCTGCGATCGCGGTATTTCCCAGGAACATTCTGTACAATGTTCTGGGGCTCGCTCTGGCGCTAACCGGCATCGCCGGGTTCTATCTGTTTCTGGGCAGCCTTTTTGTGGCCCTCATGCAGTTGCTTATTTATGTCGGCGCTATTTGCATTGCCATAGTGTTCGCCATAATGCTTTCGCGTCCGCTCCATATTTCAGCGCCTCCACGGCCGCCAGTCAAGATGTGGCTGTCCATTCTGGCCAGCGCTGTCTTCTTTGTCGGCGTGGTGAGCGTGGCGCTCAAGACCAAGTGGCAGTGCGCGGCGGGACATGTATATAAGGCATCGCAGTGGTCGGTTGAAAACATCGGCAATGCGCTTCTCACGCGTTATGAACTGGTTTTCGAAGTGATTTCGCTGGTGCTTCTCGTTGCCATCATAGGTGCGGTTATTACCGCCGGATACAGCCGGAGGATAAGTTCGTGAACAGCCTGTCCACTTACCTGATCATTTCGGCCCTCCTATTTTCGCTGGGCCTTCTGGGAATACTTCAGCGCCGCAATCTGATCGGTATGTTGATATCGGTCGAGCTCTTGCTGAATGCGGCTAACTTGAACTTCATGGCCTATAACAGATTCCTTGCTCCCGATCCGGTTGTCGGGCAGGTGATCACCCTTTTCGTAATGGGGTTGGCGGCGGCCGAAGCGGCGATAGGCTTGAGCATCATTCTCGCACTCTACCGCAAGATGCACTCGATTAACATCGAAGCTGCTCAGAAGATGAAAGGATAGAACCGCTATGGGCGCAATTTTTAGGGACCCCGTCCTGTTCGCGACCGTTCTGGGTGCAAACCTTCCATTTTTTACCATGGCGGTCATTCTCATATTCACCAGGCACAACCCCAGGCTTTCGAGCCAGCTCTCTGTCGGATCCATTGCGGTTTCGGCCGTATGCGCGATTTCCCTCCTGGCGAAGCTCTTTTTCGCGCCGGCTCTTCAATACCAGACCCTATGGTTTGTCTCTGGAAAGCTCAATATCGTTTTTGGGTATTATCTGGACCCTCTCAGTCTTCTGATGTTGACCATTGTCGGCATAATTGCCTGCCTGGTGCAGATTTACTCACTGGGGTATATGGCCGGCGATCCGGGGTACAGCAGGTATTACGCCTTTCAGTCCCTTTTTGCTTGGGCCATGATGAACATGGTCATTGCGGGCAGCATGCTTCAGCTGTTCATCTTCTGGGAGATGGTGGGGCTTGCGTCCTATTTTCTGATCGGCTTTTATTACGAGAAATGGAGCGCTTCCCAGGCCGGCAAGAAGGCCTTTGTGATGAACAGGGTTGGCGACGTAGGCTTCTTTCTTGGTCTCATCCTGCTTCTGCTTGGTTTCGGAAACCTTGGAATTCCGGAGTTGAATCACGCCGCCTCCACCCACGGGCTTTCACAGGGATTGCTCACAGCATCGGCTCTTTTGATCTTTTGCGGTGTTATCGGCAAGAGCGCGCAGTTTCCGCTCCTTACATGGTTGCCCGACGCAATGGAAGGTCCGACTCCGGTCAGCGCCCTTCTTCATTCCGCCACCATGGTTGCCGCCGGTGTTTACATGTTCAGCAGGATATTTCCTTTCTTTTCCGGATCCCATGATGCCATGCAGTTTGCGCTCGTCATCGGGACGGTAACGATGCTGCTCTCCTCGTCCATGGCCATGGTTACCTATGACCTGAAGCAGGTGTGGGCCTATTCGACTGTCAGCCAATTGGGATATATGGTTATGGCGCTGGCCTCCGGCGGGTATTTCGCCGGTGTCTTTCACCTTACCACGCATGCCGGTTTCAAAGCCCTTTTGTTTCTTTGCTCCGGTATATTCATTCATGAATTCCACACCAACGACATGCGTATCATCGGAAAGCAGGGGGGGCGCAAGCTCAAAATACCCATGGTTTGTATTACCGTGGGTGCGCTGGCTCTTGCCGGGGTATTCCCTTTCTCCGGGTTTTTCAGTAAGGAGGCGATCCTTTCGGTCCTGGCTGCCCAGCCCAATAAGATCTGGTTTGCGGCCGGGCTCTTTGGGGCTGTTCTGACCGCCTATTACAGCTTCCGGCTGATATTTCACATCCTGCTGCCAATGGGTGGGATTGAGGAAAAGCACCATCATGACGATCATGGTGGTTCTTCCCACGAGCATGAAGAAGAGCACCACGGTTATATCTTCTGGGCCATGGCCATACCGGTTATGATCCTGGCCGGCGTGAGCCTCGTGCTGGGGTTTGCGGAACATCCCCTGGAACACTTCATCATGCGCAGTGTAAATGTGCCCGG
Organism: Syntrophobacteraceae bacterium; assembly: GCA_031292195.1. Taxonomy (GTDB): domain Bacteria; phylum Desulfobacterota; class Syntrophobacteria; order Syntrophobacterales; family Syntrophobacteraceae; genus SbD1. The sequence goes on from JARLHP010000064.1 coordinate 9,711, forward strand.
GGAGCTTGCCGCTCACGGTGGCGCCGCCTTACAGACTGTGGCTCACGTAGCGGCCGAAGGTGCGGGGCATGCCCACGAATCCGGCAGTCCCATGCTTTTAATCCTGGGTGTGTCAGCCGGGCTGCTCGGTATCTTTGTCGCCTGGCTCGAGTATGGAAGAAAAGGGGCCAGTCGCAAGGGGTTTCTCAGCCACGTGCCTGCCATTTGGAAGTTGTTCGACCTCCGGTGGTTCATGGATGTTTTCTATCGCAAGGGGCTGGACACCTTTATGTATGCCGGGCTTACCAGTCTGTTCACCCTGAATGATCGCCGTATAATTGACGGCGGTATTGACGGGATATGTATTTTTACAGAGGGAAGCGGACGGCTTTTCAGCTTTCTTCAGTCCGGAATGCTCCAATTCAACCTGCTGCTTATGGTGCTGTGTGCCGGGGCCGCAGTTCTCTATTTCGTGATTTAGTTCAACCATAACTATCACAAGGGCGTCAAATGACTGCGATGAACATGGCCGGTTTTCCGATCTTGACCACTATCCTGATGACTACCATCGTCGGGTTACTGGTTATTATTTTCATCCCGCCTGAAAAGACCAAACTCATCAAGCAGGTGAGCCTTGCCAGCGCATCCCTTGGTCTTGTGCTTTGCCTCTGGCTCTATCATGCCTATGATTTCCAAAAAGGCGGTCTGCAGTTCGTAGAGCGGGTTTTATGGGTTAAGAGCATTGGTATTTACTGGTTTAATGGCGTCGACGGGATCAACCTTCCCATGATGCTTCTTACCTCCGTCGTCCTTTTTACCGGTGTGTGGACGATGTGGGAACTGGAGCACAGGGTTAAAGAGTTCTTCGCCCTGATGTTTCTCCTGGTGGCCGGTGTCTATGGCGTTTTCATGTCGATGGACCTTTTCTGGATTTTTGTCTGGTATGATGTGTCTTTGTTCCCCATGTATCCCTTGATCGCCATTTGGGGCGGCACGCGCAAGGAATACGGCGCTATGAAGCTTACGCTGTACCTGCTTGCCGGTAGCGCCTTCATTTTGCCCGCGATCCTCTTTTTGTGGGCAAAGGGTGGTGGGCACACCTTTGATCTGTTCATGCTCCAGAAAATAGGCTTCACGCCTTACGTCCAAAATGTGGCCTTCCTGATGCTCTACCTGGGGTTCGGGATTTTGGCCGCGGTTTGGCCGTTCCATACTTGGTCTCCGGTTGGCCACGTTGCCGCACCCACGGCGGTCAGCATGATACACGCCGGTGTTTTGATGAAGCTTGGTGCTTATGGAGTCCTTCGTATAGGCATGACCCTTTGTCCCCAGGGCGCTGTTTACTGGTCTCACCTCATGGCTCTTCTGGGTACCATTGGAATCATCTACGGGGCCATTGCCGGCCTTGGGCAGACCGATTTGAAGTATGTGATCGGCTATTCCAGCGTCTCTCACATGGGAATTGTCGGCCTCGGTTTGGCCACCTTGTCGGTCAACGGTATTAATGGCGCGGTCTTTCAGATGTTTGCTCACGGCATCATGACTGCCCTTTTCTTCTCCTCGGTTGGTTTCATCTATGACCGCACGCACACCAAAATCATCCCTGAACTTGGTGGGTTGTCCAAGACTATGCCGGTTGCCTCCTCCTTTTTTATCTTCGCTGCGCTGGCTGGTATCGGAGTGCCTCTGATGGCCAGTTTCTGGGCTGAACTCCTGGTTCTTACCGCTGCGGTAAAAGCTTTTCCAGTGGCTGGAATTCTGGCTTGTATGGGTATGATTCTGAGCGCTCTTTTCATGTTGCGTGTCGTGCAGAGAACTTTTTACGGGGAAAAGAACCCCCGGTGGGAGCACATTCCGGATGTTTCGAAGTTTCTCGCTGTCCCCAGAGTCATTTTGATGAGTTGTATCCTGTTTTTCGGCTTGTTTCCGAAGGTTATGCTCGACGTCATTCAGAGCACGGTTATTCCCTTTGTGACCCGGTTCTAAAAGCTTGTAAAGTAAAGGAACGTGATGACGGATTTTATGCTTTTTCTTCCCGAGCTTTTCTTCATCCTGGGCGCTCTTCTCTTTTTCATCTTCTCTTTGAGAAAGACGCCGAATCCCGCTGGGTATCACAGATGGGCGGTCGTCTTGGCTGCAGCCGGTCTGCTGGTAACCGTAGCTTCATCCCATCAGGAAGGGATGCTGTTTTTCAACTGCTACCGGGTGGATCTTTTCAGCCAGGTTTTCAAAGTCCTGATGGCCCTCGGCACGATCTGGGTAATTTTTTCATCGGGTGAACTCAAAGGTATCGATACCAGGCAGCATGCGGAGTACTACTTTTTGATCTTCGTTTGCACCCTGGCCATGATGATGCTGGTTAGTTCGGTCGAGTTGCTCACGATTTACGTCTCAATAGAGCTTTCGTCTTACTCTCTCTACCTGCTGGTCCCCATGCGGAGAGGAGAAGAACGCTACTTCGAGTGCGGTATCAAATATTTTATGATAGGTGTTACCGCCTCGGGCCTGATGCTTTTCGGCATAAGCCTTCTGTTTGGGGTGGGGCATACCACTTACGTGCCGCAATTGATCAAGGTGTTGCCGACGGTCATTTCGCAGCCTGCTGCCATTGTTGGGCTGGTTCTTGCCTTGGCCGGCTTTTTCTTCAAATTGGCCGTTTTCCCGTTTCATATCTGGGCCCCGGATGTGTATCAGGGTGCCTGCAACCAGGTTACCACCTATATTGCAACAGTTTCCAAGATGGCCGCTGCGGCGATGATCATCCGTTTCGCCGGTATTTCCGGCGGGGCGAGCCCGGCGATGATCAAGCTGTTGATCGTGCTCTCAATTGCTTCCATGACTTTCGGGAACCTGGTTGCCCTGATTCAGAAAGACATAAAGAGGCTATTGGCGTATTCCAGTATCGCGCACGCCGGCTATATCCTTATTGGTATCCTCACGCTTAACAGTCAGGGGTATGCCGCCGCCATGTACTATGCCGCGGCCTACCTCATTATGAACTACTCGGTTTTCATGGTTATCATGAAGGTTGCCGATGACGGCCACAACCTGCAGATAAAGGAATTGGCCGGTCTTCACAAGCGTTCTCCTCTGTTGGCTATGACCCTGATGCTGGGCCTGTTCGGATTGGCGGGGATTCCCCCGACAGCCGGGTTTACCGGGAAATTCCTGGTTTTCGCCGCGGCCCTGGGGAAAGGATATCTCTATCTCGTCATTATCGGTATGGTTAACGCCACCATATCGCTGTATTACTATCTTATTGTTTTTAAAGCGGCCTATCTGTTAAAGCCGGTCAAAGAATATCCTCCGGTTCGTGTTGACTTCTGGACGCAGTTTATGAGTTTTGCCCTGGTGATCATGTCGATTTATCTGGGTGTATTTCCCGATCGGTTCCTGTCGCTTACCGAGGCTGCCGCCAGATCGCTTTTCTAAAATTTGTGCCCCGAACACTTTCTGTGTTCAAGACCTGAGCGGGACGATTGTCGTGTTTTGCCTGTGTGCATTCAACAGAGGCAAGACCGGCTATCTGTCCCGTTTTTTGTTTCCTGCTGCCGAAAGTTCCTTCACAAATCCATCAGCCGCCTATAACGCACCCCATAGTAATGTCCGTATCTGCGTTCATTCTTGATAGACTTGAACAGCCCAAGGTATTCAGGCTTTTTTTCCCCCTGCTTTTTTCCGCTTCTGGTTTCCGCTTCTGGTTGCCGCTTCAATTGCCGCTTCTGGTTGCCTTTTGCTAGATTCGGAACTTTCCCGTATACCAAACCCTGCGAAGAGAAATTGACTTAAAACTATGTGCGCTTGCCCTGGCCCGGCTTAAGCGCAGCCAATGAGAGCCCGATTCGTAGCTACGGCGAGTCGGGCTTTTTTTGTTGGCTTGGAGGAGAAACCAGATGAGCGATGAGCAGTCAAGTTCCGTATCTACAGAATCACCGATCGCTGAAAGCGTTGAAGCTGGCACGACAATAGACCTCGTGCAGCCTGAGGCTGTGGATCAGGTAAGTAATGCTCCGGTAAAGGAAGGTCAGGCTGAAGCCGGCAAGACTGGCGCGCAGCAAAGTATTCTGACCGGGGATGATGCTGGGGATCCGAGTGGCGATGAAACCGGCGAGACGCCGGAAGAGACCAAACCGACAGCACGCGCCCCTGAGGAATATGAGGATTTCAGCGTCCCTGAAGGCATGAAATTGGAGGGCGAAGAGTTGACCGAGTTTAAGTTCTTCGCCAGAGAGCAGGACTTAACCCAGGAGCAGGCCCAAAGAGTCCTCGATTTCGCTGGGCCAAAGATCAAGGCAATGATCGAACAGCCCTATAAGGCCTGGAAGGAAACGACGGAGCAATGGTGGAATGCCACAAAGGCGGACGCCGAAGTTGGAGGCACAAGGCTTGAGCAGTCGGTAAAGGACGCGGGACAGGCATTTGTTCCGAGCGAGTCGAATCCCTTCTTTAAGACGCAGGCCGAAGTGCAGGCGATCCGGGAGGCGTTGAGACTTACCGGGGCAATGCACCATCCCGAGGTACAGCGCCTATTTGTGAGAATGGGAAGGCTCCTTGCCGAGCCGTCACATCTAACGGGAAAACCTGCGTCGCAAGACAAGCAGCAGGCGTTTCTCAATTCAATGTACCCCACAATGATGGAAGGAGGAAGCTAGCACCAGAAAGCAGGAAGTTTAACCTGCTTGTGCGCTGCTTGCTTCACACTCCTAGCTAGGGAGGTATCAAACCATGGCAACTATAGGACCTATGGCTTTGACCCTTATGGACTGGGCGAAGCGGATTGACGACGACGGTAAGATCGCTGAGATCATAAATCTTCTGTCACAGACAAACGAGATTTTAGAGGACATGCTCTGGGTTGAAGGCAACCTGCCTACCGGTCACAAGACCACTATCCGAACCGGGCTTCCGCAGGCTTACTGGAGACTTCTTAACCAGGGCGTTCCGCGAGGAAAGTCTACCACGGCGCAGATCACGGAAACATGCGGTATGCTCGAAACCTATTCCGATATCGATGTTGATCTGGTCGGACTTGCCGGAAACGACCGGGCGTTTCGTCTCTCGGAGGAATTGGCCTTCCTCGAAGGCATGAATCAACAGATGGCCAGCACGATTTTCTATAACAACACCACAAGTGTTCCTGCCGCCTTCATGGGTCTGGCTCCCAGGTATCCGAGCGTAAGCACCGCGAACGCACAGACCGCAAATAATGTCATAGACGCCGGCGGAACCGGGTCCACCAATACTTCGATGTGGCTGGTCATGTGGGGGCCTACTGCTATCCACGGAATATTTCCAAGAGGAAGGAAAGCCGGGTTTGTCCAGGAGGACATGGGCAAGACTCCCGTCTACGACACGAACAACAACCCTTATTACGCGTGGCGTACCCATTACAAATGGGATGCTGGACTGTGTGTGAAGGACTGGCGGTTCGCGGTGAGGATCTGCAATATCGACGTTACAAGCCTTGCCGGTGCAACCCCCCCCAACCTGATTAATCTGATGGTCAGGGCCATTCACAGGCTTCCCATTCAGCCGGCCAGGGCAGGTAACGTTCAGAGTTCCGGTCAGCCGGGAGAGCCTCAACTTTCCATGGGACAGGCGGGGTTTTATTGCAATCGCGCCATTTCGACCTGGCTCGACATTCAGGCGTTGAACAAGAGCAACACGCTCTTGAGGATCGACGAGTTCGCAGCAAAGCCGGTGACCACCTTCCGCGGGATACCGATCAGGACGTGTGATGCGCTGCTTAACACCGAATCCAGGGTAGTGTGAGTTACGTGCGGGGTTTTAAGTTTCAACCCCGCCAACCAATAGGAGACTTTCGCCATGATCATGGATGCTCTTTTGATATTCGATGGAAGCGTCAACTCTGTGGGCACGCTTCTCGGAACGGTGGTCAACTCCGGAGTGAGCTTCACAACCAGTGCGGGGACAGATTCGGCGAACATAATCGATGTTAGCCAGATTGCCTCCAGCGCCTCGGGGAAAGGTCGTGATGTTGGTATCGGGGATTCCCCGGCCCTCCAGATTGCAATAGAGGTTATGACGGCCTTCGCGGGGACCGGGGCAAGCCTGCAGATTTTACTTCAGACAGCGCCTGACAGCGGTTTCGGTACTCCGGGGAGCTGGTCGGTGCTCAACATGACTCCGGTAATGCCCGTGGCCAACCTCACGGTCGGCCAGATTACCTATCTGGACATCGTGCCGGGGGTTCAGAAATTTCTGAAGCTGACCTATGTGGTCACAGGCGCCAATATGACACAGGGAGCAGTTATTGCCGGTATGGTCCTCGATCGCTTCCTGTTTGGACCAAACCTCGGCTACCCGAGCGGATATTCCAACCAGTATGTCTAAGGCGTCTTTTCGAGCGGAAAAGGGATTAGTTCGAACCACTGGGGGCGTGTGAGGGTTCAAGACCCTGATCGACGCTACTACACAGGCCCACGTATTTATTGCCGAGCGCATTGCAGAGCGGGGCGGGAGATGCTCAGAAGGTATCGATCCCCTTACTGCGGCGCTTATCACACTGCAAGTAGGGAGTTACCTCATGGCCAAATATAGACTCTTGGAAAAAGCGTTTTTGAACAACAGGTTGTACGACCCTGGCGAAACGGTTGAGCTGTCGCATGATTCTATCCCGGCGCACTACATGGAGCCCGTGGACGGGGCGGCAAAGAAACGCGCCAGGGAAGTGGGCCATGTTGTTGGAACTTTGCCTGACCCGGTCGACCAGCTGACGTCCATAACGGCCGAGTCTATTGGAGCGGCTCCGCAGGACGTTAGGAGCGGGATGGCGGCTACAGCTTAGCCGGCGCTCACCCGGGTGGTCAATGTTGTTGGGTTAAGCGACTCAACTGGAATCGGTGCTGCTCTTTTCGAGCCACGATCATGATCCCGGAGGGATCAAAGCCATTAGCCGGTGGTTGAGGCCGGAGGCCGATACCCCCGGAAAGGAACGAAAAGAAGGAGACGACCCCGTGAGGGGTCGCAGATCAAGTGGTGCTCAGACAGGCGGGAAAAGCTTGGAATTTCTTAACTCAACAGCATTGTGCGCCACCCGATACCATGTAACATTTATACTTTCGGATAAAGATGTTTCAATTTTAGTAATCGTTCACCGGGGTTCAATGCCGATCAACTTTTTAGCTTGCGTTCGAAGCCATAATACTAAAGACAATCACTGATTATGTCCATGGATTGTTATCCTCCCCGATATTGCTGGGCGGAAATATGCGGATGCAAGCGCCGATATAGGCTGGCCTGTAACTGACTGGAGGCGGTTGGTCTTCGGCGAATTTATCGGCCAGTTTTCTCGTTTCTTCTGCTTCTTCGCTCTGTGTGCCATGCTCGGGGTCTCGCATTTCACCCTGGCTCTAAACCTTAGCGCCGGCGCCTTTCTCATATACCATTGCTCCAACTCGATTTCTCCCAAAATTGACTCAACCGCTGCTCGCTGGTGTGGCAGGAGCGTAGGTTTTCCTCGCTCGACAAGTTCTCTTTGGCTATGATAAGTACGGGCTTGAAGGGTTGGTCGAAAAACCGGTTGGGAAATCAAATCGGCGAGAACTGCATTGTATACGATTTCAATTCTAAACATTTTTCGGTTCCCTGCCGAAATTCTTATTGTTGTACGCGCAGTATACGAGGCAGAAATTTATCGACCGCCGGCTTTAGATTTTCAATAATATCTTTTTGTCAGGAGGATGGAAATGGGACGGCTTCAACCAATGGCTGAAGCAGTTATGGAGATATTGAAAGATGTCTCCAGAAGAAAGTGCCAGTTAACCCAGGCATTGCTCGAAGAGGCCTTTTCCACAAACGAACAGCTAACCCGCCTTATCGATTCGGTCCCCGCTGCGCACCCAGGGCACGAACTTACACCGGCATTTCAGGAGGCGCTTCTCAACATACTCGACAATCTTGCGCCTATGATAAAAGGCGACTACGAGAAGCGGTTCGCCGATTTGCAAAACAGGCTCGATAGATGCGATTCGGTCCAGTGCCTGATAAAGATGGTGAATGAAGTAAGCGAAATGGTCGGCGAATTGATAAATCTGAGCGTCGAACGATCCGAGTATTCAAATGACTTTCTTTTCGAACTAAGCAAAGATTTGTACGACATGGAGGGGAAGTTATCCTCGTATCAGGAATTCAATAGGGATACTCACAATATGAGCAGTAAGTTCAACGAAAATATCTTTGAGCATACAAGGGATATTAACCATGCCTTCGATGAATGTTCCGATCCACACGATATCCGGAATGTTATTGCAATGAAGCTTAATACGATATCGCATGCTATCGACTCGAAGCGTACAATGGACGACATCAAACTTAGGCAAGCAGATGATAAAATCAGTGAGCTCCAGACAAATCTCAAAACATATGAAAAGGAAATACTGCAGGTAAGACATCGGTCCGAGACGCTCGAAAAAGTAGTTATGATTGATGATCTTACAGGAATAAGCAATCGCCGTTCATATGACTTACATATTATGGATTGTGTTATACGCTATCGTTCATCGCGTGATAAATTCAGCCTTATACTCGTAGATATCGATCATTTCAAGAAAATCAATGACACATATGGGCATAAAGCGGGCGACAAATGCCTGCAAGAAGTGGCGAGACTAATTAAATCATGCTTGCGTCAATCCGATTTTTTTGCCCGCTACGGAGGCGAGGAGCTGATAGCCGTTCTTCATCAGTGCGACGCTCAAAACGCTAGCAAAGTCGCAGAGAAGATTCGGCGACGCATCGAAAATACACGCTTCTGTTACCGTGACGACACGATATCCATTACCATCAGCCTTGGGGTTACCGAGGCGATCGAGTCCGACCTCGAGACTGAAGCACCTTTCATAAGGGTGGATGAAGCGATGTACATGGCTAAGCTCAACGGCCGGAACAGGGTTTGTCTAAGCACCGATCTGCGAACCTGCGCCTAAGTGGTGTAGTTGGCGATTATTCACTAATCACCATTAACCGGCGTTACGGCTTACTAAAGGATACTGCTAAAGAGCGGCACGAAGGAAATGGAAATAGTTGAGTTCTATCTCGATGAATAGGTCGGCGCCGGGGAGCGAACCGCGGTCAACTAAGGTTCGAGTTTCAGTTCATTCGTCGCAGCCTCCTTTTTCGATTCAATTTCTCCTCTGCTTTCTTTGTGTCCGAACCCGAAATATAAGACCGTTCCGACCTGATGTACCCTTTGAAGGGGATGAGGCTCACTGATACATACGGCTAGAACCACGGCGAGAAGCCTTGTCGCGTTGGTATATTTTGGTATTTAACGGGTGTCCGGGCTTGAATTCACGCACCAGCCAGGCCTTATTGCAAGTTTCACATTGACCGGATGTTGCCCCAGATATAATCCGAGGCGATGTGTCCGATGGATGGCCAGCGAAATTGAAATAGAGATTTTGCATTAACCAGGCGCCTCATCAAGATAACAATCCCATGGAATTCAGAGAGACCAACCTGGGTCCCGTTGCAGGCATACCGCATGGCTGCCCGGAGTCACCGCCCCAAAGGTTACGATCGACGAAACTTTCCGTCGAAGACGCTAATCTTATTCCACAAATTGAATCAGGATGGCGGTTTTGTTGCTACCGGCGACATAATGATTAGCGTAAATTTATGAGTAGATCTTCCGAGCATGCTGGCACGGGAAAAATCGATAACTAAAATATGGCATCCGCAATAAGATTTGTGCGTTTCTCACATCAGTGAGAAAGGAGCGGTAAAAACATGGCGAATTCGACAGGGAATGAACTGGCAGGAACGATCCATAGGAGTATCGACGAACTGAAGGAAGCGTGCATAGGGCTCGATGAGAGCACTGCCTCCCGGGCGCCCGAAGGGCGATGGTCTCCCAAGGAAATCCTCTCTCACCTTTGCGGGCCGGAAAGATCCGGCCATCTGCCGAGCCTGCAGGTCATTCTCGATCAGGATGTTCCACGGATCGACATCGAACCCGGCAATTCTTTTTTTTCCGAGGAACGCGCCCGGATGACCTTTACTCAGCTATTTTCGGAGGTGGAAAAAGAGTATAACCGCATCTCCAGGTTTGCAGAGGGCCTGTCCGCCGAACAGCTCGATCGAAAGGCGCATATTCCCTTGCTAAAGGACACGCCGTTTGGAGAATATCCTGCCTTGGAGACATGGATCGGCGTGCTCTGTGGCTTTAAAGAGTCTCACCTTCAATCTCACATCAGCCACATGCGTGAAGTTTTGGAGGGTCTTGGCGTGCCTCGGAGGTGAAAAAAACGGTGCCCTCGCCCGCTTGATTCGCCATGACATCGCCTGGACGGACCGATACAGGATTTGCTTATACCACCTCGGCACGAACAGAAGCGATAAGGTGGTTCTCGTTGGTATATTCCGGTATTTAGCGGGTGTCCAGGCACCTGCTGAATCGGCGTCCCGTGCTTTGGCACCCCCCCGCAACGGCGGCCCAACGTCCTTCATGCCTTTCTCTTGATGATCTTCTCCAAAAACTCCTCGAAAAGGTCCGGGCTAGCCTGCTTCATCACTCGTCGAACCTGGATCAAGTCGATTTTCTTGATAAAGTTGAGATTTTCACTGTTCTCGCAAAGAACTATGCCTCTTGCGAAAAGCTTTGCCGCAAGGCGGGGCGATTTTTTCTTTGACCACTCCTTCTCCATGGCCACGTACTCATCCACCATTTCCTTAAGCCCATCGTTTACGCGGACTGTTTTTAATTCGAACAGTCCCTCAATGCGGGCATGGCTGGGCAGCCACTCAAGCGCAAGTTCCGCATCGAAGTCGTATACGAATAAAATATCCTGCTTCAATTGCTTTAAATCGGGGTCTTCGATATGGCGCCAGTCGATATCCAAAGGATCGATAAAGCAGCCTTCCCTGTAGCATTGCCTTGCTACCTTGGAGTTGCCGCGAAGCAGGTATGCGTCTCCGAGCCACCCATACAGGGCTGCTCTCGCTGGCATCTTCGGGATGGATTCCTGGAGGCTGCGGATCGCTTCCTCATATCGCCCGGCCTGAAGCAGGATAAACCCCGACGGATGATCCATTTTTCGAACGCCGTGGTAAGGGGCAAACCGCCGTGGCTTCGCTCGGCATTCTCCTGCACAGATTTCCCGAAAAGATCGTCCGGAGCCGAAGGCCTGGAGTGAGTCGGCGCTTTATCGCAGCCCGCCCATGGAATACGGGACTCCTGTTTCCCGTGCACTGGACAATCCACGACGGGCAACCCGGCGTGCAAAAAAGTCTTTTTGATGCATGTATCCATGTGCCGCCAGGTTCTTGAAGGCGAATAACCGCTTACAGCACAGGGACGATCACAGCGGGGACAGGGCAGTTGGGCCGCCTCGGCGCATTCGAGATACACATCCACACTGTCCGGTTGCTCGTTTAAAGAGACCGATTTCACCGTCCAGGGCCAGGCGAGCTCAAGTAATTGCGCATAAAAATCCCCGATTTCCATCGGTCCCCTCCAGAGCGGTTACTCGTAACTGAGAAGGCATTCGGCGAGTGCTTTCTTTTCCCCTATCAGCTTCTGCGTTGTACGCCCAAACTTCAAGAGGCTATCGGCTTTTGCGCAAAAAACTTCCCTTTGAGCCTGAAGCCGTAAAACTCCACGTTTCCCCAATCGAACATGCAAGAGGTATCAGAGTGAGACTGTTTTACGATAAGAAAGACGCACCTCCGTCTCCGGATTTTAGAGTTCGCTTCCCGCCAGCCCGAGTTCACGGGGTTCAGGTGAAAAGGATGCTATAATATCTTGTTAAAGGATGGCGGGGAGGCCCGAAATTTCAACCCGGTCCGATGCGAAATACCTCTTACCCCGGAACCATGGCGAGTTCTCACTGGTACATCCTGGTATTTGATCCCGGTGGCCACTTCAAAATCCCCCACCTCCGTGCCTGGTCCAGAATCTACCAGGTTTTCATCGCACCGTGTATAAGGAAAGAACATGAAGGCCGCCCTGCCGGACTTGATCGGGATGAAGTCATCAAGCCGACACCAACAGGGTAACAGCCGCCCGTTTAAGACCAGCGTTTTGCCGGGATTTTGGGCTAATCTCTGCCGTTCCTATGTTCGGTAGTGTTCATTATGGCTTTGTGCATCACACCCCGTCTCCGGGTGACCTCGTCGCCATCAAGGATGGTTCTGACATCGCCCCTGCAAGTTACTCGGGTCCTTGAAGCTGAACCCGCATAAATATTCGAAATAACAGTCTTCAAAATCATTCAACCGGCTCACGTTCTTCCAATTGAGGATCTTGCAGGATGTATAAATGCAAAACATGCTTTTCTCAAAAATCGTGTTTGGCCTGACATCGAGTCGACGTGCTCTTCATTGATCGCCTCCTTTGTAGGGTTGTGAAGCGATCATGGCATGCGATCAATTAAATTGGAAGCTGGGGTTTCCCTGGCCGGCTACGATTCTACTACTCACCGCCGAAGCTTTTATCGTCTATGATTTCCGTTAAAACCCCATTGAGCTTCTTCGGGTGTACAAACGCAAACTCACAATTGCGGAACGACCGTGCAATTTCTCCCCGTACATCAGATATGAATGGATAGCCCTTATCTTGAAGCTCCTTAATGGAGTCGCGAGTATTCTCCACGTTAAAGCTGACAAGCATGACGCCGGGACCGCGTTTTTCTATGAATTTGGCAACGTCGCCTTCCGGTGCTGTTGATTCCATCAACTCAAACCCCACTTCTCCAATCCAGTAACGAGCGACCCTGATCTTTTCCTGTTCATCCACGTAAGCGTCGTCAGGCTTATCTTTTCCGAGGAGCGGTTCCCACGCCTTGCGAGCCTCATCGAGGTTCTTGACCGCAATAGAAATATGATCGATTTTATTAATTTTCATTAGTGCGTCCTTTACTGAGGCATTTTGAGTTTGAATCGTTGGAGCTTGCCGGTTTCAGTGCGAGGCAAGGCGGTCACGAATTCGATGGCCCGTGGATACTTATAAGGGGCGGCGGTTTGTTTGACGAAGTCCTGAAGTGCTTTCACAAGCTCGGCGTCACCGGTATAACCGGTATTCAACACGATAAAAGCCTTGATGATCTGGCCCCGGTCGGGATCCGGAATGCCGATTACGCCGCATTCCGACACCGCCGGATGCTCGAGCAGCACTGATTCCACCTCAGGAGAAGCCACGTTGTAACCCGAAGTCACTATGATATCGTCTATCCGCGCATGGTAATAAAAGTAGCCGTCGGAATCCGCGTGAAAGGTATCTCCGGGTAGATTCCAGCCCTCTTTTACGAAGGATTTCTGCCGTTCGTCCGCAAGGTAGCGGCAACCCGTTGGGCCCTTGAGCGCCAGCTTTCCAGCTTCTCCCAGCGGTACCGGACGCATCTCATCATCCACCAGCATCGCCCTGTAGCCCGGCAGAACCTTGCCCAAAGAGCCATCCCGGTGGTTCTCCATGTCTGAAGCGATGTAGATATGGATCACTTCGGTCCCACCGATACCGTCGTGGATCTGTATGCCGGTCGCTTCTCTCCACTTGTTGCGGGTATCAACCGAGAGTGCCTCGCCTGCGGATACGCATTTCTTGAGACTTCTGAGGTCATACTGAGGAACCAGGCCCGTCATTTGACGATAGCCCGTGGGAGAAGTGAAGCAGACAGTAGCGCGATACTGCTCGATAGCCCCTATCAAAGTGGGCGGAGAAAGTTTTTCCAGCAGCACCGTGCTGGCTTTTGCCCAAAGAGGAAAACAGAGCTGCCCGCCCAGGCCGAAAGTGAATGCTATGGGTGGGGTACCGATGAATACATCGTCGGCGTCAGGTTTTAACCAGTACCCGCAGACGACTTCGCACATAGCCAGCACATCACTGTGAAAATGAATGCAGCCCTTGGGAATGCCGGTGGTACCCGATGTGAAAGCAATCATGCATGGATCGACGGCAGCGGTATCAACGGCAGTGAATTCGGCAGGCTTGGAGGATAGTGTACCGGCGAACGCGTCGTCGCCAAAAAACATCACCTGTTTGAGTTCCGGGCACCGGGCAAGCGCCAGGTTCAGCTCTTCGGCCAGTGAGGCTTCGCACAGGGCATGGCTGATCCGTGCGAGTTGTATGAACTGTTTTAACTCCTTGGCCCGCAGCAACGGCATAGTACCCACCGCTACCCCACCCGCCTTCCAGACGGCAAGCCAACAGATGCCGAACCATGGGGTATTGGCGCCACGCAACAGGACACGATTGCCCGGAACAAGCCCCATGTCTGCGGTAAGCAGTTGCGCAAGCTGATTGACTTTCCTCTGGACTTCCCGATAAGTCCATCGGATATCTTTGCCAACCAACGCGATTCGCTCGCCGGCACCATCTTCGACCGCCTTGTCCAGCAAAGCGACGGCAGCGTTCAAGCGTTCGGGGAACTGCAACTCCGGCGTCTCGAAAAGAAACTCCGGCAGCTGATCTTCCGGCGGCAGATTCTCTCGAACAAAATGATCGACGTGTGCGGTGTAGGTCATTGAGTCTCCTTCCATTACAAGCCTGGGTAGAAGTACATTCCGTTCTTTTCACACATGGTTTTTGGGCAATGTATGCAGTCATGAACTCTCAATAACCGTATGGGGCACTGGAGGCTTCCCGCGTGCTCACTGCGCTTGTCACAGACTTTGGCCTCGTGCCAGTCGGCCGACAGCAGTACCCCGAATAATTAAAACTGAGTAACCCCCCGGCTTCGCCGGGGAGACTCTCAGAGTTTGACATTTCCGGGAGTATGCGAAAGCCTCCCTCTTGTGAACCGCTCAAAGTTTACAAAAGGAAAGGCTTTCGCGTGGATGATCAACAAAGTCTAAGCCACACTGTATGGGACTGCAACTACCATTTGGTGTGGATCCCTAAGTATCGGAAAAAGACGCTCTGCGAGGAACTCCGCAAGCAGCTTGGGGCAGTGTTCAGGGAGCTGGCGAGGCAAAAGGAGAGTGCCGTGGTCGAAGGACACCTCATGGTGGATCATGTGCACATGCTCATCTCCATTCCACCAAAGTACGGAGTTTCTCAGGTGGTTGGCTACATCTCGGCTCAATCACCGCGACTACCGCCTCCGGCATGTGCCTGTATTTTCGTTCCCAATAATCGGCTTCCTGCCTTTCCGCCACCGCTAATTGAATTCTTTCCAGCAACCGTGGCCTCGCTGGGTTCTCAATCCTGACCGATGTGGGCGGTACTGTTTCCACCTTCTTCGGTAACGGAAACTTCAGTAACACTCCCATTTTCAATCCTTTCTTTCGGTATCGCTATCTTCATATTCGAGTCAAGCTCAGCAGGCAGCCCATATTCCATACGATTGGTACGATTGACCCGTATCTCAATCAATCCTTCGTCCTGTAGCAGCCTTGGCCAAACTTCTCGTAATTTCCGCTCTGCGTACCTGGTGGATTCTCCGCAGTAATTCAAAACCAACTCCCGCGACGCATAATTTAGATCATTACGGCACTGTTTGAGGGCTGGACGGAATTTCTTCAGCAAACGAAGCATTGGTTCACTTGCACCTCGTGTGGTCTGATATAGAGAAGCTTGGACATCCAGCCCTTGTAACTTGGCGCTATCTTGCGTCACCGGTCCAGTCGCTCCCGATCAGAGTTGGAACTCGTGAATTTCCCGAAGTTTCTTGAAAAGCCGGCGACCGGGCAGGCGTTGAAGGAGGCTGCAGTGATTAACTACCCAGCTCTTCTCCTTCTGCGCAATCCATATCTGGCCGAACATCTCACGGGCAACTTTCTCTCGGAATTTGCAAGGCTTTTCCCTCATTCGCTCGATATCTTGACCTGTCCCTGGGGACCACTGCTGCGGGGAGGCGACAAAGCGGATGATTTCACATGGCGGTACCAGCAGGCGCTAGATGTGGTGAAGTTCGCCGAGGAGCCTACCATTTATTCAATTAAGGATTTGAAGGAAAAGCATTCAGCTGTTTTCTGGGAAGCTTATGACGCCCGCTATTCGAATTAAGATGGGTTGGCACGCAATGTTGTTGAGTTAAGCGACTCAACTGGAATCGGTGCTGCTCTTTGAGAGCGACGATCATGATCCCGGAGGGATCAAAGCCATTGAGATCGTTCGGGACGTCTTGCCCAGAAGATGCGAGGCCCGGCAGTGGACGTGGACCCAGGGCGGGATCAGGAAGCGGGTGTTGTAGGCCAGCATGTGGATGTTGGCCCGGCGAGTCGGCGCGTCCCATCCGATGAAGCGATCCCTGCACCCGATGTGCCTGGGCGCCGAGGACCAGGTGAGGCAGGCGAGGGGCTTTTCCCCCGCCAATGCGATGTACTTGAGGTGCTCCCCGACCGGATTGACATAGCCCAGGTAGTGGTGCTCGGCGATGAGGCTGTCGTGGACCGCCTCCAGGGGGGTCCCCCTCACCTGGCGCAGTTCAATCGGGGGAAGGGTTTTAATGGCGGATGCGACGGGGCTTTGATCGACATCGACCTTCGGCGCGCTGTTTCTCGCGCCGTGCCATCCTCCCGTGTTGGCCCTTTTGGGTGGAAGCCGGATTAGCCCCTCCCTTTCGAGGCGCAGCAAAAGGCCGCGGCACACCATGTCCCTGAGCCGTCCGTTAGGCTGCCTCCACCCCCACGCCTCGCACAGCCTTCTGGAGACGGCGGTCCTGTTGTCATCGGGGAAACCCTCGAGGAGCTCCCGGATGAACGAAACATCCCCCTCGGTTACGGGACGGCCTCTGTGGGTGAGAATCGTTTCCATGCCCGGAGGTATACAAGAATCGCGCGATGAACGCAAGAAAGAAATGGAGTCCGTTCAAGAAATCGGACAGGGGTTCACATCTGGCGGAAATGAAGGTGAAAATGAGACCGGATTGAAGCTAATTGATGGTCGATATCCAGGTGGTAGGTTAAATAACTATAATTTTGCCAATTCTCATTGAGTGTACGTATTCAAATCCGAGAGACCGCGCCTAGCCTGGGAAAAGCGGGTGAGGCTCCGCCGGCTGGTTAAA
>JARLHP010000065.1 GCA_031292195.1 Syntrophobacteraceae bacterium
CCTTCTTTTTCGTTCCTTTCCGGGGGTATCGGCCTCACGGCCTCAACCCCCGGCTAATGGTTTTGAGCCCTCCGGGATCACCGTCGTCGCTCTAAAGAGCGGCACCGATTACAGTTGAGTCGCTTATCTCAATAAAATTATCCCCGCCCCCTGCTCTTTTGCCCTTGAGAGATTAGTTTCATTTGGCCTGCCTCCTTCTGTGACTTATAATGAAAAATTCTGCCATGGGCCGGGGTTCGGGCTTGCGAAGTGGTTATAGAAAATTTATTGAGGCGGGAGTATCGCGGTGAGAAGCCGTTTTTCGAAAAAAAGTTCGGGCGTATTTTCCGGTGACTCTTCAGAAAGTGGCGCGTGGGGCTCGGTCAGGCTGCTAAGGCCTTACTTCAAGCGCTATTGGCTGAGGCTTTCCGGCGGTTTTGCTTCCCTGGTGCTGGTCGATCTGCTTCAGCTCTATATCCCTCGAATCATAAAATACGCTGTGGATTCCCTTCAAAAAGGCCATGCCACTCCGCGTCTGCTTTTGGACTGCGGGCTCTATATTTTCCTTATGGCGATCGGCATAGCAACTTTTCGGTTCGTTTGGCGTCATCTCATCCTGGGATTTTCCCGCCTGGTCGAAACGCTGCTCAGAAACCGGATGTTTTCCCATCTGCTGGGCCTCGACAAGGAGTTTTTTCAAAAAAACACCGCCGGCGAAGTGATGGCCCTTGCCACCAACGATCTTTCCGCCGTGCAGCTTGCGACCGGCATGGGGATAGTGGCGCTTTTCGATGCGGTTTTCATGGGGCTGGCCGCCTTCGGTTTCATGCTCTACATCGACCCGGTCCTTACCATCATAGCCGTGGCGCCGATGCCTCTATTGGCTTTCCTGACCAGGACGCTTTCATTCCGCCTGCATGGAAGGTTCAAAAAGGTCCAGGAACAATTTTCGGTGCTGACCGAATTCGTCCGTTCCTCCATCTCCTCGATTCGGTTGGTCAAGGCCTACAACCAGGAGGAGTATCAGGGCGAGCGGTTTGCCCGGATGGGGGAAACCTACGTCAAAAACAACGTCCGGGTGGCGGCCATCTACGGGGTGCTGTTCCCCGTCTCCGGTTTCATTTCCAATCTGAGCATGCTCCTGGTAATGATTTTCGGCGGTCGCCTGACCATACGCGGAACCATCAGCGCGGGGGATTTCGTAGCCTTCATCAGTTACCTCTTCCTGATGACCTGGCCCATGATGGCCCTGGGGTGGGTGGCCGACCTGTTTCAGCGCGGAGTCACCTCGCTGGGCCGCATCGAGAACCTCATGAAGGTGAGGCCGGTTCTGGGCGACAGCCAAGATGCGCCTTCCGTTCACCTCTTGCGAGGCGAAATCGGCGCTAGAAAACTCCGATTCGGCTATCCCGGACAAACCGAGCCGATTCTAGACGGGTTGGACCTGGAAATTGGTGCGGGGACCTTTCTGGGGATCGTCGGCCGCACCGGATCGGGAAAGACCACGCTTTGCAACCTGCTGGCCCGGCTCCTTCCGGTGGGGGATGGACGTCTCTTTTTCGATGGCTTCGATGTCAATTCGGTTTCCATTGAGTCCGTTAGAAGCGCTATCGCTTATGTCCCGCAGGACGTGATCCTTTTTTCGGATACGATTGCCTTTAACATCGCTTTCGGGGCGCCGCGGGCCGACCGGGAGAAGATCGAAAAGGCGGCCCGGGCGGCCGCCATTCATGAGGAAATAGTCGGCATGCCCGAAGGGTATGAAACCAAAATAGGGGAAAAGGGGATAAAACTCTCCGGCGGACAGCGGCAGAGAATAGCGATAGCGCGTGCTCTTCTTTTGGACCGGCCGATCATCATTATCGACGACGGCCTTTCCGCTGTCGATATGGAAACCGAGCACGCCATAATCCGCTCCATTGCATCCTTCCTGGAGGGGCGCACCTGCATAATCGTGTCTCACCGCATAGCGCCTGTCGCCGATGCCGACAGGATCGTGGTGATGGAAAACGGGCGGATTGCCGACCAGGGCACTCACAGCGAATTGATCGTACGAAATGCTTTCTACTCGACTATCCACAGACATCAGACCTTGGTCCCAACGCTTCAGAGGACCGATGGCGGCGCTAACGGCGGGCAATCATGAATTACGACCAGGAAAGTTTTGACGATGAGCAAAAGCGCTTTCACGGCGACTTCAAACTCATAGTTCGTTTGCTCCAATTCGTCCTGCCCCAGTGGAAGTGGGTCAGTGTCGCCGTCGGGCTGGCCCTGGTCATTACGGGCGCCAGTCTTACCTGGCCCAAGCTGCTCCAACTGGCCATGGACCATTACATTCTGAACGGCTCGCTGCCGGTCTCGGCGCGAATCGAGGGCGTGACCCGCATCGCCTTTGTTTTCATAGCCGTCATCGTCACGGCGTTTATCGCCAATTTCTTCCAGGTGATCGCTCTGGAATGGGCAGGGCAGAAGATCATGGACTCTTTGCGCCAGAGTCTGTTCAACCACGTATTGCGCCTCAATCTGTCCTTCTTCAGCTCCCAGCGGGTGGGAAGGCTGGTTACCAGGCACACCAACGATATTCAGAACATGTACGAAATGTTCACCTCCGTCATCGTCACGCTCTTTAACGAGGGAGTGAGGCTAATCGGTATCCTGGCGGTCCTGGCATGGATGGACTGGAAACTCACGCTGCTCCTGGCCGTCACTTTCCCGCTCATATTTGTCATATCGCTTCTTTTCGGCCGGCTGAGCCGGCTGGCTTTCCGCAGGATTCGCTCTCACCTGGCCGGAATCAACGCTTTTTTGCAGGAAGCCGTCCTGGGGATGCCCGTCATCCAGATGTTTTCGAGAGAAAAAGACATGCGGGAGCGTTTCTCCGGGTTGAACGACACCTATTTTGACGCGGCCATGTACCAGATTCGGGTATTCAGTGTCTTCGTGCCGCTGATCGACATAATGAGTTCGGTGTCCCTGGCGCTGATAATCTGGTACGGCGGCGGCCTGGTGCTGAAAAAATACATGACGCTAGGCATCCTGGCGGCCTTTATTGCCTATATGAGGCTCTTTTTCCAGCCCATTCGAGAGTTTGCCCAAAAATACAATATAGTCCAGTCGGCCATGGCTTCGGCCGAGAGGATATTTCAACTGCTGGAAGAAAACGACTACGCGGAGCCGCCCGAAGATGCCGTAAGGATCGATGAAGTCACGGGGCGCATAGAGTTTCGGGACGTCGTTTTTTCCTACGAACCGGACCGTGCGGTCTTAAAAGGTGTTAGCTTCCAAATAGAACCGGGGCATACCCTGGCCATTATCGGGGCGACCGGGTCCGGGAAGACAACCATTACAAATCTGCTGGAAAGATTCTACGACCCGCAGCGGGGAAAGATACTGCTCGACGGAGTGGACCTGCGCCGCTTCGAACCGCGCGGGCTGCGCGAACACCTGGGGCTGATCATGCAGGATGTTTTCATCGTGCCGGGGTCGATCCGGGAAAACATACTGCTCGACCGTAAGTTGGAGCAATCGCGCCTGGAGCAAATCACCAGGCTCTCGCAGTTGGACGGCTTTGTGGGAAGGCTTCCCCTGGGACTTGACACCATAATAGGCGAGGGGGGCATGGATCTTTCGGCGGGGCAAAAGCAACTGCTGGCGTTTGCACGGGTGCTGGCCAGAGACCCCCAAATTCTCATCCTGGACGAGGCGACTTCCAATATAGATTCCGAAACGGAAATACTGATCGAGGAGGCGATAAAGGCGGTCACCGCCAACCGAACCTGCATCGTGATCGCCCACAGACTCTCCACCATAAGGCGGGCAAACCGGATCATCATCATGGAGCAGGGGCGCATTGTGGAGCAGGGGACCCATGAAGACCTCATGGAGATGGAGGGCCTATACCATCACCTCCAGATGCTGCAAAACGGCGGCCTGGCTGCGCATTAAGAGCAGTGAACAGTAACGGGCGAACAGTGAGCAGCGGCCAGTCAGCCCTGCTGTTCACCGCTCGGCCCGCCCTGAGCGCATCAGCCCTACTGACCACCATTCACTAGTCACTAGTCACTAGTCACGAGTCACGATTCACGAGTCACTGCCCTTATTGCCAACTGGTCACATCGGCATTTTCACCCGTTCCGCCTTCCTGGCCGTCTTCTCCCAGCGATTCCAGGTCATAGTCGCCATGCTCTCCCGGACATCTGTAGACATAGGGTCTTCCCCACGGGTCGTTGGGAACGTCTTTACGAAGATAGGGGCCGTCCCACTTGTCGATGCCCGGATTTTTGTAAAGGGCTCCAAGGCCCTCATCGGTTGTCGGATATCTGCCTACGCTCAGCCGGAATGCATCGAGCGCGTCGCCCAGCATCGAAATCTGGACCCCGGCCGCCTTTTGCTTGGACTCGCCCAAATGTTTAAAAACGTTTAGTCCGATCAGGCCGACCAGCAGGCCCAGAATCACCATGACCACCAGCAGTTCGATAAGAGTGAAGCCCTTGTTCGAGCAAACACTCTCTTTGCTGCGATATTGCGGGTTGGGATAAAGAGTCATCGGGTTTGTACTCCGTTACAGTTGGATGAAACGACCTTGAAGCGTTGAAGATGTGCACCATCAGACCTTGAAAAGCCCATCAGTCCGGCGGGCATGGCCACCTGCGACCCGCCAGGGGACTTTAGACCGGCTAAAATGAATTTGGCAAAGATTAGCCCGTTCCCGGGATTTCGTCAATCGGGTCCGGCAAATAGCCGTGGGGAACGCGAGAAATCCCGGCGCAGCGCGGCCGCAGCCCGAAAGCATGCGATCGCAAAAGCCATTTTAGATAATGCGCAGTGCAACCGATTATAATATCAAGAAGTTGCCATGGCAATTGAGATGGTATTTCCTATAGGGAAAGGCTCCCGCACCGACCAGGCTTGCACATCACATGGGAGGCAGTCGCCATGAACCAGGCCCGAAACAGTCTCTACAAACCTGAGAGCGAACGAATCGAATTAAACGTCGAACAGAGCGCAAAAGCGGTTGAGCCTGTTGGAGCCGAAGCAGTGCGGACTGCGCCCAAAGCGGGTGAGCAACAAACAACGGTTACAAATCGATCCGGGGAAAACGATGATGCCTGGATGGAAAACATAATGCGATTCATTCGCAATATCGATGTGAAATCGCTCTAACGGCCCTTTAAGCCAGTGTCCCTCGGAAAGCTCCCGGTGGTGAGGGAGAGGGTAGGTGGGCACAAGTTGGTCTTTGCAATTATCCACACTTATGCCCGGATCCCGGACCGGCCTGGTGGAACACGTAATGTCCCCCCTATGGGCTCCCCACGGACGGTTCGCTTCGCTCTGCTCTTTATTCGTCCCATTTGTCCTATTCGTCCTATTACCCCTATCAGCCCTATTTGTCCCGGGCCTTCCAAACCTGCACAATTCCAAAAGACCCTTCGGCTTTTTGTCCGATTGCTAACGGCGGGCACATTGTATATAAAGAAAGGTTTGTAGGGACGAGTGGCTTAAACTGAGAAGAGTCAGGGGAAATTCCCGGATGAAAAAAGGGACCTGGAAATGTTTTGCGGCGCGGTTGGTATTCCTGATCCTGGTTATTAGCCGGTTGGCCTGTCCCGCCCTGGCTTCCGACGAGTTGACCCAGTCCGGAGACAGGGTATTTGGCGACTGGTTCGTTAGAGACCTTTCGGCCGAACCGGGCACGCTGAATTTGATCACGGCCACTGACGTTTATGCCGGCACGGTCAACGGCTATATTTACGAATCCCTTCTCAAACGGGACGAAAAGAGTGCCAAGCTCGTCCCCGTCCTGGCCAGCGGGTGGGAAATCTCGCCCGACCACCTGAGCTACACTTTCCACCTGAAAAAAAACATACGATGGAGCGACGGCCGGCCGTTTACGGCAAAAGACATCCTTTTTTCCTTCAATCGTATAATGGACCCCAAGGTCGATGCGGCGCCCCTGCGCGTCTACTACCAGGATATCGAAAAAATCGAGGCCCCCGACGACTACACCGTCCGCTTTCATTACAAGGTTCCCTATTTTCTGGCCCTGGAGATGTGCGGGGGGATTCCCATAGTGCCTGCCCACCTTTTCAAAAAAGGGGAGGATTTCAATACCAGCCCCATCGGCCGACACCCCATCGGTACAGGCCCCTACAAGTTGCTCGAATGGAAGACGGGCAGCGAAATCGTCCTGGAGAGAAACAAGAACTACTGGGGGGGAAAGCCGGCAATCGACCGCATTATCTTCAAGATCCTTACGGATTCAACGGTTGCTCTCCAGGTTCTAAAACAGGGCGGCCTGGACATGCTGCGACTGGACCCGATTCAATGGGCGCGCGAGACTGAAAATAAGCACTTCACCGAAAAATTCCAAAAAATGGGCTATTATGAGCCCCGATTCAGCTTTCTTGGCTGGAACTGCAGGCGTTCGCTATTTTCCGACAAGAGGGTCCGGCGGGCCATGACCATGCTGGTGCCCCGGGAACTGATTTTAAAGAAAATCCTCTTCGATCTGGGCTCCGTGGTTACCGGTCCTTTCTATATCAACAGTCCCGATTACGACAAGGACATCAAACCTTACCCATACGACCCCAAGGCCGCGCTGGCGCTGCTAAAATCCGCCGGGTGGAATTACCCTCCGGGCAGCTACGTCCTGGAGAAAAACGGAAAACCCTTCCAATTCCAGTTCCTGATTCCGGCGGGGCCCAAACTTTCTTTGCAGATCGCCACCATACTCAAGGAGGAGTTGCACGAGATAGGCGTGGATATGTCGATCCAGAGGCTGGAATGGGCCGTTTTTCTTCAAAAAATCAACGAGGACGATTTCGACGCCTGCGCGCTTGGCTGGTCGCTTGGTTGGGAAAACGATCCTTACCAGGTTTGGGATTCCTCGCAGGCCGTAAAGGGCGGATCGAACTTTGTGGGATTTAAAAACGGGGAGGCCGACAAGCTGATCGTGGAGGCCCGGAAAGAATTCGACCCGCAAAAAAGACGCAAAATGTACTATCGACTTCAGGAAATCATTCACGACGAACAGCCCTACACGTTTCTTTTTACCACCAAGGCCCTCTATGCGGTCTCGCGGAGATTTCAAAACGTGGTGGTTTACCCCATGGGGCTCGATCCGCTATACTGGTGGGTTCCGAAGGCCAATCAAAAATACTAGGTGTGTTCATGACTACGAATTTAGAAAAGTCGTTAAACAATATGTTCGTTGGCAACGGCCTCGAACGGGAGCACAACCGGCGCAAGGACCCCGACTGGCTGGCGCGGAAAATGATTGACCCGGAAACGGTCTTTATACCGGTCAGGCAGTCGAAGGTGCTGGTGGACAGCGGCGAGGCTCCGGCGCCCGTGCTGCTTAGCCCGAAGCAGTTATCGCGCCCCGGGCAATCCGAATCGGCCCTGTTTCTGGGCGAACTGAAGGGGCGCGCTTATTTTGCCGTCGACCTGGAGGAAAGCGACTTCGAGGCTTTTGAGGCAGCAGGCCGGTTTAAGGACCTGCGAACCGTGGCGCCTCTTCTTTCACGCGACGACGGCGCGATCCTGGCCTACGCCCAGGCCCTGGCCTACTGGCACAGGCGAAATCGCCACTGCGGCGTCTGCGGTGCCCGAAACGAGATGAGGGAAGGCGGCCACTCCCTGGCCTGTGTCAACCCCCAATGCGGGGCGGCGCATTTTCCGCGCACCGACCCGGCTATAATCGTGCTGATAAGATTTGGGCGGAAATGTCTGCTCGGCAGACAGCAAACCTGGGCGCAGGGAATGTATTCGGTTCTGGCCGGTTTTGTCGAGCCGGGCGAAAGCATCGAAGGGGCCGTCGCCCGGGAGATTTTCGAGGAGGCCGGAGTTCGGGTCGCCAACATCAGGTATCATTCCTCCCAACCCTGGCCTTTCCCCTGCTCGCTCATGCTGGGCTTTACCGCCGAGGCCGAAGAGGAGCGCATAGTGCTTGGCGACCGCGAACTGGAGGACGCCCGCTGGTTCGGGCGGCGCGAGCTGCTCGAAGCCGTGGAAAACCGCACGGTGAAGTTGCCGCCTCCTGTTTCTATTTCCTATCGCCTCATCGAAGAGTGGTTGAATGAGGACTCGTGTGAAGGCCGTTTTTGATGCAAGCCTACATATTAAAAAGACTTCTTCAGATCATTCCCACCCTCTTGGGGATAACCCTCATTACCTTTGTCATCATTCAAATGGCGCCCGGAAACCCTGCCGTCCTGAAGCTCCAGATGTTAAAGGGGCAGGGGACGCTGGGGGCCAGAGGCGCCACCTCCGCTCAGATAATAAAGCAGACCGAAGCGCTTTACGGGTTGGACAAGCCACTCTATGTCCAATATTATCGCTGGGTCAAACGGGTTTTCACCCTCAATTTCGGCGATTCCTACACCGATCACCGCAAAGTGCTGGACAAGATAGCCGAACGGCTTCCCATAACGCTTGAGCTAAATCTTATTTCCATCTTTCTGGTCTATCTGATCGCCATTCCATGCGGCATCTACTCCTCGACTCACGAGGGGGCCTGGGCGGACAAGGCCTTGACCCTGGGCTTCTTTATCCTCTACTCGCTGCCCAATTTCTGGGTCGCCATGTTGCTCATAATGTTTCTGGGAGGCGGCAGTTTTTGGGACATATTCCCGGTCTACGGCATATCCTCGATTGGAAGCCAGACCATGGGGGTGCTGCCATGGCTTCTCGACAGGCTCTGGCACATGGTGCTTCCCGTGGTGTGCCTGACCTACGGAGGGCTGGCCTACCTTTCCCGGCTGACCCGAGCCAGCATGCTGGAAGTGATCCGGGAAGACTATGTGAGGACCGCCCGGGCAAAAGGGCTTTCCGAACGGGTGGTTATCTTTAAACACGCTTTCCGTAACGCCCTTCTTCCCCTGGTAACGATCATGGCCCTTCTTTTGCCCTCCATGTTCGGCGGAAGCGTTATCATAGAGTCCATTTTCTCCATCCCCGGCATGGGGCAGCTGGGCTTCCAGGCGTTGCTGGGCCGGGATTTTCCGGTCATAATGGCCATTACCACGATCTCGGGTTTTCTCACCCTGATCGGTCTTCTGATTTCCGACATCCTTTACGCGGTCCTCGATCCGCGCATCAAGCTGGAGTAGAGCGAGACCGCGCTCGCCCCCGGCCGAGAGAACCAGCAATGTCTGATAGGAAACCTGTGGAAATACCATCGGAGGTAAAGGGCGAAGCCCCCAATACCTACTGGAAAATGGTCGGCCATCATTTCAGGAAAAAGAAATTGGCCGTTCTGGGGCTGTGGGTGACGCTTGTAATGATTGGAGTCGCCGTGTTGGCGCCGCTTCTGGCCAACGACCGGCCTGTTTTCTTCTACCAGGGCGGCAAGGCCAGTTTCCCGCTCCTTTCCGGGGCGGACAGACTCGGCCCTTTCATCTGGAAGGAACTGCGCAAAGACAACCCGTTCATCCTTCAGCATATCCGCGCCCACGGGGGGGCCATAGCCCTCTGGCCCCTGGTCAAGTATTCCCCCGACGAATACAACCTGCTCGATTATCTTACCGGGCCCAACGCCCGGCATTGGCTGGGGACCGACGACAACGGCCGCGACGTTCTGGCCCGGATGATCTACGGGGCGAGGATTTCTCTTTCGGTGGGTTTTGTGGCCGTGGGGATAGCGCTCCTGGTGGGGATACTTCTGGGAGCGGTCGCCGGTTATTTCGGAGGCTGGATCGACATAGCGGTAAGCCGGCTGATCGAAATCATGCTCACCATTCCCACCTTTTTCCTGATAATAGCCATCATCGCGGTCAAGGGCGCGGGGATTTACAACATCATGGTGGTGATCGGGCTTACCGGGTGGATGGGCATAGCGCGCTTCGTGCGCGCCGAATTTTTGAAACTGAAACAACTCGATTTCATAACGGCGCTCCGGGCGCTGGGAGCCTCCCATAAGCGCATTATCTTTTTGCACATGCTGCCAAACGCCATGGCGCCCGTGCTGGTCTCCGCCGTATTCGGGATTGCGGGGGCAATCCTTACGGAGTCGAGCTTGAGCTTCCTGGGCTTCGGCGTGCAGCCGCCCACTCCCAGTTGGGGCGATATACTTTCGCAGAGCCGTGATTACATCGATTTTGCCTGGTGGCTGACCGTGTTCCCGGGCCTGGCCATTTTTGCCAGCATTACCGCCTACAACCTGGTCGGGGAAGGGCTTCGCGACGCTATGGACCCCAAGTTGTTCAGATAAGGGAAGAAGGGCCAATATGCTCCAGTTGCACATCGGAGATGAGACCGGGATACTTACGGTGAGCGGGCTGAACGCCCAGATAAAGGGACTGCTGGAAAAAAAGTTCCCCTTTGTCTGGGTCAAGGGCGAGATTTCCAATTTTCGAGTTCCGGCTTCGGGACACTTCTATTTTACCCTGAAAGACTCCAAGAGCCAGGTCAACGCCGTTTTCTTCCGCGCCCAGAATCGCTATCTGCGGTTTCTTCCCGAATCGGGCATGCAGGTCATCTGCCAGGCGCGCCTGAGCGTCTATGAGCCAAGGGGTGAATACCAGATTATCGTGGAGGTCATGGAGCCGCTGGGGGCCGGGCAGTTGCAGCTGGCTTTCGAAGCGCTCAAAAAAAAGCTCGACGGTGAAGGCTTATTCGACCCGGCCCGCAAGAAGAAGCTTCCCTTTTGCCCCCAGAATGTGTGCCTGGTCACTTCCAAAAGCGGCGCGGCGGTAAGGGACATTCTCAAGGTCCTCCAGGGGAGTCCGTATCCGGTCACGGTCACGGTTTTCCCGGTAGCCGTGCAGGGAGAGGACGCCAAGTTCGAGATTGCCGAAGCACTCCTGGCCGCGGGCATGCTCTCCTGGCGCTATGAGTGGGACGTTTTGATCGTGGGGCGCGGAGGGGGAAGCATCGAAGACCTGTGGGCCTTTAACGAGGAAGTGGTAGCCCGGGCGATCTCCGGTTGCCCCATCCCCACCATTTCCGCCGTAGGCCATGAGATCGATTTCACCATAGCCGATATGACCGCCGACATGCGGGCGCCCACTCCCACCGCCGCCGCCGAGTGGGTGGTAAGAAGGCTCGAACATTTTCATCGCGAACTGCACGGAAACCGTGACCGGCTGGTCAAGGTGACAAGGACCAAACTCGACGCGCTGGGTCTTAAGCTGAAATACCTGGAGGGGCGGATCACCCACCCCAAAAACCGGCTCGCAAGCTTGAGACTGGCCGTCGACGACCGGTTGGAGCGGATCAGCGGCGCCATCAAAAACCGGCTCCAGAAGGAGCGGTTGTGCTGCGACCATCTGCTGGGAAGGCTCCTCTATCAGAACCCGCGGGAGCGCATAACAAAACACCGCATTGAAATAGGCAGGTTGAGCAAGGAGCTTACGCTCCATCAGCGCCGTATCCTGGACGGCTATCGGCAAAGGTTTGAAAAGAGCCTCTCGCGCCTGGAGGCGCTAAATCCGCTTTCCGTGCTTTTGCGAGGCTACTCCATTACATACCGGACGGCTGACGGTAAAGTGGTAAGGAGCTGTAACCAGACCGGACCGGGAGACCGGGTCCGGGTGAGGCTGGCCGACGGCCGGCTGGAATGCCTGGTCGAAAAGGTGGAAAACGACCGGACCGAAAAGAAGGGGTGATCGCGTGACCAGAAAAAAGAGCGACCTTTTTGAAGATGCGCTAAAAAAACTTCAGGACATCGTCGAGAAGCTGGAAAAAGGGGACTTACCTTTGGAAGAGGCCATGGAATGCTTCTCCGAGGGGATAAAGACCGCCCAGTTTTGCCACGGCAGGCTCGAGGAGGCTGAAAACAAGGTGCAGATGCTTTTAAAAGACCAGCAGGGTGAATGGAAAGCGGCGCCCTTCGAACCTGTTCGAAACGACCAGAACGAGCAGGAATAATCCTTATCATTCGTTTGTGGCTGGAAGTTAAAATGCCAACATGATACTATTTTCAGTCCTGGTTTTTATGAATGCCAATACTTAATTGTGAGCGCTTATGGTTGAATTCGATCTGAAAGACTATTTGAGCCGGCGAAAGCAGGTCGTGGAAGAAGCTCTGGGGAAAATTTTTCCTTCGGCCTCCGGATTGGAGAAAAGGGTTATCGAAGCCGCGCGATACAGTCTTTTTGCGGGCGGAAAGAGGCTGAGGCCCATATTGTGCCTGGCGGCGGCCGAAGTGGCCGGAGGCGATCTCAGGCGCGTCTTGCCGGCGGCCTGCGCCCTGGAGATGATCCATACCTATTCTCTTATCCATGACGATTTGCCGGCCATGGACAATGATGATTACCGGCGAGGAGTACTCACCAACCACAAAGTATTCGGGGAAGCGGTGGCCATACTTGCCGGGGACGCTCTATTGACCGAAGCCTTCGAATATCTGGCGTCCTGCGCAGGCGAGGGGTTAAGCCCGGCCAAAGTGCTGGAAGCGATCCGGATTGCGGTCAAGGCCTCCGGCTACAGAGGGATGATCGGAGGGCAGGTGATCGACCTGGAGTGCGAAAACCAGAAGGTAAGCCTTGCCACGGTCGAGTACATGCACATTCACAAGACCGGGGCCTTGCTCTCGGCTTCTCTGGAGATCGGGGCGATTCTTGGCGGCGGGGATGATTCGCTTAAAAGATCCATGAGGACCTACGGCCACCACATGGGGCTCGCCTTCCAGATCACCGACGACCTGCTGGATGTCGAGGGGGACCCGACGCTCATGGGAAAAACACCCGGATCGGACGCGGCCAAAAATAAGATGACCTACCCGGCCCTGCTGGGAGTGATTCAATCGAAATCCGCGGCTAAAGAGCATGTGGATAGTTCCCTCGAAGCCCTGTCCGGTTTTGGCGAAGCTGCTGAACCTCTGCGCGCCATCGCGCGCTACCTGCTGGTTCGCAGGGGATAATATGTCTTGACTTATGTCGGGATTTCTCATTGAATTACCGGATAACCGACGAGGAAGACAATAATGAAAGGCGCTAAATTGAAAAACAAGGTTGTCGGAAGCGGACACCTTTCGGGCATTGAAGCCCCGGGTCAGCTTAAGGACCTTTCCAGTCAGCAACTTCTCGAATTGGCAGATGAAATTCGCGCGCGCATCATAAGCACGGTCGCTGAAACCGGAGGCCACCTCGCTCCCAGCCTGGGCGTTGTGGAACTCTGCCTGGCTCTTCATTACGTGTTCGATGCCGGGCACGACCGCATAATATGGGATGTGGGCCATCAGGCTTATGCCCACAAGCTTTTGACCGGCCGCCAGAAGGAGTTCGACACTCTGCGCCAGTACGGGGGGCTGAGCGGATTTCCCAAGCGTTCGGAGAGTAAATATGACGCTTTCGGGACCGGGCATTCCAGCACGTCCATTTCGGCCGGTCTGGGAATAGCTGTGGCCAACCATCTAAAGGGAAGCCAGGCTAAAACCATTGCCGTGATCGGCGACGGGAGCATGACCGCCGGGATGGCTTTCGAGGGGCTAAACCATGCGGGGGACCTCGCCCGCAACCTCATCGTGGTCTTAAACGACAACGAGATGTCCATTTCCCCGAATGTCGGCGCGCTTTCCTCATTTTTGAGCCGCAAGCTTTCGGGCAAAACCCTCACCTACCTGAAACGCGAAATGGAGGACTTTCTCAATTCGGTTCCGGGCATCGGCCCCAATATTCTCCAGGTGCTAAGGCGCAGCGTCGATTCTCTGATCAGCTTCTTTACTCCCGGCATGCTCTTTCAGGCCCTTGAGTTCAAATATATCGGGCCGATAAACGGCCATCGCCTCGACAAGTTGATAGAAACCTTCCAGATTGCCGGCAATTTAGAAGGTCCTGTCCTGATTCATGTGTTGACCAAGAAAGGGAAGGGCTACGAGCTGGCCGAAAAGGACCCCACCCGGTTTCACGGCGTGGGCGCTTTCGACGTTACCTCCGGCAAAAGCCTGGAGCAACCGGTCAACGTGTCCTACACGAAAGTTTTCGGGCGGGCCCTAAAGAAGCTGGCCGATGTTGACCCCAAAGTGATCGCCATCACGGCCGCCATGCCCCAGGGCACCGGACTCGACGGCTTTGCCGAGGCCCACCGCGACCGCTTTTTCGACGTCGGCATAGCCGAGCAGCATGCCGTAACCTTTGCCGCCGGCCTGGCCACGGAAGGGTTCAAACCGGTGGTGGCGGTTTACTCGACCTTTCTGCAGCGCGCCTTCGACCAACTGCTCCATGATGTCTGCCTGCAGAACCTCCCGGTGGTCTTCGCCATGGACCGCGGCGGAATAGTGGGCGAAGACGGGCCGACCCACCACGGGGTTTTCGATCTGTCCTACCTTCGCACCGTGCCCAATTTTGTGCTCATGGCGCCCAAAGACGAAAACGAGCTTCAGCACATGCTGAAGACCGCTGTCGATCATGGCGGCCCGGTGGCCGTTCGCTACCCCCGGGGAGAAGGCGCGGGCGTAAAGCTCGATGAGGAATTAAAGTCCCTGGAGATCGGCAAGGGCGAGCTTCTGCGGCCGGGTAAAGACCTGCTGATCGTTGGCATCGGCTCCACGGTGCAAACCGCCATGGAGGCCGCCGAGCGGCTGGACGCGCAGGGGATCGAAGCCGCGGTGATAAACGCTCGCTTCGTTAAGCCTTTGGATAACGAGCTGATTTTGACGTGGGCCAAAAAGACGGGCATGGTCATCACGGTCGAAGAAAACATGCTGCAAGGCGGGTTCGGCAGCGCCGTGCTGGAAATGTTCGAGGAAGAGTCCTTTTTCCCCCAGGCACTCAAGCGGTTGGGAATCTGTGATTTCTTCGTTCCTCATGGAAACCAGGCCCTATTGAGAAACCTGTGCGGTATCGATTCCGAGGCTATCGAAAGAGCTGCCCTCAAAATGCTGAATTACAATCATGGCCAGGTCCTCCGAGCGCTTAGATAAACTGCTTGTCGACAAGGGGTTGGCCCCTTCGCGCGAGCGCGCCCAGTCGCTGGTGCTTGCGGCCAAAGTCCTGGTGAACGGCCGGGTTCTGACCAAGGCCGGACAGAGGGTTCCCGAAGATTCGGAAATCCGGGTGGTCGAAGAAGCGATCCCGTACGCCAGCCGGGGAGGCCTTAAGCTCGAACACGCCCTTCGCTCCTTTTCGATCGAAGTCTCGGGTCGAACCACCATGGATGTGGGGGCTTCCACGGGAGGCTTTACGGACTGCCTTTTATCCTTCGGCGCCAGAAGGGTTTATGCGGTTGATGTCGGATACGGGCAGCTGGCGTTCAAACTGCGAAACGACCCCAGGGTGGTGGTGCTGGAGAGGCAAAACATCCGGTATCTGCCGGCCGAACTTGTGCCGGAGCCCATAGAGCTTGCGACCATAGACGCTTCGTTTATCTCCCTCAAGCTGGTCATTCCCTCCGTAGTGAACTTTCTGCAGCCGGGGGGCGTCCTGATTTCGCTCATAAAGCCCCAGTTCGAAGCCGGCCGGGTGCTGGTCTCCAAGGGCGCGGGCGTCATACGGGACCCCGAGGTCCACAGGGAAGTCTGTGAGGCTGTGGCCGAATTTGCGGCGGGTCTTGGCTTCAACCTCATTGGAACGATTCCCTCGCCCATCCAGGGGCCCAAGGGAAACCGTGAATTCCTGATGGCGGCGGTTGCCCCCTGAAATCAGCGGAAACTCCATGCGCATCCACCTTGTATTCGTCGGTAAAACGGCCTTCGCCGACATGGAATCGGCCATCGATCGGTATGTTAAAAGGCTTGTCCACTACTGCCGGGTGGAAATTCACTATATAAAGGCGGAAAAAATCTCCGCGGGCGTGGGGGACCAGGTGGTTCGCGACCGGGAGAGCGAACGCATCCTCAAAGTAACGGGACGCGATGCGCACTTGATAGTTTTGGACCAAAGGGGGAGGGAACTCGACTCCAAAGGCTTGTCAAAGCTTCTGGAAGGTCTGACTCATGCGGGGGTCGGCGAGGTCTGGATGGTGGTTGGCGGCCCGGTTGGATTATCCGCTAAATTATTGGAGAGCGCCCGGGAAGTTCTGTCCTTGTCAAAGATGACCTTTCCCCACGATCTCGCCCGGCTGATGCTCGCCGAGCAACTCTACCGGGCTTTCACGATCATCAAAGGCGAACCCTATAACAGGTGAACCGGGGCTCGCCACACCCAACCGCCTTAAGGCCCCGGTTCGCGTGCGGCCCGGGGTTAACCGGCCACCACCTCGGTAACTTCCGGGACTTCCTGCTTGATTATCCGTTCGACCCCGGATTTAAGAGTCATCTGGCTCATGGGACATCCATGACAGGCGCCGGTCAGACGCACTTTGACCACGGAACCATCGATATCTATCAATTCAACGCTCCCGCCGTCCCTTTCCAGCATTGGCCTTATTTTGGCAAGCGCCTGCTCTACTTTCTCACGCATCGGTTTCCTCCAGTCCAAATAATTTGTACGATAGCTCTATTCATACCAGAATAACATATAAGAGAAGAGGGGAAAACAAAAACGTGGCTGGAAAGGGGCGGTGGGACCGCCGGCCGGGATTACCAAGCCCAAGCCACGGACTTTTCGCGGCTCTGAAAAGTTCTTGTTGGGCTGGGGGGCTGCGAAGTTGCGTTCAAGACGCGTCAAACAGATGGGTTTCACTGCGTTTCACCCATCCTGCAGCGGCTCTCGACGGGCTGGCGTAGGATCGGGCTGTAGGTTGGGCTAAGCGTAGCGCAGCCCAACAGATGCTTTCGCCACCCCGGTCAAATCCCATGCTCTTGCTCTTTTGAGATACAAGGATGGGTGGAGCGGAAGCGCAACCCATCAGGCAAATCTTGAACCCAACCTGGTATCGGCGCAGTTTCTCCTGTCGCCGCTGGACACCCGGAAACCACGAAAAGGTTCGGGTTGCAGGCCTCCCCGTTTCCAGCTTCTTGATTAGAATTGAAATTTAGTATTGTTTTCAGTAGAATGCATGATCGAAGGGTAATGTGCGTTGAGCCTGCTTGATCCAGGAGCGCGTTGTCATGACTGAATATCAACTTTTGGAGCGTGTTTCACCCGAGCTGCTAAACCGGTGCGTCGCTGAACTGGCGGAACGGATAAACCGTGACTACCAAGGCAAAACCCTCGTTTTGGTCGGGGTTTTGAACGGTGCGTTTATCTTCATGGCCGATCTTGCCAGGCGTATCGAGCTTCCGGTCAAGCTCGATTTCGTACGGCTGGCCAGCTATGGGGAAAAGACACAGACGAGTGGCAAGGTCAGGATCACCAAAGACGTCGAGCTTGCGTTGCAGGGAAGCCACGTGCTGATTGTGGAGGACATTGTCGACTCCGGAGTCACGCTCAAGTGGTTGTTGGAACATATTGCCGGCAAGGGGCCCGAATCGGTCAAGGTGTGCGCGCTGGTGGACAAACGTGAGCGCCGGGAGGTGGACATTACCGCCGATTACGTGGGGATGACGGTGGACAGCGGTTTTCTGGTGGGCTACGGGCTGGATTTTTCAGAAAATCACAGAAACCTTCCCGGCATATATGAAATTTTGTTCAACAAGCCCCGTCCCGCGTCCGGCTAAACCTGTCTTCCGAAGGATTGGAAATGGCGACAATAGTTATTACGTGTGAATCCTGCGGGACAAAGTTCAGGCTGGATTCGGACAAACTCAAGAACTCGCGCAGCAAGGTGAGGTGTTCGAAATGCCAGAGCGTCTTCGTGGTCGAACAACCCGACGAAGACGACTTGATCCATATTGAAATCTCCGATGAGGAAAACACATTCATCCCCGACTCGGATTCCGACGCCGATTTCGAGGACGGGCATCCATTCGAGGCCCCGTTACCACCGCAGAGGGAGAGCGTTAAAAGAGGGGGGGCGGGGAAAAATTTCCTGATTGCCGGAATTGTGGCCGTTCCGGTGATCTTGCTGCTCGTCCTGATATTTGAACTGCTCGGTCGCTCTCAGATGTTCCAGGCTAAAACACCGCCGGTTAAGGCTCTTAAACCGATGGTTACCATCTCTGAGAACCTGAAGGCCTATTACCTGCAAGATATGAATAACGGGGAAGTGCTGGTGATCGAGGGGAAAGTGCTCAATAAATCCACCAAATCGGTCAGTTTCATAATGATACAGGGAAAATTGTTCAATAGAAAGGATGCGGCCGTTCTCACGCAAAGCTGTTATGCGGGCAATCCGCTCACTCGCGCGGAAATCAGCCGTCTCAAGTTTTCCGAAATCCAAAAAAAGATGATGAACCGGGAAGGCCAGAGTCTCAAAGACGTTCGGATTCCTCCTGCCGCGGAGGCGCCTTTCGTGCTGGTTTTTCATGATCTTCCGGACATAAGCACCCTTAGCAACTACAGTGTGAATGTTGTCAGTTCACAATTCGACTGATCAACAATAACCGGGGACACCTTGTCTCACATTTTAGCCAGCTTATTGAAGTAACGAAAAGAATTGACAAAAGACCTTTTAGAAGATAAAAAGGCGCGTGTTCAAGTTCCCGAAAAGATAGGCAAATCATCACGATGAGGCCCCAATAATGCTGGATGTAAAATTTGTTCGAGACAATATGGAACTGGTGCGCCGGATGCTTGGAAACCGCCAATCCAAGCTGGACCTGGAACCTCTCATAAAACTTGACGAAACAAGGCGGCGTCTGCTGGTGGATGTGGAAGAAAAAAAGCACCGGCGAAATGTGGCATCCGAAGAAATTGCCAGGCTGAAGAAGGAAAAGCAAGACGGATCGAGCCTGGTGGAGGAAATGAAGGAATTGGGCCAGGAGATCAAGTCCATTGATCTGCACCTTGGCCAAGTCGAACAGGAATTCATGGAATTTCTTCTGGCCATTCCGAATGTACCGCACGACTCGGTTCCTGTGGGCAGTGATGAAAAGGACAACAGGGAAGTCCGGAAGTGGGGAGAAAAACCGGTTTTGGATTTCGAGCCCAAACCTCACTGGGAAATCGGGGAGAGCCTGGGCATTCTCGATTTCGAGCGCGGGGCAAAAATCGCCGGGGCCCGGTTTACTCTCTATTGGGGCGCGGCCTCCGCGCTGGAGCGCGCCTTGTTTTGCTTCATGCTCGATGTCCACACCAGGCGGCACGGCTACACGGAAGTATTGCCCCCCTTCCTGGTGAACAGTTCGAGTATGAAGGGCACCGGCCAGCTTCCAAAGTTCAAGGACGAATTGTTCAAGCTGGAAGGATGGGATTACTGGCTGATTCCGACCGCCGAAGTGCCGGTCACCAATATTCACAGCGGCGAGATACTCGATGAAGCCGTGCTGCCGTTAAGCTATACGGCCTACACTCCCTGCTTTCGCTCGGAAGCGGGTTCCCACGGCAAAGACACTCGCGGTCTGATCCGGCAGCATCAGTTCCACAAGGTTGAACTGGTGAAGTTTACCAGGCCTGAGGATTCCTACGACCAACTCGAAATTCTACTCGGAAACGCCGAGACCATTCTGCGGGAACTGGGAATTCACTACCGGGTGGTGTTGCTTTGCACCGGGGATATGGGCTTCTCATCGGCCAAGACCTACGATATCGAAGTGTGGCTTCCCGGCCAGAACACATACCGGGAAATATCCTCGTGCAGTAACTTCGAGGATTTTCAGGCCCGGCGCGCAAATATCCGTTTCCGCCAAAAGGGGCGCAACCGCACGCAGCTGGTGCACACGCTCAATGGTTCGGGGCTGGCGGTAGGACGAACTTTGGTGGCGATCCTGGAGAATTTTCAGCAGAAAGACGGTACGGTAGCCATTCCGGAAGTTTTGCGTCCATACATGGGAAACATGAAGGTGATCCAACGAGGAGGAATGTCATGACCAAGAGTGAGTTGATTGAAGCGTTGGCCAAGGCTGAAGGAATCACTCTCAAAGCTGCTGAAATTGCGGTCAACGTGACGTTTCAGAGCATGGAACAGGCCCTTGTCCGTTCGGACCGCCTGGAAATCCGCGGCTTCGGCAGTTTCAAGGTGAAAGAGTATGAAGGCTATAAGGGCCGAAACCCCAAAACGGGCGCGTTGATCGAAGTGTCCTCCAAGAAATTGCCCTTCTTCAAGGTCGGAAAAGAACTCAAGGAAAGGGTCAACGGCGAGGAAGACGCCGATGTCAGCGTTACGGCAAAATAGAGGGCGGTCGAATGGTTCGGGGATGATGGTTGTGCTCTGAATCCCCGAATTGCCGGCCTCCTGTTTCTATTCGAGCAGCGTCCGCACGCTCACTGCCTGACGAATAGTAGGTAGAGGTTCAATGCGATAAGCACGGCGGTCCCGCCCACAAAAACCACTACATCTTGCAAATTAAGCTCGTTTCCGGTTTGCATCACCGTGTTTTGGGCAAGCAGGGCAAAGGCGAAAAAAGACACTATGCCGACCATCGCCTTGATTTTCTTTGTCCACAGAAAGTAGGTGAAAATCGGCAGGCCGATGAGCCATGCGAGGGGGCTTTTGGCTATGACGCTTAGTTTGACCGTGCTGATTTGTTGGATAACGGTCGTGAGGTCGTGGGACGCCATAAAATTGTAAATGTGAGTCAGGACCTCTTTTAGCTCATGCACCGGGTTCCTCCTTTAAGGGCAGTGATTCGTGATTCGTGACTCGTGATTCGTGACTCGTGATTCGTGATTCGTAAATAAATTCAGTGATTGGTTAACCCAGACTTACCGTCAGGCGGGGTCACTTCCACCGGGCTTTTTCTTCTCATTATGCTACTGTGAAGGTACCGAATTCGCCCGTATAGGCCTCATCCTGGATATCGACAGATTCCACCCGGCTGAGCGGGCTACCCTTGTGGCACCACTCGATCATCTTTTGCACCTTGTCCGCATCTCCTTCGAAAACGGCTTCGACTCTGCCGTCAGGAAGGTTTCGAACCCAGCCCGCAACCCCCGCCGAGCGGCCGGCGTCGCGGGCATACGCTCGGAAAAAAACGGATTGCACTCTTCCGGCGATCCAGACATGCACTCTTCGTTTTTCCATTCAGGCCTCTTAAGTTCAGTGATTAGTGACTAGTGATTAGTGATTAGTGATTAGTGAATAAAGCGAGACTTTTCTGTTCACTACTAACCAATCACTAGTCACTAATCACTAGTCACTGCCCCAATGAATTCATCCTCGGTCATCACTTTTACCCCCAGCTTGCGGGCTTTGTCCAGCTTGGAGCCGGCGTCGGCGCCCGCGACGACCACATCTGTTTTCTTGCTGACGCTTTCCGTGATCCTGGCCCCTTTCGCCGAAATTTGCCTGCCCGCCTCCTGGCGGCTCATCGAGGAAAGTCCACCGGTGAACACCACCGTTTTCCCCGCCCAGTATCCGGCCTGCACGACTCTCACAGGCTGCTGATTCTCGATTGCCACGCCGAGTTCGAGCAGTTCGTCTACCAGCCTGGAGTTCTCCGGGTTGGAAAAGTAGGTGGCTATAGCGCTTGCCACTTTTTCTCCTATTCCCCGGGTCTGCTGCAGCTCTTCCATCCCGGCTGATCGCACCCTTTCCAGCGAACCGAAGTTGGCCAGAAGGTCGGCCACAAAAGTCCCCACATGGCTGATCCCCAGTCCGTATAAAAACCTGGACAGGCTGACATGTTTGCTGTCCTCGATGGATTTGAGCAAATTTTGTGCCGATTTTTGGCCAAAACCCGCCAGGTGCTCCAGATCTTCCAGGTGCAGGCTGTAGAGGTCCGAAACGGTGCGGATGATCTTTTCGTCTATAAAGCGCGATACTATCTTGTCGCCCAGGCCGTTTATGTCCATGGCGTCGCGGCTGGCGAAGTGAACGATCGAGCCCTTGATCTGGGCCGGACAGTTGCGGTTGATGCACCGGTGGAAGGCCTCATCGGGAAGGCGCACAACGATTGCGCCGCAGTCCGGGCACTCCGTCGGCATGCTGAAGACTTTTTCTTCTCCGGTACGCCTGGACGTGATGACTTCGGCCACCTCCGGGATTACGTCTCCGGCCCTGTGCACCAGGACGGCGTCGCCCACCCGGATGTCCTTGCGTGTGATTTCATCGATATTGTGCAGAGTGGCGCGCTTGACCGTGACGCCGCCAACCAGAACCGGGTTGAGAATGGCCACCGGGGTGACGATCCCCGTGCGTCCCACGTTTACCCGGATCTCCCGCACGTGGGTCTGCACCTGGTGAGGACTGAATTTCAAGGCTATCGCCCAGCGCGGGCTGCGGGATTTTTCGCCGAGCAGGCTTTGAGCGGACAAATCGTTTACCTTTATCACCACACCATCGATTTCATAGGGAAGGTACTCGCGCTTTTCGACCAGTTCTTCAAAGTAGCTTACGGCCGCCCCTATGCCGTGGCACACTCGCAGTTCGGGGTTTACCGGCAGCCCCCATCCCTTGAGGCGCTCCAGTATATCGTAGTGAGTGGCGAACTCTACTTCCGCCGGCAAGGCGCCCACACCGTAGAAGAAAACCCGCAAAGGCCGGGAAGCGGTGACCGCCGGGTCGAGCTGGCGAAGTGAGCCCGCGGCGGCGTTTCGAGGATTGGCAAAAGGCGCCTCCCCGCGCACGGACCTTTCTTCGTTTAGTTTTTCAAAATCGCTGTTGTCCATGAACACTTCGCCGCGAACTCCAAGTTTTGCGGGTACCGGGCTTTCATTCGAGGGGGAGACAAGCCGCCAAGGCGCCGAACGAATTGTCCTGACGTTTGTTGAGACGTCTTCGCCCGTGTATCCGTCTCCCCGGGTGCCGGCGCCCGTGAGTACTCCATTTTCGTAGACCAGTTCCACTGCGAGTCCGTCCATTTTCAGTTCCGCGACGTAGTCGATCTCCTCGTTGGTTGCCAGGAGCTTGCGCACCCTGCGGTCGAAGTCGATGGCCTCTTCCAGGTTCATGGCGTTTTCCAGGCTTAGAAGAGGCGCCTCGTGCTGGAAGGGCACAAACTTCTCGATCGGCGCAAAGCCCACCCGCTGTGTAGGGGAATCGACCGTTATGAGTTCAGGGTGTTCATTTTCGAGTTCCACCAGTTGGCGGAAGAGCTTATCGTACTCCGCGTCGCTGATTTCGGGGTCGTCCAGCGCATAGTAGCGATGATTGTGATATTCGATGAGCCCTCGAAGCTCGGCGGCTTTGGAAGAAAGGTCTTCATCCTCGGTTATAAGGCGCTCCGTCGTCATTACCGGTCATTCCCGTCAAATAGGGTCAATACGGATTGTACAACTTTTTTCCGGGCTTCCTTGAACCCCGGGTCCCTGAATCCATGCACCCATTTGAGGCCGGAAAGATCGTCGGAAACCACCAGGACCACCGCGAGGTCCACGCCTCGGAAACGGGAAACGGAAAAGAGGGCGGAGGTCTCCATTTCGACCGACAAAACACCCTGCTCCCGAAAGGTTCGGACTTTGGCGCAGGTTTCCCGGAAGGGCGCATCGGTGGTCCAGACCGCACCCTCATGGACTGTTTTCCCGGTGGATTCCAGGGCCGATGCGAGCGCATCGAACAGTGGCCGGGAAGGGCAACATTCTACTCCGGGGTAATGGCTGGAGGTCCCCTCCTCGGAAACTGCCCCGGACGGCAGAACTATGTCGCCGATTTTTACCTCGGGGGTAAGAGAGCCGCACCAGCCCACGGCGATGAATCTTCTGGCGCCCAGGGCTATCATCTTTTCCAGCACCAGAATGGTCTGGGGCGCTCCAAGCATCGGACCGGCAAGGGCGATTGCCGCGCCGCGGTAGCTTCCGGTATATACATTGGTTAGATAGAGCTTGTGCGTCACTACGGGCGCAGGGGCAAAACCGGCTGAAAATGAGGCGAGGTCATCCGGGCTGAAAACCAGGACGGCGTCACGGGGCAGGCTTTCTTCATGCCGGCCCTTTCTGGGTTCTATAACGCATGAATTGTTTTCAGCAGCCATAGGGGAGACCGTGCTTTCTTTCATGGGACTTTATCCAAAATTGGTCAATTAATTATCTTACAGCGGTTTTAAGGCGATTTCCAGCCTGATCGGTGTGACCCGGGGGGGGATTCTTGGTCTAGCCATGTAGGTTGGGGTGAGCGGGAGCGAACCCCAACGCCATCCGATCTCAGGTGCGACGTGTTGGGGTTCGCGTGCTCACCCCAACCTACCACCGCTTAACCTCCGCGCTCTCTGCGACTCTGCGGTGAATTTCTTTTTGTTCTGACAAGGAGAACAGGGGGCGAGGGTCGGAGCGGAAGGTTCGTGGCCAACATATCCTTCGAGCGCCTTGCCTTGTCGAAACATATTGAAATTGCAGGAAAATAATAATAGTATCCGCAGTCACTATCCCTTAACCGCAACGGATCGAGTGTCTTAGATGGTATCGGAGCGAAAGAAAAACCAGACAGTGGAAAGCCTGGCCGCGGGCTCGCTTTATGCCATGCCCCGCAAAAGACGTTTTCGCGGCCGCCATCTTTTGATCGTCCTGCTTGTCGCCGCGGCAGGCTTCGGGATGTACCGGGGGCTTCGAGGGCCAAAGTCCCTGCTTCCCCGGCTCAAAGCCTTTTTGGGCGACACTGTTTTAACATTGTTCGAAAGCCGTCCGTCGGGGCAACCGGCGGTTTCCCGGCCGGTTGCCGCCGATCCCTTTGAAATCCGTCATGTGACCCTTCATGCCGGCGATGCTCTCGATACGGTTTTCACTCAGTTAAACATCACCGGCCCGAACCTTGACGCTTTGCGGAAGGCTTGCCGGTCCGGACCTCTCCAGCGCATCGGAGAGAGTGATGAACTGCTCCTGGTTTCGAACCGCGCCGACGGCCAGCCGGTAAAGCTGGTTTATCTGAGAGCGGGCGGGGGCGCCTACACGCTTCGAAAAAACTCGTCTGGCTGGGAGTGGGGGGCGCGCGAACAGGAGACGTCCGGCTCGGGCGCTGTCGCGCACTGCGGCTGGTCGAAGAGTTTTTATCATTCCTGTGTGGCCTGCGGCATCCCCGAACCGATTATTTCCAGCCTGGCCGATATGTTTTCCTATGATGTGGACATCACCTCCGATTTTAAGACGGGCGATACTTTTTCAGTTTTCTATCAGCAATACAGGATCGAATCGACCGGGGAAAAGCGATCCCTTGTGCTGGGCGCTCAAATGGATGTATCCGGAAAAGTCTACCAGACTTTCGGATTTCAGCTCCCCGATGGCTCGTGGGATTATTTCGACGAAAAGGGTGGATCTCTCGAACGCCCCTTCGTACGGGTTCCCCTGGATTATCGCAATCTGCTAAGAGGGGATGCCGGGGCCGTTTTGAAAATTTTCCGCCCCCGCTTCGCCCTGATGTATATCGTCCCGGCAGGCGCCAAGGTGTGCGCGGTAGGAGACGGGGTGGTCTCGGCGGTCCACCGGTCTTCCGGACGAAGGTTCTCGATCGAAATAAGGCATGGGGACGGATATAGCAGTTGGTACGGCAACCTTGCGGCCTGCAGCCGGGGCCTGCGGCGCGGCACGCCGGTCAGGCGGTTGTTGGTCATCGGTTCGGCCGGCGCCTATGGAAGCGGGAAAGCCTATTTCGACTTTCAATTCTCCAAAAATGGCAGGCCGGTTAATT
The DNA here is from genome assembly GCA_031292195.1 of Syntrophobacteraceae bacterium. Lineage (GTDB taxonomy): Bacteria > Desulfobacterota > Syntrophobacteria > Syntrophobacterales > Syntrophobacteraceae > SbD1. Next base: position 25,396 of record JARLHP010000065.1, read on the forward strand.
TCCAGGCGGCCGAGTTTGCCCCCGCCAGAACTCTACCCGATACCATGGCTGCGGAATTTGCCAAAACCAAGACCGCCTGCCTGGACGCCTTAAGTGGTAAAACCTCCACGGAGAGCAGGCCTGAAATACCCTCCGGCAAGAAATGATGACAACCGAACTGTTTGCCGAAGTCGCCATAATCGGAACGGCCCTGGACAGGAGTCTCCATTACTCGGTCCCGGCGCGGCTGGCCGGGCGTCTTTTCCCGGGGAGCAGGGTGCAGGTCGAATTGGGCAAACGAACGGCCGCAGCGATTGTTTTGTCCCTCGGAAACACTGTACCGGACCTGCCGCAAACCATTACCATCCGGCCCATTCTGGATTGCCTCGACGAACTGGTTGTCGTTCCGCCGGACCTGCTCACACTTAGCCTCTGGCTTTCGAGCTACTATTTTTATCCGCTTGGCGAGGTGTTCGACCTGGTCATTCCGTTTGGCCCTTCGCAACCGGTCGGTTCCTCGCCCAAACGCGCCAGGGCGAAGTCCCGCCGCGTCGCCGATCCGCCGGATGGTGAAACACTCACCCCGCCGGTTTTCGAACCCACTCCCGACCAGCAGGCAGCCCTCGAACAGATCATGCCTTTCGTCGAAACCCCTTCTTTCGAGCCGATCGTTTTATACGGCGTTACCGGGAGCGGCAAGACGGAGGTCTACATGCGTTTGATGGAAAGGGCGGCGCAGTTTGGAAACGGCTCCATCCTGCTCGTGCCGGAGATCGGGATAAGCGCCCAGATGGAAACGATTTTCCGCAAACGCTTCGGGGATCTGCTGGCCGTGTGGCACAGCGGTCTGTCCGAGGGTGAGCGAAAACGCTCCTGGGTGGACATTCGGTCGGGCAAAAAGAAAATAGTGCTCGGCGCCAGGTCGGCCGTTCTTACTCCCGTGCAGGCCCTCAAGCTGTTAATCGTGGATGAGGAGCACGATACGGCCTACAAACAGGACGACCACCTGCGCTACAATGCCCGGGACGTGGCCCTGATGCGGGGAAAAATTGTGGGAGGGCCGGTGATAATGGGCTCGGCCACCCCGTCCATCCAGACGGTGCAGCGGTGCGCCGAAAACATGTATCGCCGGGTTTGTCTTCCGTCCCGCATCTTGAACCGGCCCCTGCCCGAACTGCAAGTGGTCGATATGAGGCGGGAGGGCGGGAAGCGGGGAATCCTTTCCTATAAACTGCGCGAGGCCATAGGCGAGACGCTCCACACCGGGCACCAGGCGCTTTTGTTCCTCAATCGACGGGGCTATTCCAAATATTTCCTTTGCAA
>JARLHP010000066.1 GCA_031292195.1 Syntrophobacteraceae bacterium
ATCACCGCGCGTTTGGCCCTGGAGCAGGGCCGGGAAGTCTTCGCCGTGCCGGGTGTGGCCCAGAGCGCCCGCAGCCGGGGCACGCACCGTCTTATAAAACAGGGCGCCAAGCTGGTGGAAAGCGCGGAGGATATCCTGGAAGAAATCCGGCCGCTTCTGCGTACCGGGCAACCGGCGGCGGCGCAGTCCGTTTCCGCGACCTCTTCAGCAAAGGAAAGTGCCGGAAGTGAAATTTTGGAAGGAATCCGAGGGAACAGGGATGGCTCGGAAAGTAATAACCCGGCAACCTGGCCCCCCTGCGGACCGGAGGAGAAAACCATTTTGAAAATTTTGGACAAGATCCCCAAACATATCGATGAAATCGCCTGCGAAGCGAATATGCCGGTCCAGCGCGCCGCCGCCATCCTGCTCGAACTCGAACTGCAGGGCCTGGTCTCTCCACTACCGGGAAAATATTTTATCACCCGACCGTAAGTCAAACCTACTTCAGTTGACTATCCTTGCTGCCTCTTCGATTATAGAATGCAACCGGCTTTTGCCTCTTTTCGCGTTCCGATTGACATTTGACGCAGAGTCTAACCCCAGGCATCGCCCTGCGGCGTGCTTCAGGAATTTCGAGGTCGCATTCCTGTCACTTTCGGAATTATTTGGCGTATCGGGACTTAACGGAACAAAACGCCTTAAATCAAAATCCGCTCGACCTCATCAAGCGAGACCTGGGCGTTGCGCCGGACGTAGAGGCCCGTAGTGCGATCTCATCGAGCAGCGCCCGGGCCTCTTCTGCTGTGAGTACCGGGGGCTTGCCTTTCTTGACCACATGCTTCGGCCCCCGGACCGAGCTCGCCGGGTTGACCGGGACCACCTGGGAAACCACCAGGTAGTCGAAGAGCATCCGGATCGCGGCCAGATGGAGCTTGACCGAAGGCGCGGCGGTTTTTTGTGCAGGCCCTCGACATAGGCCGCGACATGCACGGGGCGCACCTGGGCCAGCTCTTTTATTCCGTATTCCGCGCACCAGGCGGCAAAAGTACCCGCAGCTCTCGCGTAGGCCTTCCTTGTGTTCGCGTTTCTAATTTGCGCCGTTAAAAACTCGATCACCCGTTCGGCAGTATTTGCGTCGGGTGCAAAGAGCGCCAGCAGTCCGTCCACTCTTTTCCCTATTGCCCTTAATTCCTGTCTCAGCGTCCCCTGCTTCAGTCCTCGTTTGTGGTAGCCATTGTAGACAGGTACCAATTATGATAGTCCAAGTTTCCTGGTTATGGAGGAGAGACCCAAGAGATGCTCCTAAATTCAACTAGTTGGGCTGTCTGGCAGCTATCCCCTAAAAGATATCACCGGAAAAGTACTATCTTTTTTTATGAAGCTGCCACTCCCTCCGCAGGCAATTTCCCGGCCCGAATCCGGATAATCAGCGGACTATCGCTGGGCGTGGTGGTAGTGGAAGCCGCGGAAAGGAGCGGATCGCTCATCACCGCGCGTTTGGCCCTGGAGCAGGGGCGGGAAGTTTTTGCCGTCCCGGGGATCGCCCAAAGCGTGCGCAGCAAGGGTGCACACCGGCTTATCAGGCAGGGCGCAAAGCTGGTTGAATGCGTCGAAGACGTTTTGGAGGAAATCCGGCCTCTTATCCGTACGGCGCAATTTTCCCCGCCCCTCCTCGGGAAATCACAGCCAGAGGTGGAAAAGCCGCACAACCCTGAGGAATCAATTCTTCTGAGAATCCTGGATACAGTTCCGAAACATATCGATGAAATAGCCCACGAGGCAAATATGCCGGTCCAGCACGCCGCCGCGATTTTGCTCGAACTGGAACTAAGAGGGCTTGTCTCTCAATTGCCGGGAAAGTATTTTATTTCCGGACTATAATATAATAAATATTAGTGAGGTAATCTCCGAATGTTAAAATCGCTCCTGATTGTTGAATCTCCTACCGAAGCGAGGACCCTTGAGCGTTATCTGGGCAAGGACTTCATCGTTAAAGTCAGCGTCGGCCATGTCAAGGATCTACCTCGCGACTTTTTCATAAAGCCCAAGAAAGAACTCGAAGTTTCTCATCCGCATCTCAATGTCTTCCTTGAGTTCCGCCAACCGCTCGAATCCCTTTTCGGTTATCGCGTACCACTTTCTTGCGGGTCCGGATATATCCGTCTCCCAGTAGGACCTTACCGCCCCATCCATTTCCAGGTCCTGGAGCGCCCTGTAGATGACCGCTGAGTCCGCTGCGTAGCGGGGCAACTCGCGTTGCATCACATTCAGGAGCGATGCTCCGTACAGATCCTCCCTGGCCAGAAAAAGCAGAATGAACGCCGGCGTGTGGCGGTAAGCCTGCCCTTTCCTCGACTTTTCCGGCATGCCGTTTCTCCATAAATCTTGCGGACCGGTTCTTCCCGCTGCCCGGTCCGCTTCACTCTCCGCTTTATTCACTCCCCGAAGAGAGTATAACGGCTCTCCCCATCTTTATTGAACCCCCTCGCAAGCTCCATGTGCCTGAGAGACGCGAAGTGGTTATGGAATTCACTCTCGGTGATCTTCAGCTTTCCACAGGCCTCCTCGGCCGTTATCGGCCCTTCCCTTCGCAGCAAGTCCATGATCCGCTCCTGGACCGGTGTGAGGATGGGCTGCCCGCCCTTGAAGCCCTTCGCCGTATGCACCGCCCAAGGGTCGCACGTTTTCACCACCGCTTTCAACTCTATATAGCAATCCTCGCACAGCGTACGCCCGCCATGCTCGTACGTCTCTGCCGGATCGAGAGCCGTTTCGCATTTCTCGCAGTTCATTATATCCACCTCCCAATCGTCATCGTCAATCATGACATTGTCCTGAATACTCCGATCAAACATCGCGGATCATGCCGGCGCAGGACAAAACACATCATATATTAGCAGATCCTCCCCTACCTCAAAAATCTTGTGTTTCGTCCCGTTGGGGACTCTGACGGCAACACCGGGGGCCAGTTCGAATTCCCCCACCCCATCGACCCACATTACTGCCTTCCCGGCCAAGGGATAGAGAATATCGTACTGGTCCTTATGGACATGCTCGCCAACCTCCTTTCCCGCTGGGATCGCAACCAGAATGCAGGTTACATCCAGGCCGTCATCTTTTCGAGTGATAATCGGTTTGATTCGCACCCCTTCAGCGGTTGGGTGCGGTACCCAGGGAACCCTGTCCATTCGGCGGCAGACTTCCATCGCATCCTCCTTCCCTGCCGGTGCGGCTCGCAGCCGGACCGCGCTTAACAACCGATACGTCCGCACACGGCCCCGTGGCCTATCCAGCGTCCTTGGCGTCTGGGCGCGGAGCCGGATATTTACCGTCCCCACCCGGCAGGATCGGGATCGTACACACCAATTTCATTTCCGTCTTTCCCACGTTCTTGATCTGGTGAGGCTCGTCCGGAGGACAATAAATACCGTCTCCCGGCGATACCCGGATTTCGTTCCCTTCGCCATCCACATAAGCGGCCTCCCCCTCCAGAAAGTAGAACTCGTGTTCTTCCAGATGGGAGTGGTACGAAGTATAGCCTCCGGGTTCGAATTCCATGATCCGCATAGCGTAGTGCGGGCATCCGTCGACCGCCGTCCAAAGATAGCGGGCGGACATGCCCTTGAAACCCTCATGGTCCACTTCGACCGATTTCACCTCGGCGATGTGCTTCCTCTTCATGTTCTTCCTCCTTCCTGTGAATAGAGACATCTGCTTTCGTTTTCCTGCCTCACCCGGCGTATCACTGAAATTAGTGTCCAATACATCTTGATGTAGTTAACATGTAGATGGAAAGTACATCTCCCCTGCAGAATTGTCAAGTAGCATTTTTGCCAAAATTTTTGCCCTCAGGGGGATCGCTGATGAGACGTTGCACTCATCAGAGACGGGTTGGGTTGAGAATTCATAAGGTGGAACAGTCAAAATTGCGACACATTATATCGGCAGGTAAGTCCAACGGTATTTCAGTGCCTGAGTGAGCTTCCCCATTCGCTCGCTTGCCCCATTGGAAAAATCATGGCCACACCTACACCAGCCCCTCCGGGCAGATGCGGACCCCCAAAACTCCACTAACGTTTAAGTGTCTGCAATTACGACAGATTGTCGATTTGAATTCGAAAAATAGGCAGTGATGATGTTATTTGTAAAGATTAGCTGTAAATAGCAGGTTAGTTTGGAGCATTACGTTTCGATAAAAAAATGCGTCCTTCAGATATGACAATAAATAGTAGTAATGGTCTGGAGCAGGGCCGGGAAGTCTTCGCCGTGCCGGGTGTGGCCCAGAGCGCCCGCAGCCGGGGCACGCACCGTCTTATAAATCAGGGCGCCAAGCTGGTGGAAAGCGCAGAGGATATCCTGGAAGAAATCCGGCCGCTTCTGCGTACCGGACAGCAGGCGGTTCTTTCCGTTTCCGCAACCTCTTCAGCAAAGCACAGGGACGGCTCGGATAGTAATAACCCGGCAACCCGGCCCCCCTGCGGACCGGAGGAGAAAACCATTTTGAAAATTTTGGACAAGATCCCCAAACATATCGATGAAATCGCCTGCGAAGCGAATATGCCGATCCAGCGCGCCGCAGCCCTCCTGCTCGAACTCGAACTGCAGGGCCTGGTCTCTCCACTGCCGGGAAAATATTTTATCACCAGACCGTAAGTCAAACTTACTTCAGTTGACTATCCTTGCTGCCTCTTCGATTATAGAATGCAACCGTCTTTTGCCTCTTTTCGCGTTCCGATTGACATTTGACACAAAGTCTAACTCCAGGCACCGCCCTGCGGCGTGCTTCAGGAATTTCGAGGTCGCATTCCTCACAGTGGGTTAAACTTTGGCCTTCCGGCAGCCTGCTTTTTGCCAATTGGACAGCCGATGCCACAGTGGCATCGATTTGATCCTGCACCGCCTCATCGCGCGACCAGCCAACCGCCATGACTTGATCCTCCCTGTCGAATCGAGCTGTAGGGGCCCCCGGCGGTCCCTCCTCTCACCGCGGAGCGGCCGAATCCCGGGGGGAGCGGGGGAGACGCTCTCCCGCTCTTTTACTTTAGAATTTTATCATCAGGCAAATCCCTTGGCCAGGCTCATCAGAAATCGGCGTCCAGCACGATGCGATAGCGGGCCTTGCCGGATTCGAGCCGGGCGAAGGCCTCGTTTATATTGCTCATCGGGAAGTGCTCGGTCTGCGGCAAGATATTGTGCCGGGCGGCAAAGTCGAGCATGGTCGCTATCTGCGCGGGCGAGCCGCTCGGGGAACCCGAAATGGAGCGCTGCTGCATGATGAGTGAAAACGCCGAGACAGGGATCGGTTCCGGCACAGCACCTACCACGTGCAGCCGGCCTTTCGGGGCGAGCGTCCCGATCATCCCGTCCCAGTCAAGCTTCACGTTTACGGTGCTGATCAAAAGGTCCAGGCTGCCGGCGAGCTTCCTGATCGCCTCCGAATCCTTGCTGGTAACAACGTGGTTTGCCCCAAAACCTTTGGCCTCCTCGAACTTGCTCTCGCTCGACGTAAACGCCGTCACGTCGCAACCCCAGGCGGCGGCGAACTTCAATGCCATGTGCCCCAGCCCGCCGATACCGATCACGCCTACCCTGGCGGTGGGCCCGGCAAACAGGGCCAGCGGCGAGAAAACGGTGACCCCTCCGCACAGGAGCGGACCGGCTTCGCCACCGTCGAGCTTCTCGGGCAACGGGATAGCCCAGGCCCAATGGGCACGGACGTGAGTCGCGAACCCGCCGCGATGACCGATAATGGTTGGTTGCACCTGAGAGCAGAGGTTATGGCTGCCCGATATGCACTGGCGACAGTGCATACAGCTGCCGGAGTTCCATCCGACCCCGACGAGCTGTCCTGCCGCGAGCCCCCTGACAGCGGACCCGGCGGCCGTCACCCGCCCGACCACCTCGTGACCAAGGATCGCGGGGTACTGCGAAATACCCCAGTCATTGTTCCAGACGGATACATCCGAGTGACACAAACCGCAATGTTCGACAGCGACTTCAACCTCTTCCTCACCGAGCGGCCCGGGATCGGCCGTTTCGAGCACCATCGCCTGTTTCGGCGCTTTTGCAACCCATGCTTTGTAAGCCATACCGTCTCTTCTCCTTTTTTTTGCCTGCGTTTCGACCTCTTTTAATTTCATCAGGCCTTTCGGGATGCGACGCGAGTAGATTTTACAGGAGGTAGCGAGCCCACAGCCTCATCCTCATGCTGGTGGAATTCGGGCCTTAACGTAATCAGCATTAAGTTCGGGAGCAAGTGGCGTACAGTTGGAACCAACAGTTTGAAGTCGTTGCCGACATACGGTATAGTGCGTGTTACGTCTGGATTCTGTGAATTCCATAAGGAGGCGAGAGCGTGGATAAAAATGAAGACATGGTTTATGTCAGATTGCGGCAACACCTGGACAGGCAGGCGGTTGGATTTCCATCCACGAAGTCGGGTGCGGAGATAAGGATCCTCAAGCACATATTCACTCCCCGAGAGGCCGAGATTGCCACCTGTTTGCGCTACAAGCTCGAACCGCTCGAAACGGTCTATCAAAGGGCTCTAAATCTGGTCGGCTCTTCCGACGAACTGGTCGCCGCGCTCGATGAAATGGCGAAAAAAGGGGGTATCGAAACCAAGATCAAGGACGGTAAAAAGCATTTTTGCAATCCGCCCTTTATCGTGGGGTTGTACGAGTTGCAACTCGGCCGGCTCACTCCCGAATTCCTGAGCGATACGGATGAATATACCAGGGACCGAAAATTCGGAATCGAGTTTTTGGCCACCGAACTTCCCCAAATGCGCACCATTCCGGTCGGCAGGAGCATCCTCCCGCAAAATCTGGTCAGCACTTTCGACCAGATCACGGCCATGTTGCAGCAGGCGGAAGGACCTTTCGGCATTGTCGAGTGCATATGTCGCAGGAAAAAGGAGATGGAAGGCAAACCCTGCAAAGTCACCGACAGGAAGGAAACCTGCCTTGGCATTGGCCACATGGCCGCCTCTATTGCGCTGACAGGGGCCGGCAGGCAGATTACCAGGGAGGAAGCCATCGCCATTATCGAACAAAACCAGAAAGACGGCCTGGTGCTCCAACCTTCGAATACCGAACACCCCGAATTCATCTGTTCCTGCTGCGGATGCTGCTGCGGAATTCTGGGAATCCACAAGATGCTCCCCAGGCCCCTGGACTTTTGGGCTGCGAACTTTCAGGCAGAGGTTGCCTCCGCGCTTTGCGACGGGTGCTCCGCCTGCGCCAAGCGCTGCCAAGTCGGAGCAGTAAGTGTATCGGCAAAAGGAAAGCCCGCGATCATCGACCTCAACCGTTGCATCGGATGTGGTCTTTGCGTGCCCGTGTGCCCGAAAAACGCCATGTCTCTTCGCCATAAACCGGTTGAAGTCGTGCCGCCCAAAACACGCGAAGAACTCTACGACATCATCATGGCCAACAAGAAAGGCAGGCTGGGAAAACTCAAACTGCTCGGCAAGATGACCATCGACGCCATTCGGACGGGGCGGCCGTTGAAGCCGGTGGACTGACAGAGCGCGCCATCACGCCGGAATACGTTCGACCGGAACCGATTTTCCGGGAGCGGCCAGCAGAGCGCTCGCAAGGGTGAAGATCGCCACCGAGCCAAGGGTACGTTTAAACAAAAGGCTCTAAAGTTCCATAGGCTTTCGCGTAAACGTGTAACCGGCAAAGCTTTCATTCGTTATTTGACCTCCCAATTTCAGTCCGGTTTCAGGCCCGGATTTGGGAGGGGTGTCAAACCCGTCGAATCGACCATCCGCTCGTCCGAGAAATCGAACTCCCCGTGCAGGTTGAAATGCGCCCAAGTGGCGACCGAGCCGTTACGAATGGCTTCGATCAGTGCCGCTGGTCGCTCCTCATTCTTCTCCTCGGCAAGTCTCCGTGAGAGATAAGGGTAGTTCCAGCACGTGATGGCATTTTTGATCAGCCGGCGACATGCTTCGGCGATCTCCTGGTCCTCCTTCTCGCCCTGGAGGAATTGGAATGGGCCAAAGCAATAATGTTCACCGTCAGGATCAACCATGTCGGAAAGCATGTGTTTTGCGTCAGCAGTTGGACCATGACGGATTTTTTGGGGGTTCCGGCTTAGAACCCCTTGCCATAAATCAAGATTTATGACACCGGAATCCCGCCTAAGACTACAGATTTTTCAAGGTCTTCCCGAACTATTTAAGGATGAGCTTGAGGAAAAGATATAACCCAAGCCCTATCAGAACAAGCCCCTTGAGGATTCTAAGATTCTTCTGAATCCGCCTGATTGATTCCTCCGACTTTTCTCCGCGTCTTTTCCAATTCATCAGCAGTTCTTTCTTTACCCCATCAAAAATTAAAATTTGTGAAAGTCTGCCAAAACGCGACCAGAGTCAATCCTAGGAGCAGCGCGACCATAGCCCAACTCCAAATCTTACTGGGGAGCCTGGTTCGGTGCTCTCCCATCAGCCTTTTGTCACTAGTCATCAAGACCATGAAAATGAGCACGGGCAGCATCAGAATACCGCCGAGGACCTGCGTTATTATCGCTATCAGGTTCAATGGTAGAGAGGGTATCAGGACGATCAGCGCCGCGAGGACCAGACTGCCAATATAGATGGCGTAAAACTTTGGTGCTTCGGATAACTTGTCATTGAGGCTCTTGGACCAACCGAATAATTCGGCAATGCTCCAGGAGGACGAAAGAGAAACCGTTATGGAAGCAAGGAAGCCGGCATTAAATAATCCGAACCCAAAGATGATCGCCGGCCATCGTCCCACGATCTGATTAAAAGAGTCGATTATATTAGCGGGGCCAGCACTGCCGACATCTTGCACCCGGGAATACAGGGCCGCCCCGCAAATGATAATGCCTGCGGCAATGATGACCTGCAAGACGCAGCCTAAAGCTGTGTCGATCCGGCTGAAGCGCAATTCTTCCGACGTAACCCCTTTATCGATCGTTCCGCTCCCTTGGAAAAAGATCATCCACGGAGCTATGGCATTCCCGATGGTAGCGATCACATAGAAAGTCACCTCGCCGTGATCAGCAACCGGAACATTCCATGCTGCAAAGGCGTGCCCGATCTTTTCCAAGCTTGGATGCGTCATGGCCGCAACCAATAAGAAACTGGCGTTTAGCGCTCCTATGCCCAGCGCTATACGCTCTTTTGTCCAGTAGCCTGTCAATAGGACGAAGGTGACGACAAGGGCTAGACAAATCATGACGGCGAGCCACAGGGGAATCCCCAGCAAAACGAGCCCCGCCGACATCCCGATGAATTCTGTTACAAGTGTCAGGAGGTTCTCGAAAACGAGCGCCAAGATATTATAGTATCCCCAGAAACGCCCATAACGTTGCAGAGCAAGCCTTGCAAATCCCACCTGGGTCACTGCGCCAAGGCGCATGCTCATTTCCTGAATGGTAAACGACAAGGGTGCAAGGCATATCACGAGGGGAATAAATAGCCCGATGCCGAATTTTACCCCAGTTACGGCATAGGCGATAACACCACCGGCATCGTTGTTGGCAAGTGTGGCAAGAATGCCCGGACCAAGTAAGGCCCAAAAAGTCAGCATGAAGCGTCGCCAACCGGTTCCGCGCTCCCCAATTATCTGACGAAATCTTGACTGCTCGACATCCATAGGCTCAATCCTGTCTCGACTGTGAATCGAAGAGGAAAATTAGCACCAAAAATAGACATCTCGATTATGAGACGTAAGAGAAGCATGTATAGGCGCTCCGGCCTGCATGCCGGTCGGGCAAGATCGAGTCGGCCGGCAACGTCCCCCCCCGGAGACGTAGCCAATAACTTCCCACTCGCCAACCTTGGGTCCCGAGTTCGGCGCACGCAAGAGCAGCCGCAGCACGGCTCGCGATTTTCCCCTGGTAGGGCGAAAAGACCTGGACCGCCATATCTTCATCGAAGTCAATATTTCCGACCGCCTCCCGCTCGATTACGAAACTCCGCTCGCACACAGGATCGACCTTGACCGACTTAACCTGCGTCGCATCCAGTTCCACCGTGCCTTTGGCGACGTCCGAACCCCCTGCGGAGGATTTCTCATTGTCTCGCGCGGATTTGTCCTGCTTGCCGGAGGCTGGATATAGTCCGGCCAAAACGGCCAGGATCGCGGCGAAAGCCACGCCTGACAGGATGGTTTTCTTGCTGAATCGCATAATATGCCCCTGGTCCGGAACCGGACATCGAAGCTACATCCATGAATGGCGTGCGAGGGCGTATCCCCTGTTGCCCGGTAGGGTAGGGACGCCCGATCTTGAAGTCAGTGTGAATCTGGTAAAATCAGGAGTAAATAGCCGAACTTGGCGGGGCGCGGATGCACTGAGTTGAAATAATTAAATTGCATAGAGGACCCGCCGCTAAAAGCGGGCAAAAGTCGGAGATGGTTGCAATGTGCTTTTGGATTATCTTCGGACTTGCATCGCTATTGATATTGCAGACTGCCAAGGGGACCGCTGGAGGCGCGCGAGCGGCTAAAGCGCCGGGGTCCACATGAACAAGACCGCACATATGCCAGAATTCAACTTTGCCCGTTATTGAGTTTCTCCAGAGGATGTCGGGTGATCCGTCATGATCGAAGTCGCCTATACCTATGATATCCCAGGGTGGAGGCAGGCTCTCCAGGGTCGCCGAACCCAGGCGGCGCATCCCGTTCATATACCAGACAACAGTCTCTCCTGTGGCCGAATTTCTCCAGACAATATCAGGCTTTCCATCCCCGTTGAAATCTCCGACACCAGCTATATCCCAATGGCCGCTCACCTTTGCGACTTTATCCTGGCCGATCGCTGAGAGCCCGTTCATGTACCAGACAAGCACGTCCCCGGTTGACTTGTTCCTGAGCAGAAGATCAGGGCTTCCATCGCCATTGAAATCCCCCACTCCCATAATTTCCCAGGCTGGACCGGGGCCTGTGAGGAAGCGCTCCTCGGAAAGCAGAGCGCTCCCATGCATGTACCAGACGACCATCTCACCGGTCGTCTGGTTTCTCCACAGAACGTCCGGACTCCCATCCCGGTTGAAATCAGCTCTTCCTGCGATATGCCAGGCCGGGCCGCTGACGGTGTTTGCGGCGGCGAAGGGAGGAAAGACCAGCGCCGCAGCCAGAATGACCAAAGCTATGATGAAGCGGCGCCTTTTCATGACCCTCGATTCTCTCCCGAATTATTCGATATGAGGAGCATTCAGGTCGAGAGGCGGCCCTATTGCTCTCTTACAGGAGAAGTCGCCTTTTGCGAGTTTGACCCGATTGATTTCATGCTACCACAAAACGTTCTTCTGTTGCGAGGATAAGGAAGCAATTTGAGTTGTTCAAATATTGAGTACGCTTAAACAAACGGCTCTAAAGTTCCATAGGCTTTCGCGTAAACCTGTAACCGGCAAAGCTTTCATTCGTTATTTGACCTCCCAATTTTAGTCCGGTTTCAGTCCCGGATTTGGGGGGGAGTGTCAAACCCATCGAATCGACCATCCGCTCGTCGGAGAAATCGAACTCCCCGTGCAGGTTGAAAGGCGCCCAAGTGGCGACCGAGCCGTTACGAATGGCTTCGATCAGTGCCGCTCGTCGCTCCTCATTCTTCTCCCGGGCAAGTCTCCGTGAGAGATAAAGGTGGTTCCAGCACGTGATGGCATTTTTGATCAGCCGGCGACATGCTTCACGCCACAATACGTTCGGCCGGAACCGATTTTCCGGGAGCGGCCAATAGAGCGCCCGTGAGTGTGAAGATAGCCACCGAGCCAAGGATTGTTGCGGCCCCGGCGAATGGCATTCCCCGCACTTTGCGCTCCATTATTATCATCAACAAGGTGTTGCCCCACAGGAGGCTTCCCAGGACGAGGTAAACCCGGATTGCCTGGATGAGCCAACGTTTTTTCCAGAAAAGCAGCGGTACAAGGCCAAGATCGAGGGCCACCAGGATAAGATCCTGCATGCGCAGGAAATGAGCGGCAAGGAGAACCAGGCTCAAAAGAGCGGGAAGCTTACGGAGAGATTCTTTCATTCCGGGGCCTTTCGACAGGGGTGGTTCGCTCCTCCATTTTTATTCGTCCTATTTGTCCCATGCCTTCCAAACCTATTATACTATCCCGGAAAAATCCTTGACTCAGGTCAAGCTCGCGCATCTTTGGGATTAAAATATGCAATTCCCCTTTGCCCCCGGCGGCCCGAATGTTTGGTTTCCACCCTTTTCCCGCCCCAGATCTTCTGCGACGTATCGCAAGGCGGCCTCGAGCAGAGCGGCCCTGGGATAGTCGTTCCTGTTTATAAGCCCGGCCAGCAGGGCTCCATTTTTCCCATTGAAAGGCATGGCCACCGCATAATGATCCGCGTTGGGATAGCCGAGAAGGACCGAACCGGGAATTATGGCGTCCGAGCAAATCACCATTCCGTCATTGAGGGGGTCCGTACGGACCAGGATATCGTAGAACGGGCGAAGCAAAAGCGATGTATTCTCAGGTGTGGCGAAGGCCGCAAGTGAATAATAGCGGACTCCTCGGGGCAAGCGGTGTGCGGCCAGCCATGAAATCCGCACACTTCGCCGCAGGCTCCGCACGGCTTCGAAATCCTCGCCCTGAGCGCAGGAAGAAAGCGGGAGCCGGTGAGCCAGCCTCAGGAGAAACTC
>JARLHP010000067.1 GCA_031292195.1 Syntrophobacteraceae bacterium
CGCCATCCCGGCTATGGTCGCCTCGACCATGAAAGAAAACACATTGTTCGTCCCTGTGGAAATGGGCAGTATGGGGACCTTGCGGGCGCCCTTGGCCACAACCCTGTTGGTCCCGTCCCCGCCCAGGGTGATGATGCACCTTGCGCCCCTTTGTTCCATAATGGCCGCCGCCGCGGTGGAATCCCGCTGGTCCGCCTTGAGGGCAAAATCGAGCGGCATTACGGGGGCTTTGATATCCAGGCGATCCAAGGCCTTTGGAACGATCCCGTAGTAGTCCGGCATATAACAGACTTCGTCCACGCCCATGGCGTCGAGCCCCAGAAGAATCCGGCGCACCATGCGCACCTTTTCCTGATTGTCGAAGGCGCTCCCGTAGGCCACCAGTCTCCGGATATCTTTTCCTGATGCCGGGTTGGCAATGATTCCCACTAGCGACAAGTCAGCCCCCTTCCTAAAAGCGGCGTGCCATAGCTTTAGTTTCTTCCATCAACGACGGTCTTCGTCCCCAAGGTCGCACCGGTACCGCGCCAGGGGGTCAAATGGGCGATTTCACCATACCTCCGTCCACATTTATGGCCTGCCCGGTGATGAACTTGGCTTTGTCGGAGGCCAGGAAGGCCACCATGTAGCCGATATCTTCCGGATCGCCGTGATGTCCCAGCGGGATGTTCTGTTTGGCGAACCAATCGATGGCTTCGGGCCCCGACATGCCAACCAGCTTGCCGATTTGCTCACCCAACTGTCCGGGTCCGTCCCACAGTTGCGTGTGGATGGGCCCGGGGCAAACAGCGTTGACCAGAATGTTTTCCCCGGCCAGACGATTGGCCAGATCCTTGGTGAACATGATAACCGCCGCTTTGATGGCATCGTAGTCCACCAGGCCGCCCGGCTGTTTGCCGAAAACGGAGGAAATATTTATGATCCGTCCCCAATTGTGCTTCCGCATATGGGGTATTACCTGCTTGGAGCACTCGATCACGCCGAAAAACATGAGGTCCATGTTGTAGCGAAACTCTTCCTCGGGCAACTCGAGCATGTCGCACAGCCGGCCTCTGCCCGCGTTGTTTACCAGGATATCGAGGCGCCCGAACTCTTCGACAGCCCCGGCCACCAGGCTCTTGATTTCGGCCGGTTTGGTGACGTCGGCCTGGATGGCCTTAACCTCCATTCCCAGGGCTTTCAGCTCCCCCGCCGCCTTATCCAGGGCTTCCACTTCCCGGGCGCAGATGACCACCTTGCATCCTTCCTCGGCCAACACCCGGGCACAGGCCAGGCCGATGCCCCGACTGGCGCCGGTTATCAGCGCCACTTTTCCTTTTAGTCCCGTCTCCATCCACCAACCTCCTTGTAAGTTCCGGTTGCCGTTGCCCTGCATCCTTTTCAGTCCACGTCTTCCCAGGTGCCGGGAGTTTTCTGTCCGGTCCACAGATAGGGTTCTTCGGAGCCGACGCCGAAAAACAGGGTGATGAAAAAGGACCAGGCCGTGGCCATATACCCGTAGGTCAGGGCGGAATTCATACTGCTGAACACGGTTCCAACCAGGTTCTTGATGAGGACGGTGATGATTATGGCAAGAACTCCGGTGCTCACACTGGCAAGTATACCGCCCCAAGGCATGCGAATCTTGGTAAAAGGCCAGTTGTGCAGGGGGACCAACACGCCATAGATGAAAGAACAGCTGACCATGAACAGGAGAAGCCACTCGTTATCGGGGGTATAGGAACCGATGTTCCAGAATTTGCCTATGCCTTCCAGCTTGTAATCCCAGAGTCCCAACCTGGCCGAAATCCCCAGCCACACGGCCACGGCAATAAACATCAGCAACCACATCGAAATTCCCTTCATGGGTTGACGCATTTTTCGGAACCAGTAGGAAAACAATCCGGTGGCCAGGCCCATCTGGGAAAAGGGAAACCACCAGGGAGGAATCCAGCGGACGTAGGTCATGGTCAAAACCCATGTAAGACCCAGACAAATCACCAGAAGTATGCCGAGTTGGCGTGGAGCTGAAAATCCGGCGACAAGCCAATTTTCCCCGGTATAAGCCAGAAAGACCAGGGCGAAGTAGATGCAGCCGACAATCGGGAAAGCCCATCCGGCGTCAAGTCCGAGCCAGTAGATGGCTTTGTAGGAAAACCAGCCCAGGACCCAGCACGTTACCGTGGCCACGATGCCTCTTTGAAAACGATTTTCAATCTTGCTAAAAGGCCACATCCCCACGGCAACAAACAAAAAGCACCACCAAAGCGACAACACCATGTAGACCACATTGTCGAACCAGTACCATTTCAGCACGTCTTCGCCGACCCAGGGGCCTATGGGCGCCGCCTTCATCCATGCGTTCAGCAGGAAGTTGGTGACGATCGCCACTCCATAAATGACGGCCAGACCTTTAAGCGCGACTTTGAGACGTAAAGGAGCAACTTCTATTCGTTCTTCCATTTCATCTCTCCTGCGGCGTGCCGCCGCGGTCGGGCGGTGGGACCGCCAGCCGGGATTGCCAAGCCCGAGCCGGCGGTGGGACCGCCAGCCAGGATTGCCAAGCCCGAGCCGCGGACTTTTAATGGTTTCCGGGTGTCCCCGGGGGAACGTGAGCAACCTCCTTGAAAAGCACGTCTCGACTGGAAGCCCGGGAGCGAAGGGCGGTCTCAGCCTGCGAAGGCATGATAACTTTTCAAGGTTTCCGCATGTCCCCGGGGAGGTGTCGAGGGTGGGCACGCTCCGCTGTTGCCCACCCTACCCCTCAGTTCGGAAATAGAGTCATGACTAGGACTCCATCACCGTCTTTACCGCCCGGATCAGCTTCTCCTCGCTGGGGATGTATTCCTTTTCCAAGGGCGGGGAGAAAGGAACGGGCACAAAGGGCGCGGCGACCCTGAGAATGGGGGCGTCCAGCCGATCGAAGGCTTTTTCGGCCACCATGGCGGCAATTTCGGCTCCCGCCCCTGCGAACTTCACCGCCTCATGAATGATTACCAACCGATGCGTTTTGCGAACCGATTCCAATATGGCCTCCTCATCCAGGGGATTGAGGGTCCGCGGATCGAGGACCTCCACGCTGATCCCGTCGGCGGAGAGCTTTTCGGCGGCGCTTAGCGCGGTATGGACGGCCTGGGCAGTGGCTATGACCGTCACGTCTTTACCTTCCCGCTTTATATCCGCCTTGCCAAGGGGCACCGTATAGTCTCCGGCGGGCACTTCACCTTCCAGCGCGTAGAGCATCTTGTGCTCCAGAAACACCACCGGATTATCATCGCGGATGGCCGAGATGAGCAACCCTTTGGCGTCGGCGGGGGTGCTGGGCATCACCACCTTCAGTCCGGGGACGTGCATGAACCAGGCTTCCAGGCACTGGGAGTGCTGGGCCGCGGCCCCGATCCCCGCCCCGCAGGTGGCCCGCAGCACCATCGGGATCTTGGCCTTCCCGCCGAACATGTACTTCATTTTGGCCGCCTGGTTAAAAAGCTGATCGAGGGCCACACCGATAAAATCGACAAACATCAACTCGACCACCGGCCTCAGCCCGCAGGAAGCGGCCCCTACCGCGGTCCCCACAATTGCGCTCTCGGTAATGGGGGTGTCGCGCACTCTTTTGGGACCGAACTGATCGAGCAATCCACCGGTAACGCCAAAAATACCGCCGTAGATGCCAACGTCCTCCCCCGCCACGTAGATATTGGGGTCACGCAGCATTTCCAGTTTATGAGCATCATTTAGAGCCTGGGCAAATGTCATAGTCGGCATGTCGTCATGCTCCTTTCCAATGAATGTGATTGACCGGCATAGCTCTATGCGGTGTAAACATCGCTCATCAGCTCGGAGACATCCGGAAAAGGGCTCTCCTCGGCAAAGCGCTCGGCCTCTTCGAGCTGCTTTTTAAGAGTGTCCTGGATTTCCCGGACTTGCTCCGCGCTCATCACGCCCAACGCCACGAGCTTCTGTTCGAACCGGGGAATGGGGTCCTTCTCCTTCCACTCCTCCAATTCCTCTTTACGCCGGTAAGCACAGGGGTCACCCTCGAAATGGCCACGGTGACGGTAAGTCTTACATTCGATCAGCGAGGGTCCCTGACCCTGCCTGGCCCGCTTTATGGCCTCCCCGGAGGCCTCGAAGACCGCCATGACGTCGTTGCCGTCCACAACCACTCCCGGCATGTCGTAGGCGCTGGCCCGGTCGGCGATATTGGGCACGCACATCGAGTTGAGAGTGCAGCTCGAAATGCCGTACATGTTGTTTTCGGCGATGAAAACGACCGGAAGCTTCCAGCAGGTCGCCAGGTTCATGGCTTCGTGGGTGGTGCCCTGATTGGAGGCCCCATCGCCGAAAAAGCATACGGCTATGGCGCCTTTGTCCTGGTATTGGCAGGCCAGAGCGGCGCCCGCGGCAAGGGGAGGTCCCGCTCCGACGATGCCGTTGGCCCCAAGAATGCCCAGGGCGACGTCGGCGATATGCATGGAGCCGCCCTTGCCTTTGCAGTACCCGGTCTTTTTCCCCAGGACCTCGGCCATCATGAACTGAATTTCCCCGCCTTTGGCGATCAGGTGTCCGTGACCACGGTGGGTGCTCGTAATGTAGTCCGAGCCTAGCAGATTAGCGCATACGCCGGTGGCAATCGCTTCCTCGCCAGCATAGAGGTGCACGAATCCGGGAATCTTGCCGGCGGCGAAAAGCTCGCTGACCCGCAGTTCGAACATCCGGATTCTGCTCATGATCGTGTACATTTCGACCATCTTTTCTTTGCTTATATCCATCTGATTTATCCTCCGCGCCGAAAGTATTTGGTTATTCCAATCCCCGAACCTCTCTCCCGACTTTTCGCCTTCTCCCGGACTCCTTTCTTCTCTCCTTTTGGCAGATTTTTGTGTCATTGTTCGATGAATACCGTTACAGCCGCGTTAGCCATCACTATCTGATCACAACCGGCCGCGAACTGCGCCACGCAGAGCCCCTTGACCTTCAGACCGCCCTCGACGGCCCGGGCGGTTTTTCGTCCGATAGGCACCTGGGCCATTACCCGATCCAGATCGACATCCCCGGCCCCCGGCACAGCCACCACTATTTCCACCTCAACTGCATTGAGATCCTGAATCCCCAGGATTTCAACTATCCCGCAAAGACAGCTCCTGGAGACGGCGTCCTTTACCGCGCGACATGCCGCTTTGGTGGCGTCCTCTCCGTGAATGTCCACGCCCGTTCCAACTTCCACAATGAAGCGCTTGCCTGCCACTGTTCAACCTCCCTGTCTTCAGGTTCCTGGTTGTGAGATCATTTCCTCCGCATGATAGGAGCTTCGCACCAAAGGCCCTGCGGCGACTCTTTCAAACCCCCGGGAACGTCCAATTTCAGCCCATTGCTCGAACTCCCGGGGAGAGACATAGCGAGCTACCGGCAGGTGGTCTTCGGACGGGGGCAAATACTGTCCGAGCGTTAGAAACGAGCAGCCGGCGCGCCGCAGATCACCCATCGTTTCGAGGAGTTCGCACTCCGTTTCTCCCAGCCCCAGCATGAGCCCCGACTTGACCACAAGACCCCGACCGGAGGCATACTCCAGGATCCGGAGGGAGCGTTCATAGACGGCCCCGGGACGAACGAGAGGATAGAGGCGGGCTACCGTTTCCAGGTTATGGCCGAACACCTCGGGGCGGGCCTCGCACACCTGGTGCAAGGCGGGCAGAGACCCTCCGAAGTCCGGAACGAGGAGTTCGACGCTAACGGTCGGGCAGCGCTTTCTGATCCTTTCCAGCGTACTGACAAAATACCGGGCGCCCCCATCGGGCAGGTCGTCCCTGGTAACGGAGGTGATCACGGCGTGTTTTAGCCGCAGCTGCTCAACCGCCCTGGCCACACGTTCGGGTTCCTCCATGTCCACCGGATCGGGAACAGTTTTGCCAACGGCGCAGAATCGGCACCGGCGGGTGCACGCCCCGCCGAGTATCATGAAGGTGGCCGTTCCACGCCCGAAACACTCGCCGATGTTGGGGCAATTTGCGTCCT
The DNA here is from genome assembly GCA_031292195.1 of Syntrophobacteraceae bacterium. Lineage (GTDB taxonomy): Bacteria > Desulfobacterota > Syntrophobacteria > Syntrophobacterales > Syntrophobacteraceae > SbD1. Next base: position 5,995 of record JARLHP010000067.1, read on the forward strand.
CGCACACCGTGCCAAGGCGATGGTGGGAGAGCACCTCGGCCATTTTTTCCATGGCTTCGCTTTTCGGAGCGGGCAGCACAAGCCAGGGAGGGCGTTCATTGGGCCGATTGTCCGATTCCTGTCGCATCGAATAGCCGAAGACCCGGCAGAAAATCTGCCCAAAACGGTCCTTCACCTCAGCCAACTCCAGCGGGCGCCCCAGTTCCCGCTCCATCGAGGTGATCTTTTCATCCGGGTTCCCGCAGGGAGTTATGGCATCGAACCAATGGAGATCGGTGTTCACGTTGAGTGCAATGCCGTGATAGGCAACCCAGCTACGCACCGCTATCCCCACACTGGCTATCTTTGCGGAACCGGTCCAAACGCCCGGCCTGCCGCTCTTTAGCTCGGGAACCAGTCCATAACCGCAGAGCAGCGCCGACACGGCATCCAGAAGCATCTTGAGGTAGAGATGGAGGTCTTTGACCTTGAGTTTGACAATGGGGTAGGCCACAAGCTGGCCGGGACCGTGAAAAGTGGTCATCCCGCCGCGATCCACCCGGAATAGAGAAGCCCCTCTCCTTTTAAGCGCCTCTTCGGGCTCCCGCAAATCCTCCGAGCTGCCGCTGCGCCCGATGGTTATCACCGGCGGATGTTCCACCACCACCAGACGGTCCGGTGAAACCCCGGCCATGCGCTCGCAAACCAGTGCTTCCTGGAGCTTCATGGCTTCAGCGTAGGGCAAGAGACCCCAGTCCAGAAACTGCAGATGAGTGGCCGAAGCATCGTCGTTCATTTTGCCGCCGCCAATCGTTTTGAAGGATAACGGACCCCCAAAGGGGTCCAACAACAATACTCATCAGCGTTTGGGCAGATAGAGCGCCCAGCTCGCAGCATCCCTTGCCCCATCGACCACCGTTTCAGAATAGGTGGGATGGAGCCGTATGCTGTGGGCAAGCTCGTTCACGGTCGCTTCCAACTGCATGGCCAAAACGGCTTCCCCGACCAGGTCCGTGGCGCCGCCCCCCACGATGTGGACGCCAAGAATCTCGCCGTGGCGCGCGTCCGAAACGATCTTGACCGCGCCTTCCACCCTGCCCCGTGTCATGGCCAGGCCGTTTACGGCGTAGGGGAAGCTTCCGACTTCGACCTCGAAGCCTTTCTTCTCCGCTTCTTCTTCGGAAAGGCCGACCGCGCCCATTTCCGGGGAACTCCACAGTCCGCGCGGAATGAGGTGGAAAGGGTACGTGGTGGTTTTTCCCATGCAATTCTGCGCGGCGGCGATCGCCATGGACGACGCGGCATGGCTCAGCATCCACCCGCCCGTTGCGTCCCCTATGGCGTAAATGGACTCCACCGAAGTTTCCAGCCGCCCGTTTACCCGGATGGCGCCATCTTCGCCAAACGCCACACCCACCTGCTGGAGTCCGAGGTCGCTTACCGCCGGTTTTCGGGAAGAAACCAGCACCTTTTGCACTTCAACGGTCCGCTCCGGGGTTCCCGAGAGCACACAGGACCAGCCGGCCGCCGATTCCGATTTTGAAACCGATGTGAGAGCGCGGCGCGTAAGGACCTCCACGCCCCTTTCCCGCAGGGATTGAGCGATCCGCTGGCTGGTGTCGTGGTCCTCCCGCGCCAGGATGCGCGCGGCTTCCGTGACAAGGACCACCTTGGCGCCGAAGGTGGCCATCAGAAAGGCCATTTCCACCTCGATATAACCACCGTCGCAGATCAACAGGGAAGAGGGGACCTGCGTCATATCCAGCACCTGGTCGGTGGTGAGCGCGGCCTGATCGAGTCCCTCGATCGCCGGAAACGCCAGGGTGCTGCCCGTGGCCAGGATGATTCTTTTCGTTTCATACACCCGGCCTTCGACATCGATTTCCCGTGGGCTTTTGATGACCGCGCGACCTCTAATAACCTCGACGCCGTTATTTTGCAGGAGCGCTTCCATGCCGTTTCGGATGTCCGCCGACACCCCGTTTTTCCGATCGACGATGGTCTGGAAGTCCACGGGCTCCAGGGTGGCTTTGATCCCGAACTCCCCGGCTTCTTTTACCAGGTTGAACAGGACGGCGCCCCTCACCCAGGTCTTACTGGGGATGCAGCCCCTGTTGACGCAGGTGCCGCCCATTTGCCCGCATTCCACCAGGGCCGTTTTGCCTCCGAGCTGAGAGGCCCGTATGGCCGCGGCGTATCCTCCCGAGCCGCCACCGATCACAATCACATCGTGCATCGAAACCTCCTCGTTCAGACCAAAATGAGAGTGGGCTCTTCCAGGCAGCGGCACAAAAGGGTGAAAAATTCGCCCGCCGGCGCCCCATCCACCACCCGGTGATCAAAAGTCAGGCTGAGTCCCATCATGGAGCGAATCACGATCTGATCCTCCAAGACGACCGGTTTTTTCACCACACGGCCAACCCCGAGAATCCCGGTCTCAGGAGGTCTCAGAACCGGTGTGAAGTTGTCCACACACGAACTGCTCATGTTGCTGATGGTGAAAGTCCCGCCGCTCACGTCCTCCATGCTCAAAGCGTTCGATCGGGCCTTGCCGATAAGAATTCGCGCTTCAGCGGCTATTTGCAGCAGCCCCTTGCTGTCGGCATCCCGCAGCACCGGCACGATCAACCCTTCCGGGATGGCCACGGCGATACCCATGCCCACCGAATCGTGAAGGAAGATTTCCTCGCCAACCTGGGTCGAGTTCATTATGGGAAAGCGTTTGAGCGCCCGGGAAGCCGCCAGGACAAGGATATCGTTAAGAGATACCTTTACCGATTCGTCCCTTTTGTACTGTTGCCTGACAAGCTCCAGAAAACGTAGCGTCTCGGTGACATCCACATCGGAGGCCAGGGTGAGCTGGGCGGTATTCCTCAGGCTGGCATGCATGTTGTCGGCAATGGCTTTCCGAATGCCCGCCATGGGAATGGTCTTTACCTTTTCTTTTTCTTCAACGCCCGCCGGCTTCTTCTGCTGGAGCGCCCGCTCCACGTCTTCTTTGGTTATCTTCCCCCCTTCACCGGTCCCGGTGATCGTCGACAGATCGAGGCCCGATGCCCGGGCGATCTCTTCGGCCAGAGGAGTAATTTTGGGTTTTTTCCCGGCCTGCTCGTGATATCGGGTAACATCGGCTTCCTTTATGCGCCCCTCCGGGCCGGTGCCTTTCACATAGGCCAGGTCGACTCCCAGTTCCTTTGCCAACCTTTTAGCAGCCGGAGTAGCCAGGAGCTCCGCTCTTTCCACGGGTCTTTCAGCTTCGGCTTTCGAAGGCGCCCTGGCCGCCGCCGGCTCAACCTCCGTGATTTCGCCAACTTGAAGGCCCTCGATCCTTTCGGGCTTTTCCCCCGCTTGCGCAATCACTCCCACTATGGTTCCAACCGCTACGACATCCCCCTCCTGGACCACGATCTGATAAAGAACCCCGGCCGCGGACGCCTCAACCTTGTTGGTGATCTTCTCGGTCTCGACCTCGAAGAGGTCTTCGCCCTGCACGATCTGATCACCTTCCTGCTTGTACCACTTCGATAATTTACCGGTCTTCATGGTCATGCCGAGTTTCGGCATAGTGACATGAACGCTCACCTGGACCTCCTCTCATTTTATAAATATTCGGATTGACAATAATAATCAGGTTTAAGGAATGTAGAGCAAACTTCATGCCAACAGTGGTCCGACGGAAAACTCACCGCAATTCGACCGGTGCCTCTACTGCGTCTGGCGTCAGTGCCGCGGCCCGTGCGGAATGATGGATAGGGCACGGGTAAGCCGCAGGCCCGGCAGGGTTTGGAGCGGGCGGAGCGGTGATCGCATCATTGTTCGACAATCGAACAGCATGACCGTGGAACCGGCGTCACATCACGGTGTTTGGTTCGGTGTTCGCATTTCGAACACGTTCCAGGATCGAACAGTAAGGGCGGACGAGTCGGCAGGTCCTTAAGCCCCTGTTCGATCACAAGCATGGTGATAAGTATTTCCAGGTCTGTAGACAGAGGAAGGCTTTCCGGGGTGGATCATCCGGACCGCAAACCCAGGAGGGGGAGCTTGCACAGTTTTCACTCCCGCATTACCCCCCCGATTTTCGATCGCTTAATCTGGTATGAGAATTGCTGATTAAACATTCACCGGGCCTGTCGGACAGGTTATAGAGAATAAGCGACGCCAGGCCTCATGCCGGGCAGGACCCGGCGACCAGGCACACTTCAAGACCCTCTTCCGATGATGGAGACGACTTTATGGCTACTCAGCTGGAATCTGCCAGGGCGGGAATAATCACCGAGGAGATGAGCAAGGCGGTCGAAAACGAGCCGGTTGTCGCCGAGCAGCTACGGGAGTCGATTGCCGCCGGGGTGGCCGTTCTTCCAAAGAACGTAAAGCATTCGTTTTCAGTTCCAAGGGCCGTGGGCAGGGGCCTCAAGACCAAGGTGAACGCAAATCTTGGAACAAGCAGCGAATGCAGTTCGATGGACATGGAAAGGGAGAAGCTCGATGCGGCCCTGAGGGCGGGAACCGATTCCATCATGGATCTGTCCACCGGTAGTGACCTGCCTGCCTTTAGAGATTTTTTCCTGGAAAATTCTCCGGTAATGGTCGGGGCCGTGCCCCTCTACTGGGTGGCGGCCGAGATGGTACGCCAGCACCGGCCGCTCGATACCATGCAGGGAGAGGAGCTTCTTCGAAGCATCGAAGAGCAGTGCGCCAGTGGGATCGACTATATCACGGTGCACTGCGGCGTGACGCTGGAGTCGGTGAAAAAGCTCGAAGCCTACGAGCGCATCATGCCCTGCGTCAGCCGCGGCGGGTCGTTTCTCATGAACTGGATGCGCAGAAACGGCAGGCAAAATCCGCTTTTCGAGTACTACGACGATCTTCTGGACATTGCGTACAAATACGACGTGACCTTGAGCCTGGGGGATGGCTTCAGGCCGGGGGCCATAAATGACGCGACCGACGGGCCGCAACTGGAAGAGTTGATGATCCTGGGCGAACTGGCCAAAAGGGCGAGCAAAAGAAATGTCCAG
>JARLHP010000068.1 GCA_031292195.1 Syntrophobacteraceae bacterium
GCCTCGATAAGGCCCCAGTCGCCGATTTGCCTGAACCGGCGGAAGGCTTCCCGGATCTCCGGGAAAACCGTTCGCGAGATAGCGCGCTGAAAAGCCACGTAGAACCCGAGAGAAGATTCGATCCGGTTTTGCACGATATGGCCGAGAAGCCCCCGGGGGTGAGTGTCCGCAAGAACGTCTTTCAGCACACGGACAAATATTTCAACCGGGCTGTTGGCATAGGCGGACACCAGTTCCCGAAAGAGCCGGCCATCGAAGCCGTCATCCAGCGCTTCGCCGATTTCATGATAGACCCAGGTTTCCAGCTCCAGCCAGGCAATCCGCTCCAGCTGGTCTCCGAGACGGGCCGCATCGCGCCGGAACTCATCAAGACTCGCCCCGTGGCGGGCAAGAGCAAAATCCAGGGCTTCCCGGGCTGAGGGACGCGCCTCCAAGATTTGGTCCCACAGATAAAAGAGCATGCACGACCGCCTGGCAAATATTTGCTCGCCGCGCCGCATCGCTGGGCTCATGAATATATCGCGAACGAGCTCCCGGTTTACCACATCGACCCGCAACCCCTCCACGGTCCTCGATTCATCGCTTTCCGCCAGAAAGAAAGTGGGTTTCATGCCGATGCCGTAGCCCGCCCCGTAGATCAAACCCAACGGACGCAGGAACCGGTTGAGACCGCCCATGTCGAAAGGATCGAAACTGGCGCCGTTAAAAACAAGCGGCTGGATTTCCTCCTCCATGATCTTTTCCCAGTACTCCTCCCTTTCCTCCATCCACCCCATGAGTTCGGCAGGCTGGGGCTCCCGCCAGGGGACTATCCCCTTCTCCCATTTGTACAGGTCCCGCAACCGCAGCAGAAGCCCGCAAAGCGAGTACACCCCGGCATGCCGGGCGTCCGAAATGTCGCAGTTCCTTTGGACCTGACGCCGCAGGTCGGATATTTCCGGTTCCAATGCAAACTCCCCCCGGTGCTCAACCACGCCCGCTTCTGGATTTTTGATACCTTATGTATTCAATTGTTCCTGCCGATTATATCATGTATCATATGCGCCGCCGGAGTCATGATGATCATTTTCCGGCGACCCTTGTTAGAAATATAACTCGTGGAGACGGATGGTTTGGAAAAAATTATCCTGCACTGGGTTTCACAATACGGGTATGCAGGGATTTTCGGCCTTCTCATGCTGGGTATAGTCGGCGTGCCCGTGCCGGACGAAACGCTTCTTGCCCTTACCGGTTTTCTTATCTTCAAGGGCCGCCTCCAGTTGGTCCCGGCCCTCGCCTCGGCCTTTTCGGGCAGCATCTGCGGCATCACCCTTTCCTACCTGATCGGCCGAAGCGGTGGGTACTACCTGGTCCACAGGTACGGCTACAAGGTGCACCTCACCCCGGAAAAACTGGAACGAGCCCGCCTGTGGCTGGACCGCACCGGCAAATGGACCCTTACCCTGGGCTATTTCGTCCCCGGCGTAAGGCATCTCACCGCCCTGACCGCCGGAGCGGCCCGCATGGAATACCCTGTTTTCGCCGCCTTCGCCTATTCGGGGGCCGTGGTCTGGGTAACCAGTTTCATTATGGCGGGCTACTATTTCGAGAAAGGATGGATGGGATCGTCCCAAGCGATTCACCGGGCAGCGTTGATCGCCGTCGGCGTGCTCGCCTGCTTTCTGCTTCTCTATTATCTTGCAACCAGAAAGCGCGGCAAGAGCGGATAAACCTCCCGCGGACCTGTTCCCTCAACTTTGTCACGGCTCGGTTCGAACCCGAATTGGTTTGACAACCGACCTCGTTCTGATATTAGAGGAATTCCGATTCGATGCGCGGCGCCGTCCGGTCCTGTCCACCTGCCCGGATGAGAGGCTGTCTATCCTTCATGAGGATGAAACAATGAGGGGCGACCCTTTTAAAATCTCTTTCATCGCATTTTGCGCCGCCCTCAATGCTGGAGTTGGATTTCTTGTCCATTCTCTTAAGTTGCCGATCTATCTCGACTCCGTGGGGACCGTGCTTGCCGCGGTTTTGATTGGGCCCTTTCCAGGCGCTGTGGCAGGCGTGCTGGCCTTGCTGATCATAAGCATTACCACCGCGCCCACGGCCATAGCCTATTCCGGCACGGCTATCCTCATAGCGGTGTGCAGTTCATTCTTTACCCGGTTTAAATTCCTGGCCAACATGCGGGCCACCATTTTCTGGGGGTTTTTGCTGGGAGTTATCGCCGCCCTGGCTTCGGTTCCTGTTACCGTATATGTCTTTCGCGGAGCGACCCTGGCTGGAGCGGACATATTCACGGTTTTATTCAAAGCTACCGGAATGTCCCTGCATGTGAGTGTAACTTTGGGAGGTTTATTGACAGATACTGTTGATAAGCTGGCAACGGCCTTACTATGCTTTTGCCTGATAAAAGCCTTGCCTGCCAGGCTTACCAGCCACTTTACCGGCGCCAGGATACTGTCCATAAAACCTGAGTAGAATGTCATGCACCCAGCCACCCGATTCATTATCGCCATTTGTTTTGTCTTCGCGGCCTTGAAAACCGGGGTCCCACTGAATTTCGTCATTGTCCTCCTCGGACTTCTGTACGCCTTTTCGGTCAAGAGTCGCAGCGGTTTCAATCCCTCCAGTATTTTTGCCAGGATGCTCGTTTTTGCCCTGGTCGTGCTTTTTCTCATACACGGGGTCGATTTTCACACCCACGCAATCAGCCAGAAGGGACTTCGAACCGCGGGAAACGCCGGCGTGCGGTTTGCCTCCGTTTTCGCCGCCACTCTGTGGCTGGTCAAGCGCACCACCAAAGAAGAACTTTATGCCCTCATGCTGTCTCTAAAGTTGCCTATGGTGGCCACCCTCCTTATTTTCCGGGCGATCTGGTTTCTTCCCCACGTTTCCAAAAGGGTCCGCGATGTCCTCCTGGCGCACCAACTAAGGGGTGTCAAGTCCTCCAACGTTTTTAGACGCTCCCTGGCGCTGGCCCCGGCCCTGTATGCCATTTTCGCCTCCATGCTCCTGGAAATCTGTGACAGCTCGGTAACCCTGCTCTCAAAAGGAATCTGGATACACGGACCCAAGTCCTCTTTTTTGGTGTTGCGCTGGTCGTACAAAGACTGGATGGCGGTGGGCGCGGCCGGCCTGATGATCGTCATGTTGCTGTTCAAGGGATGTTATTTTGCTCGAAGTTGATAATCTCTGCCTGTCTTTTACATCCAATGAGGGACAAACACCCCTGTTTCGCGACCTCTCCTTCAGCGGCAAAGCAGGAGATCTCATCGGGGTGACGGGCGAGTCCGGCAGCGGAAAGACCGGCTTGTTGATGGCCCTGGGCGGCTATCTGCCTACCTGGTCTCCAGCCTGCCACCTGAGCGGATCCATATCCCTTTTCGGCCGGCCCGTAACACAAGGCGCGTCCAGGGATGACACCGCCATCGTCATTGAAAACCCGTACAATCAGAATACCGGCTTCAAATCCAGGGCTTTTGAAGAACTGCTCGTTCCGCTCGAAATGAGGGGAATTGCGCACGACCTCATGACGGCCTCCCTGAATTGCCTGGCAAGCCGTTTCGGCTTGTCGCAAATTTCCGACTCAAAGCTCGAAAGCCTTTCCGGGGGAGAACTGCAGCGTCTCCACATCGCCTCGGCCATGATTGCCCGGCCCGATCTGCTGCTGCTGGACCAAATCCTGGCGGAACTCGATCCCGCCTTCCAGCAAAGGATTTTCAAGATACTCAAGGCTTACGCCCGGGACCGAAAGGCTGTCGCGCTGGTCTCCTTCAACCCGGGCGAAGTCGATCCGGACCTGTTCGACGCGGTCGTGACTTTGCCGGGTTCGGGTCAAGTCCGCTCAAAATCTTCGGCCGCGCCCCCCCCTTCCGTGGGGCGAAAAGAGTCCAAACCCGCCGGCCAACGGCCGGTGCTTACCATCCGCGACCTTTGTTTTCGGTATTCGCCGGATCGCCCGTGGCTCTTCGAGGGGTTCGATCTCGATGTTCTGGCGGCAGAGGGGTATCTTATTCTGGGGCCCAACGGGAGTGGAAAATCCACCCTCGGCAAACTCCTGCTCGGCCTCCTCAAGCCGGATCGCGGCACTATTGAGGTTTCGGGCCGGGATTTTAACTCCCGACCTTCCTCAGGCGCCGGCAGCGCCCTGAACTGCGCCTTTCAGAACCCGGACCTCTATTTTTGCAAACGAACGGTCAAAGAAGAGCTGGAATTTGGCACGGATAAGAAACTGGCGGCCAAACTGGCCGACCTTACGGACCTGTCGCACTATTTCCATAAAAATCCGTACGACCTGCCAAGAGGCCTTCGAAAAAAGCTCTCCTTTGCCATCGCGGCAAGCTGCGGACCTCTGGTGCTCTTCCTGGACGAACCCTCCCAATACCAGGACGCAACCGGAGTGGCCGGTCTCATAAGCGCGATGCGTTTTCTGCTCGACCAAAAGACGGCACTGCTGTGTTGCACCCATGACCGCCGGATCATCGACGAATTTCCGGAATTCTCCCGGATCAGGCTGGGAGGTGAGCTTCTCGCCATGCCGGCGCCTCACGCCCGGCCGGCCGGCGGCGGCAACTTGGCCCCCGAGCGCGGCCCGGGGCTCTACAGCGACAAATCCGATAGGGGCGATACCCGGACGTGGTTTAAGAATACTCGGCGCGACGCCATACAGAGCTGGCTGGATTGCGACAGGCAACGCTTCAGCCCCGCGGAAAATATCGTAGAACTCCTGCTTGAAAAAACTCCCGGGTCTTGCCTGCTCCATCGGGATTCCCGCATATTGGACATCGGCTGCGGCGCAGGGAAAGTACTCCTCGCACTGAGGAAACGTCTGGATGAAAATGGCCTGCCAAACGTCCCTCTTCTGGGAATAGACGTGCAACCCGCACTCATCGACCATGCGCGCTGGGGATCTCTGGGGGCTTCAAACATCAACTTCGAAGCAGCCGACGCCGTAGACGGACGTCTGCTCTCCTCACTTTGCAAAAACAGACTGGGCGGCAAGGCAACGCTTGTAACCTGCCTTTATGTTCTGCACGACGAACCTGAACTGTTCGCCATGCTGAAGGCCATCTCGGACAATATTGCCGATAACGGGATCCTGGCCTGCATCCTGGTTCACCCGGAATGGACCGAAGCTCTCGCCTCCAAAGGATTTGTCAAAATCGTTCAAAAAACCGCCAACCCTTCCGGCCGTTCGACACCGGACTGGCGATGGCTTGGCCTCTACCCCATCCTGGAAGATAACGGGCGGACCACCTATTTGCCGCATGCATTCAGGACACTGGGCGACTATGAAAAAGCGATCCTGGACGGCGGGTTCAAAATCTTGTCCATTACGCCAATCCCCCCGGCCGGAAAAGATGTGCGCGACAACCCCACCGAGTTGACTTCACCCCTGTATGCCGAACAGATCTCCACGGTTTATGGCGCCCCGCCCTCGGTTTTGATTGTGGCCGAAAAACTCTGAAAATTAGAAGTTCACCTTGTCGATCCCCTTCAGTCCCAGGATTTGGCGGGCCTCCTCGGGGGTTGCCGGACTGATCCCCAGTTCCCCGGCGATGCGCACCATCTTGGCCACCTGCTCACCGTTGCTTTTGGCCTGCCGCCCTTTTTCCAGGTAGAGATTATCCTCCAGGCCCACACGCACGTTTCCCCCCAGGAGCAGCGCCTGGGTGCATATCGGAAACTGGGCCCGGCCCGCCACACACACCGAAAACTCGAACTCTCCGATCTGCTTTTTGCTGTAGTCGACCAGGAACATCAGGTTCTCGCAGCTGGGCGTTATCCCGCCCAGCACTCCCATCACGAACTGGAGGTAGACCGGCTTGCGGACATGGCCTGCCTGTATCAGGTAGGCGACGTTATTGACCATTCCGGAGTCATAGACCTCGAACTCGGGCTTGGTGTCGTTTTCGGCGAATATGGCGCAATAGTCCCGCATAGACTTGAAGGTATTGGCAAAGATGAAATCTTCCGTAAAACCGAGATATTGCTTTTCCCAGTCGAACTTCCACTCCTTGTATTTCGAGATGACTGGAAAAAGCGCGAAGTTTATGGAGCCGGCGTTAAAGGAGGCCAATTCCGGCCGGCACAGGACCACCGGGGCCACCCTCTGCTCGGTGGTCATTCCCAGTCCTCCGCCTGTCGTTATGCAAACCACCATGTCGCACCGGCTCTTGATGGCCGTGACGATTTCCTGCATGACGCTCACATCCGCAACCGGCCTTCCCGTCCGCGGGTCGCGCGCGTGTATGTGGCAGACCGCCGCGCCCGCCTCGTAGGCCCTCACGGCCTCATCGACAATCTGCCCGGGTGTGATGGGAAGGTACTCGGACATGGTGGGGGTGTGGATACTGCCTGTTATTGCCGCCGTAATAACGACCTTTTCCTTCATACCGGCCTGTCCTCACTGTTCAGGGTTCGTCTTCCACTATAGCCACGGGCCGGCACCATGCCGCGCTGGCGTGCTTTATCTTGACTGGAAAGCAGCTTACCGTAAACCCCGTGGGTCTCCCTACCGAAGCTAAATTGGCCATCTTCTCCATGTGGCAGTAGCCGATATCGATACCCGCAAAATGGGCTTCCCAGATGACCTTCGGGTCTCCCCTCTCCTGGAATTCCCGCGCCAGAAACGGCAGAGGCCGGTCCCAGCTCCAGGCGTCAATCCCCACCACCTTCACCCCTTTTTCAGTCAGATAGAGCGTGCTCTCGCGGGTCATCCCCGGCCCTTTGACCAGGTACTCGGGCCGCCCCCACCAGGCGTCGGCCCCGGTGTGAATCAAAACGATGTCCAACGGCTTGATTTCATAGCCGATGCGGTCCAGCTCGCCTCGCAGGTCCTCAACGGTTATGCGCTCCCCATCGGCCTTGTGGCGAAAATCGAGCAGCACTCCGTCGCCAAAGCACCAGTCGAGCGGGATAGCGTCTATGGTGAGCGCCGGCAGCCCCTTGTCCATGGTGGGATGATAATGGTATGGGGCGTCGAGGTGCGTGCCGCTGTGCGTTGTGAGGGTCAGAAATTCCAATGCCCACCCCAGCCCTCCGGGCAGATGCTCTTCGGTTACCCCCGGGAAGAATTCCTTCATCTGCCGGGCCCCCGCCGCATGGTCCACATATTGAATCCCGGGGATCATCATGGGGGGATCGCTGGGAATATCGGCTTCGATGGTGATGCTCAGATCGACGAAACGTCTGCGGCCCATAATCACTCCTTTTTCCGTAACTAGGCGAAGGCGGCGACAACCTCATCGGCGCCGCGCACCCGTCCGATACGAGGGAAAATTCGCCCCACGGCGTCGGCGTGGCTCTCGGCGTTAAGCCCCGTCATGGCATCGGAGACCAGCACCAACTCGTAGCCCCGCTCAAAAGCGTCGCGCGCGGTACTCTCCACACCCAACTCGGTGGAGATCCCGCACAGCACGACGGTCGCGACTTTCCGCCGGCGAAGCTGCAGGTCCAGGTCCGTGCCGTAGAAAGCGCCCCACTGGCGCTTGAGGATCACCAGGTCGCTATCCTGCCGGTCGAGATCGGGAATCAACTCCGACCAGTCCGGAGGCAAAGCCCCACGCACCATCGGCTGGTCGGCCGCCGGAAAGAGCCGGTCCGCCCCATCCGCGGCCCCGCCCACATGGACCAGGACGATAAGCGCCCCGGCCCTCCTCGCACCGCTAACGACCTTCACCGCTTTGGCGATCACCGCCGAAGAGGAGTAGGGAAGGCAATCGCGGCCGACGATGCCTTTCTGCAGATCGATAACCACTACGGCGGTCCGCTGCGGGTCGAGTTTCAGCTCACTCACACCAGTCTCCTTTTGCGCTTCGGTGCTCTTCCTACTCTCCTTGCCAAGGGATTGCCCTCTCAGATGACCCCGATCTCCTTGCCCAGCACTTTATAAGACTCGGGAAACTCCGGCTGAAAATTCTGATAGGGAGTAACCGGATATCTTGCCCCTATGGCCTTACCCACCTCTTTTAACCCCTTCGCCAACTCCGGGAGCATTCGAATGGGGGCGGCGAAAGTCACCTCGTCATCCTGGGTGCCGGCAAATATGCGCTCGCCGTTTCCCGGAATGACGATTCGAGCGGACTGGGTTTTGTAGGGAGCAATCAGGTATTCATCGCATTCCACCTTGCCTCCGCAGGCGCTCTCGCTCCGCTCGCCCGTAACGAACGACCAGGCCTGGGCGAGCCTCATGACCTGGGCCGGGTTGGCGTAAATGAGCACCGTGTCCGCCGAAAAACCGGCTCTTGCCACCGGCGCCATTACGATGCCCCCGATTTCGCCGTTTTCGAACCGGCTCATGGAAGATACTTCCTTTGCGGCAAGTTCTTCATTACTTGCGAAGGTGGCCCCGCAAAAGAGTTTCGACAGGGCCGCCGGCGGATCGGGTGCGTCGCTGAAGCCAAATACGATCGCCGCGGGAACGCAGTTTACATCCTCCCGGGAAAGCCCCACCGTCCAGCCGTAATTTCTGGCCATGGTCACCCCCTGACAGATGGTGACCTTCTTTTTCATGGCCACCGAGGGGCGTCTTACCTTTTCCGGGAACTCCTCCTTATCTTTTAAAAACTTCACGGCCACCGGAAAGGTCTTGAGTCTTAGATCGTCCCGGATAAATTCAGCGGCATCTTTCATCTTTTTGCTCCTTTGGCTGTTCGGGTAAGTAGCGCTCAGTGAGTAATAAACGGCCGAGGGTATAAAGGAAAAGTAAAAAGTTGATGCACAGGATATCCACTGCCGCGTGTTATACTCTGCGAGGTCACAAACCGCGGAAGAGAAGTCATTCACGTCCCTTGGGGGACATCCGGAAACAATGATAAGGCGTAGGTTGGGCTGTAGGTTGGGCTAAGCGTAGCGCAGCCCAACAAGAACCGCTGTAACTGGCGTCGCCGGGGGAGGAAAACTTGAAGATCATCGCCATAATTGGAAGTCCTCACGCCGAATGGGGCAACACGGCCAAACTGACCCGCCTGGTCCTAAAAGGCGCCGAACAGCAGGGAGCTTCCACCCAAACTATTTACCTGCGGAGCGATGCCGTCTTGCCGTGTCTTGGATGCGACTACTGCCACAAGAAAGGCGTGTGCGTCCAGAAGGATTCGTTCGAAGAAATTCGCCGCTCCGTATTGGAAGCGGACGGCCTGGTCTTGGCCAGCCCCAACTACATCTTCAATGTCAGCGCCCAGATGAAGGCGTTCATGGATCGTTGCGCGGGCATGGTCCACTGCCTTGGTTTCCAGGGAAAATACGGGGCTGCGGTGGTCACCTCGGGAGGCGGGGACGAGGCGCCGATCGCAGATTACATGAACCATTTTCTGATGATTACCGGCATCCAGTCGGTCGGCTCGGTATGGGCCACGATGAGCCTGATCCCCGGAGACCAATTCCCGCAGGATATTGCGACCAAAGCGCTCGACCTCGGGAAACGGTTGGTCAGCGCATCGGAAAATAAGGAAATCTTCCCTGAAATCCGCCAGAAAATGGACGCCTTCGAGCAGCGCATGCGCGCTCTTATACAATACCGCAAGGACGAATGGCCCTACGAGTATGAATACTGGAAGAAATTCAATGGTTTAAAGTAGGGGCACATAGCATATTCGGTATCGGACGGTAAATTTTAAGGAGCAGGATGTGGCGCACCCGCCGGCAAAGACGATTTGGGAACTGGGCAGCCAGTTAAAATTTGACGAACCCCTGGAAGCCGACGACGAACGATTCGTCGATACCCGGAGCGCCAGGGGCGATTTCGGCTTCGACCCGCTCCTGAGGCCTTATGGCGTAGATACCAAAACCGACCGGATAAAGTTCGAGCCCAATGGGGTGTATAGCCTTTTCTGCGGCCACAGGGGCTGTGGAAAAAGCACGGAACTGCGCCGGCTTCGCCACCGCCTTAACCGCCCGGAACTCTTTTTCGTAGTCTTTCTCGACGTCCTGAAAGAACTGGACATAAACAACCTATCCTACGCCGACGTGCTCCTGGCGACAGCCAAAGAACTCATAACCAGGATCGGGGAAGCAGGGATCGATATTGACAGGGTCCATCTCAGAAACCTTGAAAACTGGTTCGCCGAGCGCATAGAGAGGCACGAGACAACGAAAGATCTCGCCGCCGAATTCAAGGCAGGCCTCAAAGGAGAACAAGGCATCCCGTTTCTGGCTAAGCTCTTTGCCCAGCTTACCTCATCCGTTACGGTCGGATCAATCCACAAGGAAGAGCTGCGCAAGGTCATAGGAAACTCCTTCACGCAATTTGCGCAGGCCTTTCAACAGTTGATCGACGCCGCCGACGATAAGGTGAAGGACAACGGCAAGGGAAGGTGCGTGCTTTTCATCATAGACGGAACCGACCGACTCCGAGGCGAGGACAGCGATAATTTCTTCATTCGAAATGCGTATCAACTCCGACAGTTGCGAGGAAATTTCATTTATGGCGCGCCGATACATCTCATTTACGAAAAGAACCAGTTAGGGCAGGTTTTCGAGAATATCCCCAAGTTGCCGATGATCAAGATAGAGGAGAAGGGGTCGGACGCCCTTTACCCCGAAGGGGTCTCCGCGATGAAGGAGATAGTGTATAAACGCGCTGACAGGAGCCTGTTTGACAGCGAGGAAACCGCGGATTATCTGATTAAATATTCGGGAGGTAATCCGCGTGACCTTCTGCACCTGCTGATGTATGCCTTTAAATTGACGGATACCGAGCAGATCGACCGCAGGTCCGCCGAAGCGGCGGTGAAAGAACTGGCGACCGACTATCGCAGGACACTCAATAAAGATGACTACCGGTTTCTTTGCGAGGTCGATTCGGCCCCCGACGATACGCACGATCGGGATAAGGCGGAAGGACTGCTGTATAGTCTGGCTCTGCTGGAGTATAATTCTTACTGGTGGCGCTCTCATCCGGTGGTGAGGACGCTTCCCGGGTACATCGAGTGCATGTCGGGAAAGAGGCAAGAGGATGAGACCTCATGAATTGAGCGGAAACGAAGCGCCCACGCATGACGGCCCCATTGACTGGGGGCTGGAAGGAGAGCATTCGGGAGAAATTCTGGCCTTCAGACGCCTTGTAACCGGCCGTGGCGGTTTTCCCCTGCTCGTGCTCCAATATAACGATCCCGTTTATCGCGACAAGGTTATACCTTACCTCAATCTTCATGCCAAAAATCCGGCCGTTTTTCGCCCCGACCCGCAAAGCGGGTACGCCGATTTCGAGAAGCGGCTTCCCGAACTTGCCGCCGGTCACGATCTGATCCAGATCGTGGGCCTGAGCGAATGGCTGACCGGAGCGTCTCGAACCGAAAAATTCCGGGGTCTAAACTATCACCGCGAATATTTGGCCGAAAAAGCCCCGGTCGCCATTGCCCTGTGGATGACCGAAAATTACATTCGCGATTTCGCGCTGCAAGCCCCGGACATGTGGGCCTGGCGGACGGCTGTCATTGATTTCGCCGTATCCTCGCGCAAGCCGGTAGAGTTGGAACTTAGTCACCTCGATTTGGGCGCAGCCAAACTGCCCGAACGCAGGCTGCGAATTAAAGAAATAGAGGACTATCTTGCCGCACATCCCCGGGAGTCGATCTCCAAGGCCAATCTTTTGCGAGAGCTGGGCCTGATTTACCAGGGCATAGGGCAGATAGACGACGCCCTGCGTGCATTGCCCGAAGCAGCGATCATTTATCGAAACCATCGTTTCAAGCGAGAACACACTTTCATCCTCGGCGACATCGCCAGGATTTATATAGACAAAGGTGACGTTGACGAGGCGCTGAAGCTCCTTCATGAGGTTCTGGCGGTCTTCGAGCAACTCGGCGACAGGCGTTCGCGAGCCGTCACCCTCGGCGACATCGCGAGAATCTATGTTTCCAGGGGTAATATCGACGGGGCACTAAAGCTCCTTAAGGAACAGTTCGAGATCTTCGAACAGCTCGGCGACAGGCGCGAGTGCGCCTTGGCTTTCGGCGAGATCGCCAGGGTTTATGCTTCCAGGGGCGACCTCGACGAGGCGCTAAAGCTCCACAAAGGAAGTCTGGCAGTCTACGAGCAACTGGGCGATCTCGATGGGAAGGCCAATTCATTATGGTCCATCGGGCGGATTGAGTCTGCCAATGGAGACCTCGAAGGCGCTCGGCAGCACCTTTCCGCCGCTTACGATATTTTGTTGAAAATCGGCCGACTCGACGGAGTTTGCACGGTCGGCTTGGATCTCGGCAGGCTTCTTCTCTCACTGAATGAAACCGAAAGAGGCGCAGAGATACTCCAACCTTGCGAGGATGGGTTCCGAAAGCTTGACCGCGACGACATGGCTCGGGCTGCCGGGGACCTGCTCGCTAAAGCCGGCAAATTCCCCAGCCCGACTAAGAAATAGAAGTGGAGAAAGAAGCGCCTCAAAATGACTGGAACAAGCAGCTTTCAGCCCAAGAAAGCCCGGACAGGCCCCAAGGAGGGAAAATTGAAAACCAAAAGAGACCCAAACGCCCCCGGCCCCCACTCGGCAAAGAGTTGCCGGGAATTGCTCCAGATGATGCCAAAAGGATTCAGTCCGTTGGCGGCAAACGGGCTTACCGCCGTCTACCAGTTCGAGGTGTCGGGAAGCGAGGATTTTACGGCGCACCTGAGTATCGATGGCCAGACCTGCACCTACGTGGACGGCCCGGCGGACCGCCCCGACGTGATCATTAAAACGCCCGCCGATGTCTGGCTGGCGATCTCCAAAGGCGAAATGAACGGCCAACTGGCCTTCATGACCCGCAAGTTCAAGGTAGAGGGAAACCCGGGCCTTGTTCTCAAGCTCCCCGATCTGTTTCCCCGATAGAACATTGTCGACTGGACAGAAAACTTCCTGGTGGGCGCCAAAGAACTTGTGCCACCCTACCCGAATTTTTCCTCAGCGCTCTCTGCGTCTCCGCGTCTCTGCGGTGGATTTAATCCCGCCACACGACTATCCGCTCCCTCCCCGATCCCCCTCCGGCATCGTCTTTTCTCCCTTCGAGTCAAAAAAGCCGGGGCCCACCAGTTCCAGGCGCCAAGCAGCCGCATGGCTGCCGGAACAAGCAGGCAGCGCACTATCGTTGCATCCACCACAACGGCTATGCCCATTCCGACTCCCATTTCCTTGACGGCCGTAAGATCGGCAAACCCGAAGGCGAAGAGCACCACGGCCATGATCGCCGCGGCCCCGGTAATCGTTCGACCGGTGTGTTCCAAACCCAGGGCCACCGCACGGGTGTTGTCGCGGACACACAGGTATTCCTCGCGCACCCGGCTGAGCAGCAACATCTCGTAGTCCATCGACAAGCCAAATAGGACGCAAAACATGATGATCGGCGTCATGGCCCCGATGGGACCCGGCGTAAAGCCGAGAAGCGAGGCCAGGTGACCGTCCTGAAAAATCCAGACAAGCGCCCCGTAGGAGGCGCTAAGCGACAGTATGTTCATCAGTACGGCCTTTAGCGGCAAAACGACGGACCTCAGCAGAACCAGGAGCATAAAGTAGGTTGCAAGCACGATGAACCCTACCACCCGGGGCGAGTTCTTCTTTACCGCCTCGATAAAATCCAGGTGAAACGCGCTTGCCCCCGTTACCAGCAATTCCCCGCCAACCGGGGGATGCGATTCGCGGATGGTCCGAACCAGGGAGAGGGCCCTTGGACCGGCCTCGCTCAATGAGGTCTGGGCGACAAGCATGACGATATTTCTGCCGACCATCTCCTTTATAATGCGTTGCACGCCTGCGGGAAGCGGAGGAGTGGGGGGCGCGTACATTTGAACGTATAGCTTGCGGCTAATGGAAGGATCGAGGTCCACGATACTCTTCACCTCGTTTACACCGGGCAGCTTCGCCAGCCAGCGGCTAACTGTATAGATGCGCTCGATGTGGTCCACGCTAAGCGGAGAGTAGCTCTTCGGGTACGCAATAACCACTAGGAACGGGTTGGTGTCGACTTTCCTGAATTGACTGCTCACCAATTCCATCCCTCGACGGGATTCGGCCGTTTTCGGCAGTCCGGAGGCCGCCTCGGAACCAAGCTGGATATGCCGCAAAGGCGCGCCGAGCAGGATGAGGCAAAGCGTAGCCGACAGCAGCACTTTCCAGGGGTGAGCCATGACCAGGATCGCCAGTCGGCGCCAGAACCTGGAGTGGCGACCGGTCTCTCCACCATTTAGGAACGGCAGCCTCAGAGAATCCACACGCGGCCCCAAAACGGCCAGTAAACCCGCTGTCAGAGTCATGGCGTAAACAACCGAGAGCATTACCACGAACGCGCCCGCAAGGCCCATCGAACCAACATGACTCAGCCCCAGGAACAACATGCCCAGCATGCCCACCGCCACTGCGGTCCCGGAGAAAAGAACAGCCCGCCCGGTGGTGGCCATGGTGGAGGCCAGCGCCTCTTGGACGGAGCCGGACCGCACCTGCCTGCGAAATCGGCTCAGGATGAAAAGCGAGTAGTCGATGGCAACACCCAGCCCCACCATCATCAGAACATTTTTGGCAAATGCCAATACGGGAGTAACCCTGGCCAGCAAAAACATGGCCGCCAGGCCGGAGGTTACCGCCAGCAGTCCGGCGGCAAGCGGCAGGACTGCTCCCGGCACGGACCCGAACACCAGAAGGAGAAGCAGCCCGATAAGAGGTAGGACCCTCATTTCAGCCTGCCTGGCGCCCTTTTCCGCCAAAACGGTGAGATCAAAGCTGCTCGGCAGATCTCCGAAAGCCGCCACCTCCAGTCTATTGGAATGCACCTCGGCCCGTAGCGCGGGATAGATTTTCATCGCCAGCGTGGTCTCACTGGCGCTGTGGTCCCGGATTTCCACCTTGACGATCGTACTGTGCCCGTCCAGGGAAATATCACCAGGCTTCACCACGCCCCCGTGGTAGGCGGTGCGCACCGCTTCGACCCGCGGATCGGCCCGTAGGGCCGCGACCGCCCGCTCGACCTCGGCCTTGAAAGCCGGCTCGGTGGCGGCGAGATTCGGGCTTCGAAAGATCAGGCCAAAGGAAGGAAAGGCGGGAGGCAGTTCCTTTTTTATGAGATCCAGCGCCCGCTCGGACTCGCTGTTGACCGGCGATATCACCGATACCAGATGCCCCCCTTCACTTGCCAGCCAAGCGGCGGGAACCAGGGAAAGCACCGAAATGATCACCACCCACCAGCGGAAACGGTAAACCCACCGTCCCCAAGAGGCCAACATGGACACCCCCTCTTTATCCCGTCAACTTGGCTGGTTAGCTGTCACGTCCGACTTTGGCGCGAAGCATTCCCAGCAGGGTGTCAAAGGAATTATTGGCCAGGATCGACGAGATCTGGGCCCGGTAGTTATCGTCGTAGCTTATTCCCTCTACCACCACGTCGTAAACTTTCCACTGTTGCCCCTCCAGGCGTAATCGATAGTCAATCGCCATATTTTCGCCGTTGGAGAGAAAGTGGGTCTTTACAACGGCCAGGTTAGCGTTGATTGTCTGGGAATCGTAGACGATCTTCTCGTTGTGGTAGCGCTCCATTCGGTCGACATAGGTGTTGAATAGCAGCTTTTTGAAAAGATCGGAGAATTCCTGACGCTTTTCGGGGGATTGTTGTTTCCAGGGATACCCCAGGGCCATTTTCGACATTTGCTCAAAGTCGAAATACTTGCTGACGATCTGGAGGACTTCCCCTTCTCTTTGCCGTAAAGAAGGCGCCTGGCCCCTTTCAGACTGGCGCAAAATGGTGAGCACCTTTTCGCTCCCGCTCCGGATAACACTCATCGGGCTCTCTACCGCAGCCCACGTCCCCTGCGGAATGACGAGCAAAATGACCAGGAGAAACGATTCTACGAAAAACCTGCTTCCTTTCAGTCTCAGCCGCACGGTAATTTCCTCCGGAGTTTATCGAAGTTCAAATGCTCCCCCGCCAGATGTCGCATCTATGGTTTTCTGCAAACAGACTGCGCACTCTTTGCTTTCCGTATGCCACCACTGCCTAAGATAACTACAAAGAGCGGATAATCACCGGGGCGAGCATGGTTTTTTCAACCGGACAGTGGCACATGACGAATAACCCGGAAAATACTCGATCATGAAAAATGTATGGACATAGCGCGCGGCCGCCCGCCCCCCCCCCTCGATGCCCCCCCATGGGTTGCGCTCCCCTGTAACGGTGCTTACAAAAATGACCATCGAAAAGGTCTTTTATCCGTTGATTCGCCCGCGCGGACAGCCCGGCGCCTTTTCAACCCAACTGTAAACCCCGGGGCAAAAGTTGGATCGTCTCCAATCAGTCAGGAAATCCTCTCGCTTCATGGTTTCACCCGTATCGATTCCACTGGAGGCCGGACTCCGCCGGGGCGCGTGCCGGGAGATGGACCACCCAAACAGGAGGAAGAGTTATGAAACGATTCGGCTCGAAACTGGGCGGTTTTCTCTTGGTCTTTCTGGCGCTCGCCGCGGCTTCCCCTGCCTGGGCTGAAGACCCCGCCACACCCGCCCAGCTTCTTCTTACGGGCTTTACGGCCATCGCCCCCGGGCAGAGCGCCCGGCTCACGGTGATAAACGTTTCGGGCGAGGACGGCCATTCCTCGGAGCCTCTCTTTGTGGAACTGGCCATCTACGACGCCGAGGGCGCCGTGCTGGAGCGTCTGCAGCCTGCCGATCCGTGTCTGCCCGGCCAGTCCTATAATGTCCTGTGGATCGGCCCCGATTCGGGCAACACCCCCCGGTATATACGGGCGGAGATAAAAGTCCGGCCCGCCGCCGAGAGTTGGTCCTTTCAGTCGGTCTTCGTCAAGGGAAGCCTGGAAACCATAGATACCGACGGAACGACCAGGATATGGTATCAGCCCGCTCCCTTTTTACCGGCCCTCTCCATCCTCTTCCCGCCCCGCCCGGTTTACCCGCTCCTGCCGGGCCTGGTCTATGTTTCCCCCGGCCAGTCGCTGGTCTACACCCTGTTTCCTCCCGAGCCGGCAGATGTGTCCTGCCTGCCCACCGTGACATGGGTCGACGCTCGCGGTAACCCGGTCTCTTCCACCCAGCCGCCTACCCCCATAGTCCCTGCAACCCCCCTTGATTCAACCAAATCCCGCACGCCGCTCTTCTTTTCTTTCACACCCGCCACTCCCGGCCAGTACCGCCCCATCGTATCGTTTGCCGCTTGTTCCAACACTCCGGCCTCGCTGAGTTTTATTCCCTCCGAAATGTTGCTGGACGATTCCACCGGGAAAGTTTCAACCCAGTGGCCGATGGCCCCCTGCTTTCCGCCCTCGCCCCTTTTCCAGTAGGGGGCTCGCCGCCTCTCGATTTTGACTTGACTAAAAATATGGCTGCGATATGATCACGTTAAAGCTATATTGTAGCTTGCCGGTTTTTTTCTGGCGTGACCGAAGGAGATGGAGAGTATGAGATACGCCGAGACGGGATATAACCTGGAAATCGATTTAACCACCGGAAGCATTGAGCGCGTGGAAACCGACCCTAAAATGATGGAACTCTACCTGGGAGGTCTGGGCACCAGTGTCAAGATTCACTGGGACAGGGTGGGCCCCGAAGTCAAGGCATTCGATCCGGAAAACCTGCTGATTTTCAGCGGCGGCCTGCTGTGCGGCACACCCGCTTTCAGTGCCAACCGCACTCTTGTCAGCTTCATTTCCCCACAGACCGACCTTCTGGCCTATCCGATGATGGGAGGATTCTGGTCGACGGAATTGAAGTATGCGGGCTACGACAAAGTGGTCATTCGCGGCAAGTCCCCCAAGCTTGTCTATATATCGATTAACAACGACAAAGTGGAAATACGCGACGCCTCTCATCTGAAAGGCAAAGGGGCGCTTGAGACCCAGGAGCTTATCAGAGAGGAGCTAAAAGATCCCAAAGTGCAGGTGGCGGCTATCGGCCTGGCGGGTGAGAACCGGGTTTTCGTAGCTTCCATCGAGCAGTCGCGGTCGAGTTCGGCGAGGGGGGGCGGCGGCGCGGTTATGGGCGACAAAGGGATCAAAGCCATAGCAGTTCGCGGGACCAAGGACGTAAATGTTGCCCGGGGCGCCGAATTCATGCACCACGTTCAGGATTTGGCCAAATTTATAAGCCATCGCAACGAAAATCCCATCAAGGAAGTGATGCCCATCATGTCAGGCGTCGGTTCCCCGCAGATGATGAAACACATCGATGAAAAGTGGCATACGGAAAGTTTTGCGTGGGGAAACGCCCGGGTGCGCAGAAAAGACTTTTGGACCGAGGAAATCGATAAGAGTTGGACCAAGAGCCAGACAAACGCCATAAAGCGCTTCATAAGCTGCTTTAACTGTCCGCAGCAGTGCGGGGCCCTGATTTGCCACGAAGACGTCCCTCCCTACATGATGAAATGCTTCTCCAAGCTGACGTATGCAATGGCCGCTTTTGTAGACGACCTGGATTTTACCTGGAGAATCTGCAAGAAAGCATTTGAATACGGACTGGACTCTTTTTCGACCCCGCAGATATTGGCCTTCGCCGTTGAACTCTATGAAGCGGGCATTCTTACCGACGCGGACTTCGAGGGGTGCCCAACCGATAAGGAAGGGAGGTTCTTCTGGCTTTTGGACAGGCTCTCCCGGCGCGAGGGGATTGGAGACTACCTGGCCGACGGCACCTACTGGGCGGCCCGAAGAATCGGCAAGGGCGCGGAAGCCTTCGATCACAACACCACCAAGAAACACGAACAGATGAACATTAAACTCGGGATGTTTGACCCGCTTTATTTCCTGATGTTTGCCACAAACGAGAAAATCAGCATAACTCAAATTGAGGGGAACTGGCCCCAGGCGCCTTTCCCGTCAAAAGAGGCCAGAGAGTCGTTTGTAGCGGACTGGCCGCAGCTGCCCAATGAAAAGTTCAAGAAATATTTTCTCGACTGGGAACCGCGTGGAGAATTCGCCAATCCCTATTACCCCACTCCCGAAATTGCCAGTGAAATCGTGGACTGGATGGAGACGCTGCACAATATCGACGACGCCTTGGGGTTATGCGCCGGAATGGGATCGTTCTGCTTCAAGCCGGCCTATCATATACACAACTATCCGAAATTCATCTCCGCTGCCACCGGCATGGATATGGATGAAGAGAGCCTCAAGAAGATTGTCAACAGAAGCCGGAACCTGCACCGGGCCTTCAACAACAGAAGAGGAATGTCCAGAGCTGATGAGAAGCCGCCTCAAGACCACTGGAAACACAGATTTCCGGAACTCGAGGAAAAACTTCTCACGACCTATTACCAGTTCAAGGGATGGAATTACGACGGCATCCCCACCAGGGAAAGACTCCATGAACTCGATCTGGATGACGTTGCCGATGACCTGGAACAAAGAGGGATTCTAAAAGGTGGCCAGGATGAAAAAGACGATCAAAACAATCAAGGTTGACGCGGACAAGTGCAACGGCTGCAGGGCGTGCGAGGTGATTTGCTCCGCCTACCACGCCGAGCCCAGGTACAGCAGTGTCAATCCGGCAAAGTCCCGCATCCAGGTGATCACGCACCGGCTGCAGGACATCTGGCTTCCGGTGTTCGCCGGCGAATACACTCCGGCCGAATGCATGGGCAGGGACAAATATATTATCGACGGCAAGGAATACGACGAGTGCAGCTTCTGCAGGGCGGCCTTTCCGTCGAGGGGCATGTTCAAAGACCCCGATTCCGGTCTTCCCCTCAAGTGCGACATGTGCGAAACCGACCCGCCGCTCTCCCAGCCAAAGTGTGTCGAGGCCTGCCTCAATAATGTCCTCATCTACCAGGAAAGAGAAGAGGAAGTCGAGGAAGAGGTCGCCCAGGACGAGATACAGACAGGACTCGAAGCCCTGGTGGACAAACATGGCTTCCAGAAGGTGATCGACGCCTTCGCCCTCATGGCCAACAGAAGCTGACCGGCCGGCAGGATTGAGGGGCTTAGTAGGTCCTATAGGTCGTATAAGACCCATAGGACCTATAAAAGGCATTTATGAGAAGACAAACAGAGCATGTCAAGCAACTCAAGGCCATGTACGCCCTGGAAGATGGGAGGTTGCAGGGGCCTCCCGGCTGGGAAAAATTCCCTCTTTTCTGGTTCCTTCTCTTTCTATCCTACCAGTGCACCAGGCGGTGCAAATTTTGTTACAGCTTCAACCAGATCGGCGACGGGAATCCGACCGAAATGGATGACGACACGTTCAGCCGCTTACTCGACTGGATTCCGGAAGTATGGAAGGTCAATAACGTCAAGGTGAATTCCATCGGTTTTCTGGGCGGAGAACCACTGCTTAGAACGGACCGCATCCGAAAGGTGATGGATTCGGTCTATAAAAACACCCGGGGCATGCAGGGTTATCTCTACACCAACGGAGATCTGGTCGATTCGGTGAACTGGGACGACCTGGAAGACATTCAGTGGATCTCCACAAATGTCACCGATATCGGCATTGACGAGCTGGCGCGTCGTATGGACATCGTGCGCGCGAGGTCCAATGTTATCAATCAAACGGTTGTGGCCACCCTGGACGATTTCAACCTGGATAGAATTCTCGACCTTTCCGGGTTCGGCCTGGAAAACGGCTATCGCCTTCGCTATTACCGGGATTTGTTCAGGGGAACCGATGAGCGATATCATGAGAAGCTGCGGACCCAATATCACCGCCTTTGCGATTTATTCGAACACTATATCGACAAAGGCTATGAGGTCCACACCACTTTCCTGCTCGATACGCTCGTGCCCTCATGGAACCACGAATCTTCTCCCTATCCCTGCGGAAGAAGGATCGCCAAGGTAAATCCCGACGGCACCATCGGGCCGTGCATAAGAAACCAGAAATTTAAAACCGGGACCATATTCGACCCGAATCCATTGGAAAAAATCGATTGCGGCGCCTTTCATTACGACTTCACAAGTCCCAACTCTCCCGCCGAATGCAAAAACTGCGCGGTGAAAACGGTCTGCCAGGGAGGGTGTCCAAACGACAGGCTGCTTCTGACCGGGACCGTATCGGGCAAATCCCTTATGTGCGATATACACAGGGAAATCATTCCAAGGCTCACTAGCCTGGATAAACTGCAGGCCGGCCGGCGTTTAACCCGGAGCGCGGCCGTTTCTTTCCCCCCCATGTAAAAAAAAGTGGGAGGTAGAAGAGAACCGTTTCACCGTTTCTCTCCCCCCTCCCCCCTAAGACCTTGGACTGTTGCTTAGTGCACCTTCGTGATCCCTTAGTGTACTTCGTGGATCCGCTTTTCCGCCCTATCTTACAGCTGCGGCCGGGGAAGAAGACCAGCCCGTTGGGTGATCTCCTGTACCCGTTCCTCCCACTCGATAGCCATAATGTGGACGCCGGCGACACCCGGGATTTCGCGCACTTCCTCTATTTGCTCCAGGAGCAGCCGGATTCCCTCCTCGGCCTGTTCGGTCTTTTGAACGGACCGGATGCGCTTTATGATCTCCTCGGGGATGGTTATCCCCGAAACGTTTTTGTTCATGTATGCCGCCATACCGGCGGACTTTAGCGGCGTAAGGCCCGCAAGTATGTAACACTTCTTATCCAGTCCCATATCGCACGCCATCCGCATGAACTCGCGGAATCGCGGCATGTCGTAGATACACTGGGTTTGAATAAAATCGGCGCCGGCATCGATTTTTTTGGCCAGCCGGATGACCCGAAACTCGAAAGGGTCTGCGAACGGGTTGGCCGCCGCGCCCAAAAACATCTTGATCCCACCCTGCACCGGATCTCCGCTGTTCACCACGCCCTGGTCCCTGATGGTGCGCACCACGTCCAGGAGCTGTAAGGAATCCAGGTCGAAAACATTTTTAGACTTGGGGTGATTTCCGAAGGTCTGATGATCGCCGGTAAGGCAGAGCATATTCCGGATCCCCAGCGCGTAGGCGCCGAAAATATCGCTTTGGGCCGCAATCCGGTTGCGGTCCCGGGTGACCATCTGCATCACCGGCTCGACGCCGTTTTTCACCAGAAACGAACTGGCGGCGATGCTGGACATGCGCACCACCGCGGTCTGGTTATCCGTTACGTTGGCCGCGTCCACGTAGCCCTTGACCAGCGCTATCTTTTTTTCGAGATGTTCGACATCCGCGCCCTTGGGAGGGCCACACTCGCATGTTACGGCAAAATGACCGGCACTGAGCACCCGCTCCAGATTACTTCCCGATTTGACAACACCCTTCTCGCTCATACATCGTTCTCCTTACGGACGCCGAAAAGTCGGGGCGTATTAACCCGATATGAAGTTTCCGATACCTGCTATTTAACATCGTAGAGTTGCTCCCGGGCAGAGCGACGAACCCCGCCGTCCGAAGCGGTCGACCAATCTTTGGGGGGCAGAAGATTCCTCAGATCGTCGAGCCTTCCGAGCCTCTTTAGCCTGTCATAGATGAGTTGCCACACGCACTCGATGTTTTTGGGATCGACTTCACACTTGCCCTTTTCAGACCCGCCGCACGGGCCGTTCAAAAGGTGCTTGGAGCAGCGCGCCACAGGGCAGATTCCGCCGGTGTGGGCGACAATGCACGATCCACAGCCGGCGCACATCTCCGTCCAAAGCCCCTGTTGCGCGTTGGCCCCGTAGAAAGTGGTGTTCAGTCCCGGGTATATGGGCACATTCCCCAGCCGGTCGGCCAGAAAATTGACTCCCACCCCGCAGGCCAGCGACACCACCGCATCCACCCCTTCGGCTTCCACACGGCTCAAGATCGGCGTAACAAATTCCAGGTCGCAATGCCGCTGGATACAGTCTTCCAGTATGGTCTTTTGCCGGCCTTCTTTGCCAAAAGCGATCCTCAAGCCCGATGCCAAGATCTGGACCTCGGCTTCTCCTCCCGAAAGGCAGACCGTCGTGCACGTACCGCAGCCTACAACCAGGATTTTTCCGAAATCCTCCAGATAGCCCTTAACCTGCAGGAACGGTTTAGGGTCCGCAACAATCATCGCGAATCTCCTCGTTTTATCCGCGGTTATCTCTTACTTGCCAACCGCGGTCTCAATGTTGACTGCTCGAAATCCTGCCCATATCCGGGCCCAGGATTCATCGCCGCTTCCTTCCATTCTGAAAAGTTGCAGCTTGTCTTTCCCCACTCCTATTTCGTCTAGATACTTCTGGGTGCGATTGATTCGCCTGGAAAGCCAGTCTTCCACCCTCGGGTAAAAACAGCCGTCTTCCGGGCAGGAAACCACGGCCACCTTGTCCGCTCCCAGTTCGAACGGGCTCACCAGGTCCGCCACACTGAGCCGCCCCACGCAGGGCACCAGAACGCGAAGAACACCCGATTCCATGATTTCCTCCGCACTCTGATCCTTGAGATACTTCCTGCTGGTCGTTCCGTTGACACAGCAATAGGAAATCAAAAAGGGCCTGGCCACCTTCTCCAGATCCAGCCCGGCGACACTGTCCACCATGGCCTTTTTCATGGCCCCGGTTGGAAACCGCAGCACATCGATGGCGAAGGCCGGACATTCCGCAGCGCACAACCCGCAGGTCTGGCACTGCTGTACAGGCATGAAGGCCGTCCTTCTCACCTGCGCCACCCCGAAGGGGCAGATGCGCATGCAGGTAAGACACCCGGCGCAGTGGTTGGGAAACTGCAGATGGGCGCCGGTGGCGCATGCCAGGCAACGCCTGGATTCGGAGAGCGCTTCCTCTTCGGTGTATACGGGCTCGATGGGTGAAAAATCCTTGACGCGTTCGGCAGGAGCGGTCAAATCCACACACACCCGGTCAAATCGCCTGGCCTCGGCGGCGGTGGCCGCCGGTAGCTCCCCTATGTCAATGACTTTTTTGTTGGCCAGCTTGAGGATTTTACCCGTTTCCAGGTAGTGTGCTATCACCCTGGCGGCCTCGTGCCCCGTCCCTACCGCCTGAATGGCCGAACCCGGACCGGTCATGACCTCCCCGCACGCAAAGACGCCCGGCTCGGAGGTGGCCATCGATTCCCGGTCGCATGTCAGCCGTGCGCCGTTAACACTGACTGGCGAGCCGATCAGGAAATCCAGGTTTGCTTTCTGGCCGATTCCAACAATGACACTGTCGACTTCCACCGTGTTAGTCACCGACTCGTCATAGGTGGGACTGAATCTGCGCTGAGCGTCGAAAACGCTGCCGCACCGCCTGAATTCGATGCCCGCGACCGCACCCTCCTTTTCCAGGATGGCCTTCGGTCCCCAGGAATTGAGGATTTCGATTCCTTCCTCTTCGGCTTCGGCTATTTCCCATTTCCAGGCGGGCATTTCTTCGCGACTTTCCAGGCAAGCCAGGTAGACCTTCTCGGGACCAAGCCGTTTTGCCGCCCTGGCAATGTCGATCGCCACGTTGCCGCCCCCGATCACCAGCGTGCGCTTTCCCAGCTGCGGGCACAAACCGTTTGCCACGTCCCACAGAAAAGTTACGCCCAAAAAGACTCCCTGGCTCCCCGTCCCCGGGATCGGCAACGAGTGGCTTTCAGCCAGACCTACCGCTATCAGGATGGCGTCGTTTTCCTTCTTCAACTGCTCGAAAGATATATCCACACCCACGCTGCATCCCATATGGACCTCGATGCCCGTTGCCAGGATGTCTTCGATGTCCTGGGCCAGCGCATCGGGGGGAAGCCGGTATCGGGGGATGGCATGGGCCAGCATGCCCCCAAGCTTGGTGTCCTTTTCGTAGACCTTTACCCGGTAGCCGCGAAGCGCCAGGTCCATGGCGGCGGTAAGTCCCGAGGGACCCGCGCCGATAATGGCCGCCGCCTTGTCGCTTTTTACCCGCATGGCCTTCTTGCGGCGGGCAATACGGTAGGCTCTGGTATTTTCAACTATGAAGCGTTTGATCATCCTGAGGCTTACCGCCTCATCGATTCCCGTTCTACGGCATCGGGATTCACACGGATGATGACAGATACGACCGCATACGGAGGGAAACGGGTTTACTTCCAGCAAAATGTCCAGCGCTCCCTCATAATCGCCCCGGCTCACACGCGCCACATATTCCCGGGTGTCGGTATGAACAGGACAAGCGGCCGAACATGTGGCCAGCGCCTCGCCTGCCATAACTTTGAAGGAACCCGACGAACTCTTCTCCATCGAACTTCAGCTCTCTTTCGATCCACGGAATCAGAACCGATGCATTTTTTGAGAAAAACGGTTCAAGTGGGTATTGGTGAAAATGGCGTCCCAAATAGCACAAATCCCTTAGAAGTATAACTCTTTTACCCGGATGGCCACCAGAATTATTTTTGAGAAAATTTGAGTTGAGAGTTGGGAGTTATTTTTGTTATACTAGTATGATTTAACTCATAAAGTCCCCTTAGCCAAAATAGCCGCCAAATGCGGGTGGAGTTATCTACTGACCGGGGAAAGGGGCGCTTTTCTGCTCGACTCACCGCATGAATCAACTCTGCCTGCCTCACAGTTGGAGTTCATCGCGAAAGCGGGCGCCAAACAATCAATATTATCAAGAGGAAACCGGCAATGTACAGAATTCTTGAAAAACAGGTTTTGAGCGACGTGACCAAACTGATGGTGGTCGAAGCGCCGCAGGTTGCCCGTAAAGCCAGGGCGGGGCAGTTCATCATTGTGCTCATGCACGACCAGGGCGAGCGTATTCCTCTAACCATTGCCGACTATGACAGGACAGCGGGCACGATCACACTCATTTTCCAGGAAGTGGGCAAATCGACCAAAGAGATGGGGACCATGAATGTCGGGGACTCCTTCACCCATGTGGTCGGCCCCCTCGGACACCACACCGACATAGAAAATTACGGCGAGATCATCTGCGTGGGTGGCGGCGTGGGGATCGCTCCCATCTATCCCATCGCCCGGGAACTAAAAGAGGCCGGCAATCGGGTCACCTCCATCATCGGCGCCAGGACCAAGGAACTCCTCCTGTGGGAAGACAAGATGCGCGCGGTCTCCGATGAACTCATCGTCACCACCGACGACGGCTCCTACGGCCGAAAAGATCTGGTGACCACACCCCTTAAAGAAATCCTCGACGGCCGCCCCGGGCAGATAAAAAAGATTTGGGCCATCGGACCGGCCATCATGATGAAGTTCGTCGC
Source organism: Syntrophobacteraceae bacterium (assembly GCA_031292195.1). GTDB lineage: Bacteria > Desulfobacterota > Syntrophobacteria > Syntrophobacterales > Syntrophobacteraceae > SbD1. The sequence continues at coordinate 25,999 of JARLHP010000068.1, forward strand.
CATGACCACACAACCCTACAAGGTTCCCACCATCGTCAGTTTGAACACCATAATGATCGACGGCACGGGGATGTGCGGCGGCTGCAGGGTCGTTTTGGACGATGGCGCCCAGTTCGTGTGCGTCGACGGCCCCGAGTTCGATGGTCACAAGGTGGACTGGAACAATCTCTTGTCTCGCCTCGCCTTCTACCGCCCCGAGGAACAGGCGGCGGTGCAACGCTTCGAAAAGGACCACGAGTGCAAACTCGATCGCGCAATCGCTAATGGAGTGAAATAAATGGCAACATTGACTCAAAAAGAACGCATGAAGATTCCCCGCCAGGATATGCCCGTACAGACGCCTGAAGACAGGGTACGGAACTTTTCGGAAGTCGCGCTGGGCTACACCCTCGAGATGGCAAAAATGGAAGCCGAACGCTGCCTGCAGTGCAAGGACCCCCATTGCATGGAAGGTTGCCCGGTCGAGGTCCGCATCCCCGAGTTCATCCAGGCCGTACGTGACGGCGATATGGCCGAAGCGGTCAAGATCATGAAGAGCAAAAACAACCTGCCCGCCATCTGCGGCCGGGTCTGTCCGCAGGAAGTGCAGTGCGAAGCGCGCTGCATTCTGGGCAAAAAAGGCGAACCGGTGGCCATAGGCCGCATCGAGCGGTTCGTGGGCGACTACGAACTGGCCAACAAGACCCTGGAGATGACCAAGGAGGCGCCCACGGGCAAAAAAGTGGCCATCTGCGGCTCCGGCCCCGCGGGCATTACCTGCGCGGTGGACCTTGCCCGCCTGGGCCATGAAGTCACCATCTTCGAGTCCCTCCACACTCCCGGCGGCGTGCTGGTCTACGGCATTCCCGAGTTCAGACTTCCCAAGGAAAGCGTTATCAAGGCGGAAATTGAAACCGCGGCAAAAGCCCTCTCCATTCGCATACTGACCGACTATATCATAGGCCGCACTCTTACCATCGACGAACTCCAGGCCGAATACGACGCCATTTTCCTGGGCACCGGCGCGGGTCTTCCCATGTTCATGCGCATTCCCGGCATCAATTTTAACGGGGTCATGTCCGCCAACGAATTCCTCACCCGCTGCAATCTGATGAAGGGCTACCGGTTCCCCGAATTCGACACTCCGGTCAAGGTGGGCAAGAAAGTAGCGGTAATCGGCGCGGGCAACGTGGCCATGGACGCCGCGCGCTCCTCCAAGCGGTTGCAGTCCCTTACGGCCGGGGCAAACGGCCAATCCGGCGCCGAAGTCCACATCGTCTATCGCCGCTCTTCGGCGGAAGTGCCCGCCAGGCTGGAAGAAGTCCATCACGCCAAGGAAGAGGGGGTCATTTTCGACTTCTTGACCAATCCGGTGGAAATTCTGAGCGATGAGAAGAACGCGGTACGAGCCATGCGCTGCATTCGCATGGAGCTGGGCGAACCCGACCAGTCCGGCCGCCGCAGCCCGGTTCCCATCAAGGGCTCCGAATTCGACATGGAGGTCGACCAGGTCATCTTCGCCCTGGGGACCAGCCCCAACCCGCTGGTTTTCACCAATGCCGCCGGGCTCGAGCGCTCCAAGTGGGGAACGGTTGTGGCGAACACGGACAACGGTCGCACCACCCTCAAGGGCATCTGGGCCGGAGGCGACGTCGTTACCGGCGCCGCGACCGTCATCAGCGCCATGGGAGCGGGAAAGCGCGCCGCTGCCGATATCGACCGGTTCCTCAAAGGCGAATTCGACTGGCAGTCTTAACTCCGGCGCCGGCCTGCGCCCGGAGGCCCGATCGAATAATGGCCTTCGCGGGGCCCATCGAATCATGGTCTTCGTAGGAGCGGCTTCCAGCCGCGAAAGAAAAAGCCGGGGGGTTTGCCCCCGGCTTTTTCTTTTCTAATGATGCAGGCTGATCATATTTTTGACACACGGACACTAACCGGCATTCGGGGAAGGGTAACAGGGCTTGCTTTTTTGCAGAGCTCTTATCACCTGGTCGAGGGTCGAGTTGATCCCTCCGGCTTCCTGTACGAGCTTTCCGCCGGCCTCCTTCGTGGCCACAAGCACGGCCTGTGCTTTTTCTCCGGAGTTCTCGGAAGGCCCACCGCATGAGAGTGTGATCCGCAATTTGACGGTTGCGTTTTCATCCCGTTGTGGGAAATAGGGTATCATTGAAAAGCTGTTGACAAATTGTCTACAGATGCCGATAATATTCGGGTGGCCTTTATATGAGAATAATTAGCAAAAGCCGGCTTAAGAGCTTTTGGGAGGACCACGGGCAAGCCGAGTGGATACTACAAGAATGGTACTCCATTGTGGGCAAAGCTAAATGGAAAAGTTTCGACGAGCTGCGCAAAATCTATCCGAGTGCCGACCAGGTATCGGTTAAGAGCGGGAAAACGACAACTGTTTTTAATATTGGCGGCAATAAATACAGACTCATTGCGGCTGTCCATTACAACAAACAGACAGTTTACATTCTCGATGTAATGACTCACGCCGAGTATGACAAGAATGCATGGAAGAACAAATTCTGAGGGCAGGAAGGGAGGTGTACATCGATGCCGACTTTAATTTCATTCTTATCCCGTAAATCCTCCGAATCCGGTCAAGGCGCAGTTACGGCAAAGGAATGCCCACCTCAAGTATGGCCGCTAAGAACCGAGGAACACTACCTTGAAGCCAGAAATATCGTCGATAAATTGGCCATCAAGGGCGAGGAGGAACTTACGGACGCAGAGTGCGACCAATTGGAAGTTTTCAGTGTTTTAATGGAAAAATATGAAGAGGAGCACTATTCCATCGGTCAACTCAATCTATCGCCGATTGAATTCCTTAAAATCCTGATGCGAGAGAGCGGCATGAGCCCGTCGGATCTGGGCAGGCTACTTGGAGACAGGTCTTTAGGTCATAAGATACTGGCGGAGGAGCGCAACCTGAGCAAAACTCACATCAAGATTCTGAGTGAACATTTCAAAGTGGATGCGGGCGCCTTTCTCTAATCCCCCGGGTATGCACGCCGCCAAGAACCTACAGCGGCCAACGAGAAGCAAGTACCCGTGGAGCCGCGGGCACGCCGGTTACTTTTATTCCCGCAATGGGCACATAACCGGCGTGCTACCCCCTGCGCGGTTTTCCGGTCTGCGCTGTTCCCTGCCCCAAAACGGCAAAAGCGCCCCTTTCTCAAAGAGCAGCCGAGCTCCGCCGTTGCCGATCCTTTGCTTTTAATGCCAGACTTTCAAAATAACGATGGTCTCCAGTTCCTCATGTCACTTGGGGACACCCGGAAATCACGATAAGTTGCGGTGCTCCGGGGTGGCCCGGACACACCGTGTCCGGGGCTCGAAGCGCCAAGAGGGGGACGGTGGAAAATTTTCGAAGAACGAAAGGTCTACCCTTACCTCGCCCGCATATAAAAGCCGGCCGGGAAGGCGCGGACAACGTGCCGCAATCGCTCGACGTCATGCGGCGAATGCTTTACAAAGCCTTAGCGCTCCGTGCCTGACGGCTTTCTATGTGACACCGACGGAGCGAGGTTTTTTCTTTGGCCGTCCACTCTGCTTGCCGCCTGCCCGTGAGGAGGGGGTTTTTCTGTCCCGTCCGGCGTGAGTATCGAGGCTCTTGAGGTCGGAAAGAATAACGGGTTTACGATCTGGAAATTCAGCGATGAGGCGTAGCTTGCCGCCCATTGCCCCGACATAGGAACGCAGAGTTGAAAGCAGAAAATCACTGCGCTTTTCTATCCTCGAAACCCCGTCTTGTGAAATGCCTAGCGTTTCGGCCAGCGTCTCCTGCGTAAGTTCGTGCGCCTTTCGCAAATCACGCAACGTCATTTCCTCTTCAATAAGGCGCGTAGCTTGCGCTTCAATCTCCTGTTGTTGATCGAGAGGAAGCCCCTTGATGACTTCGTTCAATGTTCTCGTCATGTCAGTCTCCCTTCTTTTGCTGCGCCAAATGCTCGTCAAACCGCTTGTCCGCTGTTGCGGTCAATGAACGGTAAAACCGCTTTTCACTCCCACCGGACTTGTCTCCGGCAACCAGAAGGACGGCTTGCCTGTGAGTGTCGAAGGCAAAGGCCACGCGCCAAACGCCGTCAGCGGCCTCAAAGCGCAATTCTTTCATGTTGGCGTGTTTGGAAGTCCTTCAGTGTGTCCACACGAGGCCGCCCAAGCTGCGGACCGAAGGATTCTAGTAGCCGCGCCTTGGCGAGCAGAGCCGTTTGTCAACGACATATTTTTCAAGGGACCGGTTCTTTCCACCCATGCGCCTTTTTTCAGTAATCACCCTTCGTGATCCCGCGCAAACCCGCCAGGATGCTATCTAACTTTGCCTCTTGCCAAAACGTACCACGAATGATACTTTTTTTCTGGGAGTGATCCGTAACCGGTCAATATCTAAAAGAAATACCCGTTGTTCTCTATCGCACAGCAACCGGCATTGAGCCGGTCTGGGACTGGTTGCGGGGCATACCGCAGGACGACCGGCAAACCATCGGTTTCGACCTTGCCACGGTTCAAGTCGGGTGGCCGGTCGGAATGCCGTTGTGCCGCTCGATTGGCGGCGGACTATGGGAACTGCGTAGCCGCCTTCCAGGCCGCCGCACAGCGCGGCTAGTGTTTTTCGTCCGCGAGGGGCAAATTGGCATTGTGCACGGGTTTATCAAGAAGACACAAAAAACGTTACGGGAAGAAATCGACTTGGCGCGGAAAAGAATGATAGAGATGACATCATGAGCGGAAAAAATCAACATTGGGGATCGACGCTCGATGACTTTCCGCATGAGGAAGATATTTACGAGGCGGCCAGGACCGAGGCGGTTACGCGGGTGATATCGTGGCAGATTGCCGAGGAAATGCGAAAGAAGGGCATCACGAAAACGCAAATGGCCGAGCGTTGTTTAGCGCCTCGGGCGTGGGGCAACTCTTAGACGTTGAGCAATTTGATCATACACGTGTATGGCATTTTCCGCTTCGATGGTGACAGCGATGCCGTAACGTATGGTGTCCTCGATGCCTCCCGCATCTTCTTTGCACCACACGCGCAGATTAAGGTAGCCGTCATCAACAAACGGAACCGCCTTGGCGCCATGAAAATGCTCGTGGAAAATTGTGCCACGCTTCACCACGGGATCCGCTGGTTGCTGTTTAAGCCGATCTACCCCTAACACCTCGACTGGCGTTGACATCGGGGCGGCTTCCAGTCGAAAGCACCGGTAATTTTGATGACCTGCTTTGATTGGCGAGAACCAGGCAATAGTTACGGTTAAGGATCGGGGGTCCGTTACGCGCTCAAGACAATCGGGGAGGGGAATTCGATAGCTGTGGGCGTGATCCGCTGGTAGCAACCCGTAACCGACCAAGGTTGCTCGATTGGGGGTGCACTCCATCACTTCGTTAGGGTTGGGCGCCCCGAAGCCAACGAATCGGCAGGCATTCTCCGATCGTGCGACGTGCTGCCTTCTATCTTCCGGGCCGCAGATGTCTTTCAGCAAATCGCCTTTCTCGTTCCAACGAGCACGATGAACAAGGAGGGTCTTGAGAACGACCGCATAGAATTCGGGGGCCATGTCGGCGAGCATAGAACCACCGTCCCGATCCATTATGGCGTCAAAAATCCGGTGAGCTGCGCGTGTCGCAAGTGCCGTTGCCGAGCTGGTCCCATCGATAAGCGCAACATAATCTGGTCTTCGGCCTGACGGATCGGGTGTGGCGGCGCGCAATCCGTAGAGCTGCTGAGGGGGGCTGATTCTGATCTCCAAGACGTCCCCGGTGCTCTTCATGCGGACATACTCGCGTCCACCCGGGAAGTAAATTTCAGGTTTTACCGCGCGCCGATGTCCAAGTCCAAGGCAGGAACTTATATTCGGCAGAAAATGATCATCAAAGGGATCGACCGCTTGAATCGCGTTGCCCCGCGTCAAGACCTGATCGTGATGGTGTGCTCCAATTGTGAGCGCGTTAATGGATTCCGCCGGTGAAAGGATTGATCGTTCATGCTTTGAGGCATTCAAAGCCTCAAGGACCGCCTTTTCTCGAATGTCTGGCGAAGCGTTCGAAAAGTCCGTCCAATTTGAAAAACTGTCGATTCTTAAAGGCGCCGAAACATTGCCTGCGCTCACTAGGAACAAGATTCCGTAGCGTTCTGAAAGGAAGTCGAGGAGTCGAGCCAAGGGGCTTATCATTCGGGTGAAGGGGCGACGGGGGTCTCCCATCGACAGGTTTACTATAAACACGCTTGGGGCAGCGGCTTCTTCTCCAGCGCTTCCTTTCATGCGCAGTACCGCGCGGTGAATGGTATCAATTAACAGCCGGTTTCTATCCGTCTCCTCCCCGCCGTTTTCTGAAGCAATCATTAAGGGCCTGACATAAAGCGGGCGGCTGAGTGCCGGCTCCCGTCCATTGAGGTCTCCGTGCAAAATGAGAGAGGACATGGCCGTACCATGAAGACGGCGCGACACTAAAGCTCGACTCTGCAAGTCGTCCGGGTCATCGAGAACGAGACGGCCGCTCAATAGCGTATGTGCTTGAACGGGTACCCCATCCAAAAGAGCGGCGATTGGTTGCTCAGCGGAAGGAACGCCCCATCGACCCTGCAACGAAGCGTCCTCGATCGGTTCTGCTTCATCAGGACTCACCAACAGACTCTGTGGCCTGAGAAACATTACATCGTCGGCTAAAGCCAGACGCACATCGCGACGTTCGGTCAGTCCCGGTATGTCCCTCGCCGGAATATCGATCAAAGCGCCATGATATGCAATTTCAGGGATAACCACCTCATCAACGACGGATCCGCCTGCTGAGATGACCAAAGAGGCAAGATTTCCCGAGGCTTGTCGGCGGCGAGTCTCGCGCTGGTGAAACCACAGCTCTACTTCTGTACGCACAGGTCGATCAGGATTATGCTCACGTTCTTCCAGCCAATACTCTACTGTTTCTTCAGGGATACGGTCCTGTGCTCCCCAAGGGCGTAAATCGTGTAATTGTGCAAACAGATGTGCGAAGGGGGCAAACCCCGTTTCAAAAGGCAGATTCCTTTCCCATCTATCCCATAGACTTAATAATTGCCTGAACGCTTCAATATTGGGCATTGCCAGATAAAAGCGTCCAATGACAGGCTTATCAGTCCTATCCTCACCCTCTTTTCCTTTACGAGTGTCCTTAACAGCAAAATATTCATCAGCTTCAAAATCGGCCTCGTATTCAGCCATGAATTCCAGTCCGTCAATCCGTGCCACGGCTTTAAAGAAATCGGCAATAGCGCCGGCGATTTCGAAGACAATTACCCGATCTGGCGACAGGCTGCCTGGATCGTCTCGCAGTTCCATAGCCCCTGTTGTTCTGCCCAGAGCCTGCCGAAGACGGTTGAACACCGGACCAAAGCTGGAGACCTGGCGCTGTTTTGTGGGAAAACGTATATTCCCTCCCCCTCCTCCGCCTTTTGGAGGGGTAATATGCTCAGGAGCGGGAAGAATTAGCAGGGGGCGGCTCGCCATCGTTTTCCCCTTCCTTGGGCTCTTTGGAACTGTGAGCTCGTAATGTCCAAATTTCGAGCTGCTCGCCTACGATTGTTTTCAAGCTTTTTCCCCCGGATGACAACACATGACGCCGGCGAATATCAAGGCAAAACTCCTCGGCGTCAGCGTAGCTTACCCGACCCAGACGTTTAGCTATACCCTGTGGCGAATGGCCAAGAGGCTCATTTAAGAGCTTCGCGAAGGCATCGATATACGCTGAGAGTCCTCTTTGCGTCGGGAGCGGTAACATCAGGCGTAACTGAAACCGACGCCAAGCGGCACGATCAAGCAATTCAGGATGGTTCGTCGCGGCAGCCACAATTGTATAACTGGGAAGCTCATCCACTTGCATCAACAGCGAAGTCACGACACGTTTGATCTCGCCTGTTTCGTGAATATCTCCTCGCTCTTTTCCTATGGCATCGAACTCATCAAAAAACAGGACACAGGGTGTGGTGCGCGCATAATCAAACACCCTTTTTAACCGGGCTGCGGTTTCTCCAAGATAGCTGCCAATCATTGATTCATATCGAACAACGAAGAAAGGAACTGCAACAGCCTCTGCGATTGCCTCCGCGAGTGTTGTTTTGCCGGTCCCGGGCGGCCCGACCAACAAGACGCGATGACGAGGTTCCAGACCATGGGCACGCAAAAGATCGGCGCGCTGTTGCTCCTCTATAAGCTGTTCAACGCCGCGCTTACTGGCATCTGGGAGGATAATATCTTCCAACCGCCGACGGGGCATGATTTCAGCAATGAAATCCCGTCCACGCCCGGATAAATCCGAAGCGGGCGAAACGGTGTGAGTTCCCTGGCCGTTTGTTTGAATCGCTTTGGTTAATCGGTCAGCCAGCACTTTATGCTGCTTCGCGTGTTCTTCAGCAATTATGGCCTCCGCCGCCGCGCGCACACCTCGCTTGTCGCCGGCGCTGCCGGCTTTTACCAAAGCAATAAGAAGGTCACTCCGTGCCATGGGTTCCCCCACACGTCTCGTTAAATGTTCTTGCCAGCAGTGTGTCGAAGACGGCCTCGCTTTTCTCCGTACCATTGACTTGCTGGGCTTGGATAGAGAAGACATCTCGACAGTGGTGCTCATAAATGTCTTGTCGGTCAATCGGAGGTATTATAATCGGAAACGCTCGCAATTCACGTGCGTTAATATTTGATTGCCCGATGGCGCCACGGGCCGTTTCGAACAACGTACGCTTCATGTGTGCCGAATTCATGAATGCCCAGAAGAAGAACGGATTAACTTTATTCCTTGCGACCCGCACTCGGATGAAATATGACGCGGCAACCGCCTCGCGCGAACCATCCCATATGCCCGTCTTTCCAACCAAATCTTTGCTGTTCGTGCGGTTAAAGAGAATGTCACCCTCAACCAGACCGAAGTGTTCTGCGTCTTCTCGAGACAACTCCACGTACTTTAAGTCGTCGAGTTTAAGATAGCCGGCGAAATCGACATTTCCCATCCGGATCATGGGAACCCCCGCCACGTTATCTGACGCCTTTTTACTGCTTCCGTAGTCGGCCGCAACAATAACATCGCCAGCCGTTGCCATCGGCCACCCTTTCGGATTCGTCGCAGAATCGCCAAACATATCGAGGAACAGGGCCGGAATTATCTCCGCAGCTTTCTTTTGCGCTTCCCGCCGCAGGCGGACAATCCCTTCTGCACGGGAGAGAATATCGACGACGCGGTGTTGTTCTTCGAGCGGAGGAAGCGACATTTCCATCCGCCGAAGCTCGGATGACTTGAATGCGGCCTGGCTCACCCAGCGCGTTGCTTGCGCAGAGAAATACCCAATGTCCCGCGTCCTGTGAAACCAATAAGCCATGAACTGTGGCATGACCCTGGTTTGGTCAACCCGAATGCGCGTCAAGTGATTGGAAAATCCAGCTTTTATTGGCTGTTCAATCAGAGCGGCCTTGCCCACCAACTCAGCACTGTTTGTGTTGTTGAAGAGAATGTCACCCTCCTCTAGCATTTCCTTGCCATTCGGAGCCTCCTCCGGGGGGACTTTATAGATTTGGTCCAAAGAAAGCTGGCCGCTATTCGTAAGGTTGAAGGGGCGAAGATGAATCAGACCATTCTCCACCAGCTTGGTTTTGCTACATGCGAAACCGGATTCATCTGAAACGATGATATCATTGAGCAACACGCGGGGAGTTTTCATTCTGTCTCCGCCAGCACGGTCCGCAAAGCTTCCACCTCTTCCATAATCTCCGCCTCAATCGCCGCCAGTTCTTCCAGCAGTTCGCGGGGGTCCCGGTGCTCAACCGCCGTACGGTTCATAGGCCGGTAGCGTCCGGCCGAGAGGTTGAAGTCATTGGCGCGGAGCGTGGCCGCGTCTGCAAACCACCAGTTATTGGTCCATTCCTTGGACTTGTCGCGGTTTTCCCACTCGGCCAGGCGTTCGCCCTTCCCTTGATATGTCGCCACCAGCCCGGGCAGGTCGTCTAGTTCAATGGGCGTGTCGTGATTGGCATCGAGCTTATAGCCGTCATCATCGGCGTGCAGGAACAGCACGCGCTCCGTGGTCCCTCCCCTCCTGAAGAACAGCACCGAGGTTTTGACGCCCGAATAGGGCTGAAAAACGCCACCCGGGAGCGACAACACGGCCTCGACTCGGTTGTTTTCGATCAGTTGCCGGCGCAGTTCCTTATGGGCCGTTGTGGAGCCGAACAGGACGCCTTCGGGCACGATGACACCACACCGTCCGCCGGGGCGAAGGCTGTCCATCATGTATTTCACGAAAAGAAGCTCGGTTGCGGTCGAGGTCCCGACCTTCACGTCATCGACGATGCGGTCCTTGTCCACGCGCCCCGAAAACGGCGGATTGGCGAGCACCACGTTATAGCCGTCAGGCGGCAGTCCATACTCGGCCTTTTTCTCGGCATCGAGCGTCGTGGTAAGAACGTTGCGCAACAGGATGTGCACGTTCGGAAGCCCGCGCAGAGTCAGGTTCATCGTGGCCAGGCGGACCATTTTGGGGTCCACGTCGCTTCCGAAGAACGTGGCCGTCTGCAGGGCCGAGACTTGCTTGGCGGAAAGCTTGTCTCCCCATCCGCGCCGCTGCGCTTTCCCGTCCACCTCGACTTCCTGGATGGCGCCGGCCGATGAATGGACAAGCCGGATATGGTTGTAGGCGGCGACAAGAAAGCCGGCCGTTCCGGCCGCTGGATCGAAGATCGTCTCGCCGATCTTCGGGTCGATGATCTCTACGATTGTCCGGATGATGTGGCGCGGCGTCCGGAACTGGCCAAGCTCGCCCGCCTGTTTGATTTGCTTGAGCACATGCTCGAAGAGATCTCCCTTGCTGTCAGCATCCTCCTGGTCGAGCCGGAGCCCGTCCACCAGGTTGATGACCTGGGTTAAAACGGTCGGCTCGTCAATCGTGAGGCGCGCGCCGCGCATGAAATTATGCGTGCCGTTTTCGGCGAATTCGGCAAAGAACGAAAACACTTCATCACGCACAAAACGCACCAGTGGCTCGCCTGAAAGCCCTTTTGCCCACACCGACCAGCGGAAGCGCTCCCGCGGGACGCTCGCAACGCCTTTTTTCGGGGCGTTGAGCGGGTTTTTGAGCGTCCAGTCGCCCTCGAACATGCTGGTGTAGGGCCGTTTCAGGACCTTGGCTTTCATGATGTTGTCGCGGTCGATGCCCTCGATCAGGTAAAAGAAAAATAAAAACGAGAGCTGTTCGGCATTCGTGACCGGATCGGGGTATCCGCCGCCATAGAGATAGTCTCGGATTTGCTCGATGGAGCGGCGCATGTCGGGAGTTAAAGGCATATCTTCTTTTTCCTGTTGCCTAATGAAACGGAAGCAACTGTTGCTCTTCCGCCGCGAGAGAGAGTTCTGTTGGGTATTTACTGAACACGGCCGCTGTCAGCCCGCTCAGCAGACTTTCCAGCCGCTCTTCACCGCCAAAGACGCGCGTTGCTTGCATAACCCCGCCCATAAGAGTGAAGGGCGGGAAAGCGAGATGTGCAAGGCTGAACTCATCCAGGGTGTCGGCATTGGCGCGGAGCTGGTTCCCGATCACGCGCAGCCAGCTTTCTTCGGTTGGCGTCAGACCCTCCTGGCCCAGGAGCCAGGCCTCGAAATTCGCGCCAACCTCCACCGCCTTCTGTTCCGAAGCTTCCGGGAAGATCATTTTGCCGTTTTCGTCGATCGTGACCCACTCCCGGGTCATCGGGTCGATATGGTCGTCGATATCCAGAGCCAGCAACTTGCGCGGCTCGTATTTCTTTTTCTTCTTCCGCTCCGTTATGATCCCGCCCTTGATGATCTCCTCGTCGTCGCCATGGTAGTCGCAGACGCCCACGAAATCAAACATGGTGAAAACCGGTTTTGTGGGCAGCTTGCGCGTTCCGCGACCTCGCATCTGCTGGTAGAGAATGGCCGATTTGGTGAAGCGCGCAAACACCAGGTTGACCACCTCGGGACAGTCGAAGCCGGTGTCGAGCATGTTGACCGACACCAGGATTTTCGGGAAATTCTCTTTTTTAAACCGCTTGATCTTGCTCATACCGTCAACCGTGTCATCTTTCCCCGTGCCCGAGACCACATAATCGGCATAGCGGATTTCCGGGGAAGGTTTTTGATCCTTGAATTGCTCGTCGAGCATTTCGGCCAGGGTTTCCGCATGGCGTTTGGTGACAGCGAAGACGATGCTCTTGCCAATGAGCGGCTTGCGCAACCTGCCCTTATCGTCCCGGTAGCCGTTATCGTACACGTCGCGGAACTCCCGCACGATTGCACGGTTGCGTTCCGGGATCGTGAAACGTCGCTCCAGGGCCGCCGGGTCGATCATGATGCTTTGCTCGTCCCCAAACAGCTTTTCGAATTCGCCGCGGGTGATCGCATCCATAGCCGACCAGTCAAGCTCATTGCGTTTGACCTCGAAGCCGCCATCGGCGGCCGTTTTCACGGTTTTGGCCTTGTAAATCTGGTAAGGGACCAGGTAACCCTCGCGGATGGCATCCTTCAGCTTGTAGGTAAACGTCGGCTTGTCCACTTCGAAAAAGCGCAGCGTGTCGCGCACGAAAAGCCTGTCCTCTTCGTCGTCTCCGGCGTTTTCCCCCGCCACACAGGGCGTTGCCGTGAGGCCGACCTGGATACCGTCGAAGTGTTTTAAAACGCCGCTCCATTTGCCGTAAATGCTGCGGTGACATTCGTCGCTGATAATCAGATCGAAATACCCCGAGGAATAATCGCCGTAGATATTGATCATGCTTTGCAGGGTGGTGATCGTGACTTGTTTTTCGTCCTGGAAGCGCCGGCCCGCCCGCAGCACGTAACAGGGATAATCCGGCAGATGCTCCGCAAAGACGTCTTCGGTTTGCTTGGCGAGTGGTATGCGATCCACGAGGAACAAAACGCGCGTGATGGCGTTCGCTTGAAACAGCCGCTTGATGAAAGCCGCCGCCATGCGGGTTTTGCCCGTCCCGGTCGCCATCTCCACGAGCAGCTTACGCCTGCCCTGCCTTATTTCCTGGCAAAGGGTGTCAATGCATTCCATCTGATAATCCCGGCCGGCGATGTGTTTGTCGATAGGCACCCCAAGCGGGTCTTGTTTCACCTGGCGGGTGGCAAAACGCTTTTCAAGGTCTGTCTGTTTGAAGAACGTTTTAACCGCGCGCGGAAAGGCTTGGCTTTCCCATTCCCAGAAACGGATTTCCTGTCCGTTGGCCAGAAACACATAAGGGACGCCGAGCTGTTTTGCATAGGCTTTGGCCTGCTCAGCCGCCTCCCCCGGACTGATAGAGAACCGCTTCGCCTCGATCACAGCCAGGGAACGCCCGTAGCGGTCGCAGAGCACATAGTCCGCCCGCGTGTTATCCGGTAACACGTATTCGTAACGGACACTGTTTGGGTCTTGTGTTTTCCATCCCAGATCGGCCAACTGGGAGTCGATTAGCACCCGCGAGAAAGCTTCATTGCTGTTTGTCATGCGCTCTCTTCTGCCGCCGGGATGGTAAGTTCGGCTTCAACCGTGTCTTCGTCTGCCTCAACGTCCTCCCCTTCTTCCGGAACATCGCCAACGTAGGGCGCCTCCCCCGTCACCACCTCTATCAGCCTCATAAGTTGCTTTTGTCGGTCCGCCATAAAAGCTTCAAAAGCATCGGTGCGCAGTAGCGATTTGGAATACAGGGTTTGTTTTAAAGATAGACTCAAGCACTCTGTGCAGTCTCCTTTGTGGTCCTACGAACGCGAAACCAGTATCACAAGCCGCCTTGTGGCCGAGAAGGCCTCGGCAAAACTGATCCGCTCATCTTCTTTTGCAAACGATACCTGCAGGACGAAAGTTTCATACTCCGAAGCCCACAGCTTGTCATTGTGCAGAAGATCGAGCATGGCTTCAAACCTTTCCTTGGGGCTTGAAGGCACTCCCTCCCCTCCCCGACCTGTGTCGCCTTCGACCGTCTTGCGCGCCAGGGCCGGAAAACAGGACGCCTTGGCCGCGACCCCTTCGAGCGCCGCCAAGTCATGAAGATGCCGGATGATCGCAGGATCGTCGTCAGCGCTTCCTCTTTTGCGCGTTTTGCGCGCGCACACGCGCCAGGCCAATGTGCTCAACTTGTCGGCGGCTGTTTCTATGGGATCGATACAGGGGAAAGCTGCAACTTCGGGCGGCTGCTTTTGCGCCTGTGCGATCAGCGACTGAACCGGCCGGTTGATCGGCTTGAGCGCCGGCGCATGGAAAGACATCTCGATGCGAAGGTGGGGCCGGAGGCCCCCTGGTGTCGCGAAATGGCTTGGATAGGCAAGGTCGGCCGCGAAAAACTGGCTTTGATTGCCGATCAGGGGCGTGCCCGTAAGCTCGAATTCATTCGCCGAGAGGGCCGAGAGAATCCGCTCACGGAAGGTCCGCCGGTTATTGCGGGCCACCGCGCCGCTCGCGGCTTGCGGCATCGCAACCTTGAAGTCGATATCTTCAGAAAAGCGCTTGATAAGGCTCCATCCCTTCGACAGCGACGTGCCGCCGGAAAAGACCGGCTTCGCGTCGGCATGATCGAGCGATGCAAGGATGCCAAGGGCGCGGACGACATGCCAGTCCTTCTCGACCAAACCGGGGTTTGTTCCGAGCGCAGTGGCGAGTTGTTCAACGAGGTCCCGGGCGAGCACGTTCAAAACTCAAAAAAACCCCGTCATAGCCGAGCTTACGGCTGATACGCCCACGAACGCCCACCACGCGCCCCGTGGGTACCTGGGTTGTCCGGCCGGCATTGTAGTCTTGCTCAAGCTGGCTGGCTGTAATCTCGACCCCGAGCCGCATGAGCGCTTCCGTCAGTGTGGCCAGGCCCTTGGGCGGTACGGGTTTATCCGTGAATGGCGATTTTACGGCGCGGGTGTAAATCCCGTAACCGACCTTGAGCAGTCGGCCGTTGCGGACCAAGCCGCGAAGAACGCGCCCCACCTGGTCATAGCCGCCGAGGTCGCGGAAATCCGAGCGCAAAAACACGTCGCCGCGTTTACGGGCGATCCGTTTCATGACGCGCGTTTCCAAGTTTTCGGCTCTCATATCACACCCCTCATACCTTACAAAAATACGACATTTCAGGGCGCGTTTCAATAGAAGAATCAAGGCTAAACGGCCAAGCCTGTGATCATGATATTATGAAATCATGCGCTCATGCCGCCATGAGCGCATGAGACCTTCTTGCGCAATGACCGGTTGCACTTTTCCGGCATGAGGGAGGGACAATCCAATTTCTTCCGCCAATGGCGGTGGTTTTGTGGAGATCGCCCCCCCTTCCCTACGTTCCACATCGCCTCTGTCACGGCAAAACGCCTGTCATCCGGATGTGGAACTCTGCTTTGGAATGTTCTTCGTACGAGCGGCTTCCAGCCGCGAAAGCCAAAGCCCGGGCAAACCCCGGTTGTTTCTTCTCGAATGATACTTCTAAGGATTGTCGCGCCTGTTTTCCGGCGCCTTTACATACGGGAAGACTTTCCAAGACGGGGTGGCCCGGACACAAGGAGTCCGGGGCGCGAATCGCCGGGAGGGGGTTGGAAATCCTGCTGTCGATCGAGGTAAAATTCAGGTAAAAATCATCGCTTACCGCGTCCGCGGTTCTTCCGTAATCTCCCATGGCCGCGGCCATACCGACAAATCCGTCACTGTCGTTGAGCGGGCAGAGGAAGCGTTCCCGCCACGGTTATTCCCAGCCAGCCAATGCTTGCCCTTTCGGCCTGGACCTCTCCCAGCAGGCAAAGCTCTTCCACGGGATGGTCGAGCACCGTAATTGTCGCCTCCGCGTCATGAAGATCCGAGCACACCTTGCCCTGGATATCGGGTAAAACCCACGTCAACTCGGGATAGAGATTTGGCTTCAGAAGGTCCGGCCATGCAACCGTTCCGATTGTGCGATTGGCCATAAAGCCGTACGGTTTTCCGGGTTCGCCGGAAAGCGTGACCGCAGCCTCTATCAGGCGTCTATCCTTAACGCAAAGCGTGGCTCCAAGCCTGCTCCCCTTTTTGAGCGGTGCGGCGGCCAAATGTTCCAGGGGCAGGGAGCGCGTGATATAGGTCGAACCGGTCTTTTTCGGCCAGCCCTGGAGCAGTCCGCGAATCAAGGCGACATCCTGATCCACCCAGATAAAAGGACAGAAGTTGAAGCGATCTCCGTTTGGTCGTTCAATTTCAGTGATAACGATCGTTTCCCGGTACTGGGCGTAAACCGGATCGATCAGTTCCCGCCCGTCAGTGGTTGCCTGCCAGTCGGCGAAGTGGATACAGCCGTTTCCGGTAAGACGGCCGAGCGCCGGCGGAACGAGAGCCGCACTGTTTGAGATATCGAAATGTATGGCCACGTTTATCAGCCATCCGGCGTAATGCCATGGCGGTTCAGGCACGATCGACGAACGTCCGCTTGCCGTAAACGGTGCGGTGAAGCTTCTGAATTTGATGTCCACGGAGAGCTCCTCTTCAAAATTACCAGCTGCCTTTGCGTTCGTATAAGACGATTAAGGTTTATCTTCAAGAGCATGCCAAACTCTCAAAATCACGACAGCCTCGCCGTCCAACCGGTAGCGTATTATGTAACCGTGCTTTCCAAAAGGCACAAACAGTTCTCGGTCTTGCCGTCCTTCGAGCCTTTTACCAACACCGGGATGCACGAGTAAAAGGTTTGTCGCTTTCTTCAGACGCTCTGCGGCGCGTCTGGCCGCCTCCGGATTATCCGGCTCGATGAACCGACGCAAGCGTAGAATGTCATCACGGGCTGCGGGCAACCATATCAGCGTCGGCATTCGGTCTCCGGCTCCGGGCCTTCCTCGCTTGTTCCCCATGTATCAAACCACGCTGTCATGGCCTCATTGGTGACAAATTCGCCTGTGCGCTGGTAGGTCTCCCAAGCTTCATCAGCTTCGCGGTTCCTGGCCTCGGCTGCTTCTTCTTTGTTGAGATATTCTCGAATGGCCTCTCGCATGAGCCAGTGTGTGGATCGTCGTTTTAGCATACCGAGAGATTTCAACCGCTCACAGGTCTCTTCATCAAGCTTTACTCCCATTGTTGTCGCCATAAACCTGCCTCGTCAAAGTGTTTCTAAAGTTTCAACTTACGTATACTTTAAACAACCCGATGCCGTAACGTCAATCCTTCGAGCGAGAGGGGCAGGGCCCCTGTTCAATGTTGCTGGAGCCTGTCAGAATAAATTCTTGCGGCTTTAAGTGGCGCAACTCGTGATCCCGCTTTTACCTCGCGCCAAAAGGCGCGATGCATCAGGCCGGCGCACGGAACGTGCGCCGGCCTGAAATGGCGGGTGCAGGGCGGACGCAGCCCTGCGCTTTTGGTTCTTTGCATCTTGGCATTCAAGCAACAGCATTGGAGGCACACGCCCCCCCCCCGCGCTTTTGACCTTGAACTGCCCTGCTATTTCCCCCCGGATTTCAAGCAGCGGCTGCAGGTTCCATACACGGTCAATTTGTGATCGTTGACGGTGAAACCATGCTGCCGACCGATCTCCTCGAATTTTTGGGCGGAAAGACACTCCCGAAAGTCCACTACACAGTTGCACAGGGTGCATACCAGGTGGTGATGGTGAGAGCCTCCGCATACCCGGTACTTATGCGAACCGTCCGATAGTTCCACACGGTCGAGCACCTTGCTTTCGACCAGTTGCTCAATCGAGCGGTAAACCGTGGCGCGGCCGATCCTGCCATTGGCGGCCCGAAGGTCCTGCCACAGGTCGTCGGTGGAAAACGCCTCCCCGCTGCGCGCCAGCTCGGCCAGTTTTTCCACCAGCATCCGCCTCGGCGCGGTGTTTGGACGGCTGAGATCGAAAAAGGCGTTCTCGATCCGACGAACAGTATCGAGCGAGTCATTATCGCCTTCGGCGCAAACCTGCCGTGGCGACCGGCAATGTGAACGGGATTCATTTTTCATACACCAGCCTTTTAATTACCAACCTGACCAACAATTTTATCCGGTCTCCCGGTCCCCGTGAGGGTATTCGAAGACCCGCACCCGGCGAAGACGCTTCCGGAGGACAAGTGAGGCGCCGTAGACCAGCGCTGCCAGCGCCGAAATATAAAAGCCGGCCGGAAGATGGCGGATGGTCCCGGTGAACGTCAGGACCAGCCCGCACCAGGTGACGCCCACCGCCGTTGCCATCGAAAGGGCGATGGCCTGCCCCGGACGGTTGGTAAGGTTCACCGCCGCCGCTGCCGGAGCAATGAGCAGGGAAGCCGCCAGAAGAACGCCCACCAGGAGCACGCAACCGGCCGTCGTGAGAGCGACGATGGCCAAAAAGGCGGCCGAGATGGCGCGTACGGGCACTCCGCGTGCTTCGGCGCCTGCCGGGTCAACCGAGGCGAATAGCAACGGCCGGTGCAGGAGGGCCAGGGCCGCGAGGGCGGTCGCGCAACTTCCCAGCGCCAGCAGTATGTCATTGGAACTTATGGTTAAAATCGACCCGAACAGGATGTTGATGCCGCTCATGGCGTGCGAAGCGCTGGTGCGCGAATAGATGCTCAGGAAAAGCACCCCGAGCCCCAGGGCAAAAGAGAGCACCATGCCGATCTCGACGTCTCGTCCCCGCGCCCGGTTTCCTATGATCCCCAGTCCTGCCGCCGCCAGAAGAGAAAAAACGATCATTCCGGCAAAAGAAGCCACTCCCAGCAGCGCCGCGCCCGTCGCCCCGGCAAACCCTATGTCGGTAAACGCTTCCGCGGCGAATGCCTGCGCCCTCAGCACCACAAAATAGCCCACCGCTCCGGCTACAACCGCCACGATGGCGCCGCCGGTAAAGGCGTGGACCATAATGTCCGAACTGAAGAGCTCCCTTAGCATTGCGCCGCCCTTTTCTTGCATTCCTCGCGGCTGTTCAGAAAGCACCTTTGCATGTGTCCCTGGATGTCCCGACATGAGACCGGCGCACGCCCTGCTTTTCCCCGGAAAAATATCCTCACCGGCATGTACACAAGAAAAGAAATCGTGGCGATAAAGAAACTTACCGGCCAGTCCCCGCTAAGACCCGCCAGGGTAATCCCGGCAAACATGTAGGCCACCCCGAGAAGCGCGGCAAGCAGTATAGCCCGGCAAGGCCTGTGGGTGAGGCGACTGGCGGTCGCCCCCGGCCCGACCAGCATGGTGAACACCAGCAGCGCTCCCACCACCTGGACCGCCAGAGAAACGGTCACCGCCACGACCACCAGGAAGACCATGGTGAGCAGCCCCACCGGAACCCCTTTGGCCTCGGCCGCAATGGGATCGAACATGACGAACAGGAGAGGTCGAAACAGGAAGAGCACCAGGCAAACAGCTCCCAGACCCATAAAACCCGTAAATATCACATTATTTCGGGTTATGCCCAAAACGGTCCCGAACAGGATACTGTAGACCCGCTCGCCATATCCGCCGTAGAGCGAAAGGAACATAAGCCCCAGGCCCAGGGCGAAAGACATGACCACGCCGATGGAGACGTCCCTTTCGCGAACCTCCCGCCCCCCCGCGCTCATGGCCGCACCGGCAAGAATGGTCATGGCGAAAAGGCCGTAGACCGGTTTGATCCCCAGGAGCACCGCGCCGGCCGC
The DNA here is from genome assembly GCA_031292195.1 of Syntrophobacteraceae bacterium. Taxonomy (GTDB): domain Bacteria; phylum Desulfobacterota; class Syntrophobacteria; order Syntrophobacterales; family Syntrophobacteraceae; genus SbD1. The sequence continues at coordinate 45,532 of JARLHP010000068.1, forward strand.
GCCCGCAAAGCCAATGTTGGGAAGAGCATGGCCTGCGAACGTGTAGCCTCCCCCGATCAGAAAATACCCGACGACCGCGCAGGCCACGGCAATGAATATCCCGCTCAGCAGCGCGTTCTGGATAAATTGAAAATGGTACAATCCCATAATAGAATGAAACATCAGGTTTCGACCCCCAGGACGAACTTTTTCCCCATCGCTTCGACCACCTCCACCGGATGGTTGTAGAGAACACTGAGTGTTTCCCTGGTTATCACGGTCTGCGGCGGCCCTATGGCGCAGCGGCCGTTGGCCAGGTAAAGGACCCGGTCCACATGAGGCAAAAGCGGGTTTATGTCGTGGGTGACCAGCATCACAGCCACCTTGCGGGAAGCACAGAGCCGGCTGACAAGGGTTATGATCTCCTGGGCGCCGGCGATGTCAAGATTTGTCAGCGGCTCATCGAGCAAAACCAGCCCGGGGTTTGCGATCAGGACCTGCGCCAGCGAAAGCCTCTGCCTTTCCCCTCCGGAGAGCTCTCCCACCGACGCCTCTGCGTACTCGGTGGCATGCACCTCCTCGAGCACTTCGTCTATCAGCTTTCTGCGCTTCCGGCTCGGAAAACCCGGCCCGAAGCGGTGCCCGTCCAGGCCAAAGCCCACCAGGTCGCGGGCCCGCACCGCAAAATTGGCATCGAGCGTTCTGAATTGCGGGGCATAGCCGATCCCGGAGTTGCCGCGGCGAGGTTTTCGGCCAAAAACCATCACTTCTCCCGCCTCGCACCGAATCAGCCCCAGAAGCAGCTTCAAAAGAGTCGTTTTCCCGGCCCCGTTTGGCCCAAGGACCGCTACGAATTCACCGTCCTCTATCGTAAACGTCATCTCGTCCTGGATTACCCTGCCCCCGAAACCGAAGCGGACGTTGCGCAAAAAGACGGGCTGAGTCCTCTGGCTGACCGGTTCCAAACTCATCGCGCGCCGCCCCCCGCCCCGGTCTTCGATCTGCCAAGAGCGGATTCGAGTGCTGCGATCTGGTCCAGCATCCATGTCTGGTAATTTTTACCGGGAGGCATCGTTTCGGTCACCGCCACAACCTCCACCCCGGAAGTCTTGGCCAGCTCCTCCAGCTTTTGGGTGAACCGGTCGGTGGTCTGCCGGTTTAACACCAGTACGCGCACCAGCTTCTTTCTCACCTGCTCCTGCGCTGTCAGCATCGTATCGGCGGGCGGGTCGATCCCTTCGGCCACCGCCTTTTGAAATTCGAACGGGGTCAATACCTTCAGACCCATGGGGTTGGATTGATACAGGAATATAGGTTCGGTAAGTGCGATCGGGGTTCCGGAAAACCGCTTCGAAATCCGGCCGATTTTGGCGCCGATCCCGCTCAGGCTGGCGGTGAAAGTTTTCAGGTTCCGGTCAAATTCCGCCGCCTGTTCCGGACGCAGCTTCTTGAGATCTGCCGCCATGGCCCCCGCCATGGCCTTGACATCTTCCAGGCTGTACCAGACGTGTTCATTTTCGGGGATCCTTACAGGCGAAATATCCCAGACATTTAGGACCAGCCGGCCCGAGTTTGGCGAGGCGGACAGCAGCTTATTCATCCAGTCGTCATAGCCCCCCCCGTTTTCGATCACCAGGTCCGCGCCCGCCACCGCCTGTGCGTCCTTCACGGTCGGTTCGTATTCGTGCGGATCGACATTCGGATCGGAGAGCAACCCCTTTACCTCGGCGCAGGCGCCACCAATCTGGCCGGCAATGTCCTGGTAGAAATTCTCGGCGGCAACTATCTTCAGCCTGTTCGAATCGGTGCACGGAGCAACCGCTTGCGCCAGGGCCCCGAAAAAAAACATCGGAACGGCCTGAACCAGGACGATCGCCGCCACCGCCGCCACCGCCGCCCCCCAAAAGCTCCCCCACCCCACGCGCCGTAAGCCGGGAGCTGGAAGTCTCCCTCTTTTGACCATTGCACACTCCTCGCACGGTTCCCGTCTTAATGATACTCGATATCATTAACTTGATCCGATAATAACTACCCTTGCCGGAATCGTCAATTGGAATGAGCAGATAAACGATGAGGAAGGATTTGTCGGGAAAAAGGTTGCCTTGGCCCTGGAACTGGTCTTGGAGCGGAAAATCCAAGCCATGGGCGGCTCAAATCCGGATATGTCTAGCCCGGCCTTTCTTTCTTCGCGTCTTCGCGTGAGCTTATAGTCAACAGGATTGCCGGTTTCCCTGCCCCGGAGGTCCTTTGGGGGATTACCTTTGGTCGAGCGCCTGACGCACGGCTTTGGCCAGCGAGGCGATGGAATAGGGTTTGGTGACGATTTGGCAATTAGCCTTTTTGCAGTAATCCTTTACGACTCTATCCTCGCTGAATCCGGTGCACAGGATAATCGGAATGTCCGGCCGAACCTCCCGGATCTTAGCTGCAAGCTCTATCCCGGTGATATGAGGCATTGTCATGTCGGTTATAACCAGGTCGAAGGCCCGGGGGTCGGCATGGAAAATCTTGAAGGCGTCGGGACTGCTCAGTTCGGTTCTCACTGTGTAGCCAAGCGATTCGAGCGTCGCCCGGCCCAATTCGGTCAAGGGTTTCTCGTCATCGACAAACAGAATCCTCTCGTTTCCCGAGGGAAGCCTCTCCAGGGCCTCGACCGCCGGCGCGCTATCTTCTTCGAGCCCGGGAAACCATATGTGGAAAATGGTTCCATGCCCCGGCCTGCTTTCCACCTCGATCGTCCCGCCGCTTGCCCTGACGATGTTTTGGGCCACGGAAAGCCCAAGCCCCGTCCCTTCCCCCACCTCCTTGGTGGTGAAGTAGGGATCGAATATCCTGTCGAGTATCCCGGCATCGATGCCGCGGCCGGTATCTCCCACCTCCAGGCACACGTAGGGCCCCGGCCTCAAATCCGGGTGCTCCGCCATAGTACTGGCCTCGACCTGCACTTTGCGCAGCCCGAGGCTCAAAACGCCGCCCTTGTCGCGCATGGCGTGGGCCGCGTTGACGCCAAGATTCATCACCACCTGGTGAATTTGCGTCGGGTCGGAAAGAATCACGGCATGGGCGGCGTCCCTGGAGACTTCCCGGCGAATCTCGATGGTCGAGGGCAGCGAGGCGCGAAGCAGCTTCATGGCCTCACTCACGATCAGGGCGAGTTGCACGGGCCTTCGCTCCTGTTCACTCCGGCGGCTGAAGGTCAGGATCTGGCGCACCAACTCCTTGGCGCGCAGGCCCGCCGCAAAAATTTGTCCCAGGCTGTTTTTCAGTGCCTGATTCTCGGAAGGCAGGGCCAGCGCGATCTCGGCGTAGCCCATGATGGCCATGAGAATGTTGTTGAAATCATGGGCGATGCCACCCGCCAGAGTGCCGATGCACTCCATCTTTTCAGCCTGGCGAAGGCTCTTTTCCAGGTTTACCTCGTGGGTGACGTCCCGGATTACGCTCACGTAATTAACGATTGCCTCCGAAGCGTCCCGAACGGAAGAAATGGTGACTTCGGCGTGGAAAAGCGCGCCATTTTTCTTCCTGGCCAACATGCGCCCCGACCACACTCCGACTCTGCCCAGAGCTTCCAGCACACTCTCGCCCGGGCTCTCCTCCGAGTCCTTGACCAAAACGGCGTTGTGTCTGCCTGAGAGTTCACTCCGGTCATAACCCGTGATGCGCTCCAGACCCGAGTTCACATACTGAATGATCCAGTTCACATCGCTAATGACGATGCCTTCCGCAACATGCTCCATGGCCGTGGCCAGGCGCGCGCGCTCCGCCTCGACGCGCTCGCGCGCCGCGATGTCGCGCTCCAGCTCGGACCGGGCCCGCTCCAGTTGCTCCATCTTGGCTTCGAGCTTCCGGATGAGCACTTCGTTATATTGTTTCAGGCTGCCGGCCTCCCGCTCTTGCGGCCAGGCGGGTCCAGGCAGGAATGACTCGCCGGGCGGGATATGGACGGGCGCGCTCGACCCCACCTGTTCGAGCGTTTCCCGAACGACGGCCATAAAGACGGCGGGGGCTTCGGGCTTGACGATAAACTTCTCGGCGCCCAGGCTCAGGGCGAACTCCCGGTCCCGTTCGTCGGTGTAGGTCGCCGTGTAGAAGATAAACGGAATCGGCCGCAACCGCTGGTCCTTCTTCCAGTGGCGGCACAGGGTAAACCCGTCCATCACCGGCATCAGGATATCGGCGATGATCAGGTCGGGAGGGGCCTCCAGCGCCAGTTCTAACGCCTCGGCGCCCTGCGAGGCGGTCTCCACCTCGTAGCCGAATCCTTGAAGCAGGGCACACAGTAAGTACCTACCCTCCTCCTTATCGTCCACGACCAGGATTTTCCGCATCTTCATGGGCTGCTCTCCGTGGGGGGATTATCCAGATACCGCTCTATCCGGGCCATAAAGGTGGCCGGATTGATCGGTTTTTCTATATAGCCGGTACAGCCCGCCGCCAGCGCCTTCTCCCGATCTCCGGCCATGGCGTAGGAAGTGACCGCGATGATCGGGATATTTTCCAGAGCCGGATTTGCGCGCAGCGCCCGGGCCACCGCGTACCCGTCCATGGTGGGGAGCTGTATATCCAGAAGGATCAACCGGGGGAGCTCCTCTGCCGCCAGCTTGACGCCCTGCGGTCCATCGAAAGCCTCAACGACCGCGTATCCGTGTTTATCGAGCAGAAAGTTCATGAGGTAGCGGTTCTGCTCGTTGTCCTCGATGAGAAGGACCTTTGCCTTCATGATTTCCCCCTTTCTCAGGCCGGCAGGGAGAAGGTGAATACGCTTCCTTCCCCCCATTTGCTCTCGACCTCGATTCTGCCGCCCAGCAGTTCGGCGAGCTTGCGGCAAATCGCCAGGCCCAGGCCGGTGCCTTCGTGCTGGCGGGACAGCCCCGTATCGATTTGCCGGAACGGCTGAAACAAGGTGCCGAAATCTTCTGGCTTTATCCCTATGCCCGTGTCTGCTATCGACACGCGGATTTCCGGGTGCGAACCACCCGGCGAAGGGGGAGCGAGCCACGCGGTGAGCCGGACTCCGCCCCGCTCCGTGAATTTGACGGCGTTATTTAGCAGGTTCAACAGCACCTGTTCGAACCGGCGCGAATCGCTCGCCAGCATGTCGATCTCGGGGGCGATTTCCACACCCAGGCGCAGCCCTTTTTTTTCCGCCATTGGTCTGGCGATGCCCGCCACTTTGTCGATGGAACTCCTCACATCGAAAAGTTTGCAGCCGACATCCAACTGCCCCGCCTCGATCTTGGAAATATCCAGGACGTCGTTGATCAGGCTGAGCAGATGGTTGGCGCTTTTCTCCACCATCCGCAGCTGCTTGCTCTGCTCTTCGTTCAAGGGACCCGCCAGCCCCATGAGAATGATGCCGGTAAAGCCGATAATCGAATTTAGCGGCGTGCGCAACTCGTGGGACATCGTGGCCAGAAAGGCCGATTTGAGCCGGTCGGCGGCCTCCGCGCGCTCTTTTGCCACCGCCAGCTCGGCGGTTCGCTCCGCCACCCGCCGCTCCAGTCCGGCAGTGAGTTCCCGCACGGCCTCCTCCGCCTTCTTGCGCTCCGAGATGTCCTCGATCACCACCAGCAGCCGCTTGAAGCCATCAAGAGGAATCAGCTTGCTGCAAAGATTGACCGGGATGTGCGCGCCGCCCTTGCGCCGCAGTATCAGCTCCCGGCGATATTCCCCCGTGCCCGAAAGCCCCCGGATCATCGCATCGCGATCCTCCGGGCGGCGCCAAACGTCGAGTTCCCGGGAGGTATGACCGATCATCTCCGCGTTGGCGTAACCGACAATACCGCCAAAGGAGGAATTCACATGGAGAAAGACCCCGTCCTCGGGCCGGGTGATGCACACGCCCAGGGGAAGCATCTCGAAGATGGCCGCAAACCGTTCGCTCGATTCGCGCAACTCGGCCTCCAACCGCTTCATCTCGGTCACGTCCGTGAGCACCGCTATGCGCGCCTCGGTGCTCCAGAAGGATATGTCATGCGAGCGCGCCACGATGGTGATCACCGAGCCGTCGGCTCTCACGTGGTGCCACTCCCCCACATAGGCGCGTCCCTTGAGACCCATGGCCACCTTCGCGATTCTCTCTTTTTCCTCCTCGGGGTAGAGGTCGGTTAGAACGAAAGAGAGGGCCTGCTCGCGGCTGTACCCGTAGTGGTGGACGAAGGCGTCGTTTACCGCCAGCATCTTGAAGGTCACGCGCTGGTATATCAGCATCGGAACGGGATTATTTTCGAAGAGCATGCGGTATCTGCGCTCCTCCTCCCGCAGATTTTCGTTGATCCGATCCAGCTCCCGAGTCCGCTCGCGCACCTTTCGCTTAAAGACCGCCGCGGCCGCCAGGCTCCCAAGCAACGAAAAGCCCATCACAAGCCCCGCCATCCGCAACCACACCGGGATCTCGAACCGGACCTTTTCCCCGGTCCAACGTCTCAAGCTGGCGTAATAGGCCGATTGCGGATCGACCTTCATAGCGGCCAGCTCTCGATCTATGGCCTCCAGCACCTCGCGGGACCCCTTCTTGGGCGCGGCGAAAAAATAGGGCGCCGGATCGAAGATGACCGGGGTGCTCTGAAGCCCGAACTCCCGTGCCTTCATCAATCCGAAGAACCGGTTGGTGACCCCGGCGTCCACCTTCCCCTCGGCGATCATCCGGAATTCGGTTTCGTAGTCGGTAACGGGAATCAAGGTGAGATGTAAATCAAAGCCGCCGGCCAGGGTCTGCAAGGTCTGGAGCTGAATGGACTGTTCTAAAACGGCCACCCGTTTGCCCTTGAGATCCAGGATCGTCCGGATTTGACTGCTTTTGCGGGCATAGACCTGGGACCACACGGAGAGTACCGGAACCGTGTTGAAGGAGTAGGTCACGTCGCGGCGGGCAGTGTAGGCCACATCCGGCATCAGATCGATTTGCCCCCGCGCCAGCCGTTCGAGCCCCTGCTGCCACGTCCCGTGCCGGTAAGAAATCTCCCAGCCCCGATCTTCCGCGATCCGCTTTAGGATATCGATAAAGATGCCCGCCGGCCGACCCGATGTGTCCGTAAACACCTTGGGCGGATCTTCGTAAACCCCGACCCTTATGGTCCGGATGTCTGCGGCCGGGCTCGATGCGGTTATGAAGGCAAGAGTCCCCAGGACCGCGAGCAATATCGAAACGGTCTTGTAGACCCACGCCGCCTCATTGGTTTTCTTCATCCTGGATTCTCCTTCGTCATGAACATCCCCCGGGGTGGGAGAGCCCGTCGCCTGTCGGCCAAAGAGACGACAAAAGGTCCAGAAGCCCGCGTTTGTGCAACTCTGTTATGTTGGTTCAAGATGGAATCTACTGTTGCATGAATTCGGACGCAAGCAAAATCCGATTATCCTTCGCGGGTATTGAGTATGGGCGAATACAAGGCGCCCCGGTCAATGGCCTGAAGTGAACATTCCCCTGATGTTTGGCCAACGTGCGCCAGGCGGCACGAAATTTTTTGCAAACCGTTTTTTTAAGGTCACGAAAAACATTTGAAGTTATAATGACTAAATTGAGGCGATAGAAAGGCAGGCTGCCACTCAATAAGCCGCAGTTAGCGAGTTGGTCTTCGTTGTGACAAAAGCCGGCCACAATCAATTTGCTGCTTCACATATGGAATGCCAATGGAGGCTTGTGATGGAGTCTAACGATTTTGTCGAAATCGGGACAGTCTTTGTAAAAACAGACAGGACCCAGGGGAATATGGTCATCCTCAAGCGGTCCGAAGAAGACACCCACTATTTTCTGATGTTCGTAGGCGACGCGGAAATCACTGCGATAGCCAAGGAAAAAGGCCTTGTCGAACCAAAGCGCCCCCTCACCCATGACATCTACCTCACCATTCTCGAGCGCAGCGGCGTGAAGTTTGAGAAGATCGAAATATTCGAAATGCGCGACAACACCTTCTACGCCAAGATTTACGCCGCCATCAACGGAGAAACCTCTGTCTTCGATGCGCGCCCGAGTGACGCGGTCGCTTTGGCCCTGCACGAAAATTGCCCCATTCTGGTCAGCAGGAAGCTTCTGCGAGTCGAACTCACGGCCGAGGAAGTCCAGGAATTCGAGATGATCGTAAAGACCGTAAAGTTTTGATTTCCCTGGCTCATTAATCTTTGTCAAACTATCCGTTTGACTTGCGGACTCGTTTTGGATAGAGAACCAAGCTTCTACTCGGGTCCTGCCCTGAGGTTGTCGCGGAAACGATCCAAGCCGGCGCGGGCCGGCTTTGTTGTTTCAGACCCGCCAGGGACCGGGCAGGCAGAAAGGGGCGCCAAGCGCTCTTTTCGCTCTGAGCTGTATTATCCATTACGGAAATTGCTCCCGGGCAGGGTTGCGGCTCTTGCCGCCCCGCGCCGACAGAGGGATTTTCCACCTTACGAGGACAATTTATGGCCATTTCTTCTTCCTCAGCCACCTTTACCCGTTTTTTCGTTCCGGAACTCGAAGTCGGCGATTTCTGGAGCTTTGTGGATGAAAAGCTGCGCGCGGGCGCCTTCGCAGAACCCGACGATTCCCAGACCGAGGCCGCCGGGTTTACCTCCTGGGAGGA
>JARLHP010000069.1 GCA_031292195.1 Syntrophobacteraceae bacterium
CTGTGGAAATGCTCAATGGAAAGAAGAAGATATTCTTCGGGGAAATTGAGAAAACAAGCGGAGATGAACCAAATGCGGCGAAGTTGGGCAGACTGAACGGTCACTTGGGGTCTAACTTTTTTTTAATTCGAAGATACCTGCCTGTTCCTCAGAATTAAATTTGAATTGGGCGTAACCTGCGAGCAAAGGTCGTTAAGTGTTTCCGTCCTGTGTCGCGGCTATACCCCTATTTTCCCGGTCATTATAGAGGCCGCCACATAAAAGGCGGCTAGCATCGGTTGGTGGTTGGCGGGCGCCTGGGGCGGTTTGGTCACTGGTATCCTGTTGCCGCACTATTATTTTTTTTGCAGAGCATTGAAAGACACAGCGGAAATTCAACCATAGGTTCTTTTTTTCATCTTTTTGGTCCGCCTGGTAATCTCGCTCTTTTCGGGTAGACATACTGCTTCTCACACTTAAGGGTATAATTTAAAGGGATTACCTGAAACGAGTTTATTTCAGTTAGCGCAACTTCTCTGGGCTGCCGTGACCTCTCTCACATTCTTCCGGTCCGTCTTGGTACTATCCCGCGCGTTGGTTTTTATTGAGAAGTAAAAGTTATTGACGGGTTTAGCCGGTCCAAACATAAGGCAATGCCTATACATACAAGAACAAATACTATTATAGGCACACCATATTTTATAATGCGATGTGGTAGTTCGCCCTTTTTTACTCTCTTCCATTCGTGTTTAGGAATTTCCTGAGACTCAGTAATAATCAATAATGTATTTTTGTTTATTATTTCCCCCATCTCTTCCAAACTGGATTTGGTAAGTGCCGATGTTACGACATTAGATGGAATATCACACATAGTATTTAATAATGATATTAGTTTGTTATGCTCTTTCGGATTTAGTCTTAGGTAAATCTTATTATATAACTTTGAAAACGCATATATACAATTAATAGATATGTTGATCTGTTCAATCATTTGTTCTTGGGTAAGTTTACCATCGGAGCGTAGCGCAAATAATATATCGAGCCATGTATCCGGCACGCAACCGAGATCATCGACGATATGACGTTCAGCGGGCCCCCAGGCCTTTTCGCCAAACTTTTTGACGGCCAGGGCGACGCCCAGGCGCTGATGCAAAAGCCGCCTGTGCGTGATGTGGTATTTCGGGAAAAACTGGTCGAGAAAGATATGGACTTCTTCCGCCATGTTTCGATAAAGCCATGACGGCCTATTGATCTAAAGCCATGCAGTTGTGGCCTCTTTTATGTTCCCGCGTGCCTCTTTCTCATCCCTCCCTTGTGAAACAGATCCGGGATTGAGCAGTGCGTTCAAATATTCGCCTTACCGAGCGACGGCACTCCTCATTACGTACACCCGGGCAAAAACCTATTCCATTTTCTCCCGAATGGAGCTTTTATTTCCTTGACTTTTATCAGTATAACGGCGTCCGGGCAAAATCACAACTTTTTGCCAGGGCGCCGGGGAAAACGGCTGAAAAAGGAAATCTCCCCTGGCGGATTTCGAAACGAGAATCAGACTCCTCTCGCCAGGCGAGATCGAAAACCTCTACGGCTTTGCTCCGCATTCGAGGAACTGCGTAATTTTCTTGTAACCAACCAGTTCTTGAACTAATTTAAATTTGTTCCTTATGACGTACTCGACTTGGCGCTTTCCAATCTCTTTGAGCGTTCCACAGTTTACCGGGCTGCAGTTGACAGCCGATGACCGGACCGGTATTTTCAAAACGACTCATCGGGGCAGGATTGATACATTCCGGGCGGAGGAGATAGAATATGTTCCACGTTGTTATCATTCTCCTGATGCTTTTGTTGCCGTCCGGATTGTCTCATGGGGCCGAGCCGATCACAGTGGGGGTAAGCCTGGGGCTTACGGGACAGTACTCCGCATTCGCGCAGCAACAGAAGCGCGGCTTCGAGCTGTGGCAAAAAGACGTCAATGGGCGTGGAGGAATTTTGGGCAGGCCGGTCAAACTGTTCGTCCACGACGACAAGAGCGATCCGCAAATCGCTAAAAGCCTCTATCGGCAAATGATCGACACGGAAAAGGTCGACTTCCTTTTCGGGCCTTACTCCACCAGGCTCACAGCCGCCATTTTGCCGTGGACGGAAAAGAGGCGTTTTCCGGTTCTCATCTCGGGGGCGGCCGGAGACACTCTTTGGGAAAGGGGATACCATTACGCGGTCGGCATCTATACGCCGGCCAGCGATTTTACCGCCGGTTTTTTTGAATTACTGGTCAAAGCCAACCTCGACGACATCGCCATCTTGGAAACCGACGACCCATTTTCTCAAAACCTTGCCTGGAGCGCGGGGGAGCTGGCCAAACGGTACGGTCTCCGGGTGAAATTTGCGGCCTCTTTAAAGAACGGCTGTCCAACAATGGAAGATATGGTTCGACGGGTGCGAAAATCAGGCGCCGGGGTCCTCGTTCTATGCGGGCATCTCGCGGAGAGTGTAAAGATGCGTCTGGCCCTCAAAGGACTGCATTGGTACCCCGCGGCCTTCTATGCGGCGACGGGTCCTTCTCTGCCGGCCTTCCACACCAGGCTTGGAGACGAGGCCAACCTGGTTTTTTCAACCACAGTATGGAACCCCAAAGTGAATTTCCCCGGTTCGCAACGCTTCCTGAACGAATATGTGGCAACGTTTCACGAGAGGCCCGACTACCATGCCGCGGTGGCCTATGCGGCGGGAGAGGTCCTTAACGCGGCGATCCAGAGCGTGGGCGGCATCGATCCCGAAAGGGTGAGAGCGGCCCTTTTCAAACTGGATACGATGACGATCATTGGAAGATTCGGCATCGACCGGACGGGCAGACAGATAAGACAGGCGACCTTCGTTTTTCAGTGGCAAAACGGAAAAACTGAAATCGTATGGCCTGAAACGGTGCAAACTGCCCGACCGAAGTTCGGTGTTGTTCCAAAAGAGTGAACGGGTGAAACACTTGAGGACTGAGACATTATAGATAGAGGGTTCAGTTGACAGATGAAGCTTCGGAGCTGGAAAATCGGCCGTACGCTTGCATCGAGGATCACAATCCACCTTGTGCTCACTATCCTCGTATTGGGAATATGCCTCTATTATTTCAATCTTCGCCTTTTATCGGATTTTGCCTCCGAGCAGATCAAGGAGTCTTTGTCGGCATCGTGCCAGGAAATTTACGATATCTGCGACACAAACTTCAGCTGGCTTTTGCGCAGGGGTCTTATCAGCAACGAAGGGGCGGTTCGCATATCAAAGGCCAGGACGCTCGGCGACATTGAAACCTTTATGCGGACAAAAAACCTCGGCGGGCGAATCGTTTCCGGGGATGGCGCCGAGTTGTTTTCCCATAAGATCAGTCCTAAATTCCATGTGGCGCCCCAGCCCGGGGGACCGGAGCCGGAGGGTCTGGTGGCCCTCCCCGGAGGCCGCGAGTACTATGCGACTTCCGTGACTTTCAAGCCCTGGTCATGGAGGATCGCCATAGATGTAGACGCTTCGGAATTTACCTATCTCAAGACCACCGTACGCCACGTATACCTTTTTACCGGACTTTTCCTGGCCTTTTCAGCCGCCCTGCTGATCTACTTTTTGAATCGGGCGGTCAAGACGCCGGTGCGCAAGATCATCGATGACATTCGGGCCGGCGTCAGACCCACATACCGGGGGATTGAGGAATTCTCGTTTCTGAGCGCCAATATCGGGCAGATGATGGCGGAACTGCAGGAAAGCGAGCAGACCATACGGGACATTGCGACGGGTCTTGGGGAAGGCGTCTATGTGGTGGACGGCGGAGGCGGCCTGGTTTTCATGAATCAGGAAGCCGAACGGCTGCTGGGATGGAACCAGGCCGAGCTGCTTGGCCGGCCGATCCACGACGTCTTTCATCGCCATGGGCGCAGTCTCGGGGAGACGGCGGACCTCTGCCCTGTTTTGGCCGTTATGAACACGGGTGAAACCTACCGCACCGAAGAGGATGCTTTTCTGCGCAGTGACGGGACGGTCTTTCCCGTGGCCTATGTGGCCGCTCCTCTGAAAAAGGAGGGCGCCGCCCGGGGCGTTATCACCGTTTTTCAGGACATCACCGAGCGCAAGCAAATGGAGAACCGACTCAAGGAACAACTCAATTTTCTCCAGCAGTTGCTCGACACCATTCCGATCCCCGTCTATTACAAATCCAGGGATGGATTGTATCTGGGCTGCAATGCGGCGTTCGAAGCCTTGATTGGTTTAGCGCGAGAAAACGTCGTGGGGAAAACGATCTACGACATGGCCCCCGATGATCGCGCCGCCATACACCATGAGGCGGATCTCAGGTTGCTCGCCCGGCCGGGCATAGAGTCCTATGAATTGGATGGAATATTCCGAGACGGCCAATACCACGACGTGGTTTCAAACAAGGCGACGTTTCTCGATTCGGAGGGCCGCGTGGCCGGCTTTGTCGGCGCCCTGATAGACATCACCGAACGTAAAAAAGCCGAGCAGGAACGGTTGGCCAGTCTCAGATTCTTCGAAAGCATGGACAGGGTCAACCGGGCTGTCCAAGGGGCGGATAGCCCTGAAAAAATGATGAAGGATTTACTTGACGCCGTCCTTGCCATATTTGATTGCGACAGGGCGTTTCTCGAGCACCCCTGCGACCCGGATGCGCAAACCTGGACCATCCCGATGGAGAGTAGCAAGCCGGAATATCCCGGGGTCTTTGCACTGGGTCTGCAGATGGCCATGGAACCGGAGATTGCAGAGACGCTTCGCATCGTGCTGGCTTCGGATGGTCCGGTAACCTTCAGTCCCGGTTCGGTTCATAAACCCGTTGGCAATATTCGGGAGCGCTTTGGCATAAAAAGTTTCATGGCGATGGCCATATACCCCAGGAGCGGCAGTCCGTGGGAATTCGGAGTCCAGCAGTGTGCTTACGAACGTGAGTGGACAGAGGAGGAAAAAAGACTGTTCGAGGCGATCGGCAGACGTTTGGCGGACGGACTGAGCTTGCTGCTCAGTTATCGGGATTTGCGCAAGAACGAAGAATTTCTCGATAAAATTGTGGAACATATTCCCAACATGATGTGCGTAAAGGATTCCAAGACCCTGGAGTTCGTAAGATTTAACTCCGCCGGGGAACGACTTTTGGGATATGGGCGGCAAGAGTTGCTCGGCAAAACCGATTACGACATTTTCCCCCGGGAGCTGGCGGACTCACTTGCCGCTCAGGACCGCCAGGCGCTCGACAGCGGACATCTTCTGAACATCCCCCGGCACACCATTTTAAACAGGAACAATGAAACACGGTTCGTTCATACCCAAAAAATGGCGATTGCGGACGAAACCGGAACACCCCAATACCTGCTGTGGATAACCGAAGATATTACGGAACGCAGGCAAGCCGAAGAGTCCATCCGCAAGCTCTCCCAGGCCGTCGAGCAAAGTCCGGTATCCATCGTCATCACCGACGTGGCGGGAAGGATCGAATTCGTCAATGCCAAATTCACGCAAATCACCGGTTTCAGTTATACCGAAGCCGTGGGCCAGACCCCTCACATCCTCAAATCCGGTGAGACTCCCGATGAGAGGCTCCAAAAGCTTTGGGTAACCATCCGTTCGGGCAGCGTCTGGCAGGGCGAGTTCCACAACCGGAAAAAGAACGGAGAATTGTTCTGGGAACATGTCACCATTGCCCCGGTGAGAAATAGTGACAATGTCATCACGCATTTTGTGGAGGTCAACGAGGATATAACCGAGCGCAAAAAACTCGAAGAGCAGCTCCGACAGGCCCAGAAGATGGAAGCCGTGGGGCGGCTGGCAGGGGGAGTGGCCCACGATTTCAACAACATGCTGAGCGTAATTTTGGGATACTCCGAATTGATCATTTCGAAACTCAAACCTTTCGATCCGATTCTGACGCCTATAAAGGCAGTGCAATCGGCAGCCAATCGCTCGGCGGATCTTACCCGGCAACTGCTGGCCTTTTCCCGCAAACAGACCATCGCTCCCCGGATAATAGACCTGAACGACCAGACCAGGACGATGGACCGTCTGCTTACGCGTATCATTGGAGAAGACATCGAGCTGCTGTTGAAGCTCGAAACCGAACTGTGGCCGGTTTACATCGACCCTGCCCAAATCGACCAGGTCCTGGCAAACCTGGCGGTCAACTCGCGCGACGCGATGCCCGAGGGCGGAAAGCTTACCGTGGGAACCTCCAACATTACTCTGGACGAGCAGTACGGCGAAACACACCTGGGTTTCAGACCGGGTGATTTCGTGATGCTGGCGGTGAGCGACACGGGCTGCGGGATCGACCGGGAGACACTCGCTCACGTATTCGAGCCGTTTTTCACCACCAAGCCGGAGGGCAAGGGCACAGGCCTGGGATTGGCCACCGTTTATGGTATCGTCAAACAAAATGACGGATACGTGAACATCTATAGCGAACCGCACCTGGGAACGACGGTCAAAATCTATCTCCCGCGGTATGCGGGCCGGGAAGAAACGGACACTCCCCCCGTTGTGGAGGTCCCGAGCCAGGGCGGAAGGGAGACCGTGCTACTGGTGGAAGACGATGAATCGATACGCACAATGGCCAAAACGATGCTCGAGGGCCTGGGCTACGTGGTGCTCGAAGCCGGGGCGCCCGGCGAAGCCATTCTTCTTTGCGAAAAGCACTGGGAACAGATCGATCTGCTGCTCACCGACGTTGTGATGCCCAACATGAACGGAAAGGAACTGAACAGCAGAATCAGGAAGATCAAACCCGACATGAGGACCCTTTTTATGTCCGGGTACACGGCCGATGCCATTGCTCACTTGGGGGAACTGGAAAATGGGGCTTGCTTCTTGCAAAAGCCTTTCACTCTGGATGTTCTGGCAAAAACGATTAGAGAGGCCCTGGCGGGTGCGAGATGAGATCGGCAGGACCGGCGAGTCGAGTGGCCGGTTTGCCTAAATCACCCTGTGTAGCCGGTCTGGGAGCTGTCGCCTAAGCCGGTTGGGTCTTAATGTTGTTGAGATAAGCGACTCAACTGGAATCGGTGCTGCTCTTTTAGAGCGACGATCATGATCCCGGAGGGATCAAAGCCATGAGCCGGTGGTTGAGGCCGTGAGGCCGATACCCCCGGTAAGGAACGAAGAAGTAGGAGAGGACCCCGTGAGGGGGCGCAGATCAGAACCATCAATCAAGATATCTCTGATTCTATCGAATCCCCGCCTTTTCACGGAACCCAGCGAGGTTGTAAAAGTGTAAAAACTGTTTACACATTCTCCAATTATCAGTAACCGACTGTATTTACATGTCAATTTATGTTAATTCATGGCGTAAGGCCGCTATTTTGTCGGACTTGTTTACACTTTCATTATCCTCCACTGTTTCGCATATAGCTAAGTGGTTAATATTATTTACCAATACTATTAGCATGAATATTGCACGCACTTTAAGCCATGGAATGTCTCGTCTTCTGGATGGAGACGAATTCTATGAGCCAATGCAACTGCAAGGAGGTTGGTATTATGGAAAGATTGAGTCTGAGGAAAACTTACTTCGTATTTTTGGTGGCAGTACTGTTGTTGACGCTGTCCATGGTATCTCAAGCAAGCGCCACCATAGTGAACGACCTTGTCACCTTTACCGCCACGGATTTTACATCAGCTTTTGGACAGCCTGTGCCGACAAGTCCGGTGCAAGGCTCCTTCACCATTACTTTCGATTCCACGCTGAATTATACCGACGCCACGTCCGGCATCGCATTATACAATGCGCCAAGTTTGAATATTGCCCTGGATTCTGCGCTTTCGTTCTCTTACAACGCGACTACGGACTACCTCGTCGTTGGTGGCCTCAATGTTGGTGCAGCTGCCGTTGAGCTCTCTCCCGGCCAGCAGAATGACTTCTATCTCCAAATTCTCACTTTCACAACCGCTCCTACATTCAATCAGTTAGGATATACTGTGGCAGGGGGTCCTGACTCAGGCTATTTCTACACCCCTGGAAATGGTCTCAATGGGTCAGTCACAGTCGGTCCTGCCCCCATCCCCACTCCCGAACCCTGCGCCATACTCCTTTTGGGCTCCGGTCTGGTTGGGATTGTTACATTCAGGAGGAAATTTAGAGCCCAGTTTTAAAAAGCTCCACGGTATTATGAATTGAGGGCAGGGTCGGCAATGGCTCTGCCTTTTTTGTACGGCATTCAAGAACTGGACAAAATAATCGGGTTTTGGGGAATTTGCAGTTCGAGAAGGTACTGGCGGCTGGTATGCTGCCGAAGGCTTAGTTCAATACGGCTTTCGTCCCGAAGACTAGATGATAATGGAGACTGAGATAGGTGGATGACATCGAATGCCCTTGCATGCGCCCCTTCGGGGTGCATGCTGATGCGGCTTGCCTTGCGGCGGTATCGCCCTGTGGGCACAACCACCGGCTAATGGCTGGGAGCCCTGCGGGCTCCGACCCGGTCCGTCGTTCACATGTCGCAATTGCGCGAATACCCTTGCAGGTCATGCCCTTCGTTGCACTTGAGCGATTATTGCGACTTCGGCCATAAATCCCCCAGGTCGAACTCAATTTCCTGAAAAGGTTCAGACCGAACTTTGTCATCTCCACGGAAACGGGCCAAGGGGTTCCATCCATTCGATTTGAGTCTGTAGGTGTCCAGGATTTTAGCAATCGGGTCCAGCAGCCATAAATACCCGACCTCATGATCGGCATAGATTGGCATTTTTTTCATTTGGTCGAGCTGGCGGGTGGACGGAGAGGGAATTTCGCAAATCCAGTCGGGCCTTACCGAGATCGGGTTTTGGTCCTCTTCCCATATGAATCTTTCTTCCCTCCATCCGGCCAGGTCGGGAACCATGGTGTGTTCTCCCAATTGAATCTCCGGTTCGACATGAATAATCCATCCACCGGGGCCACCCCCTCGACCGAATTGATAGGGCGGGCCTATTGTTTTGTCCAAAGCGGAGGCGGCATGGATGTGCCTTCTCGACGGTCTCGGATGGACGATCAGCTCTCCGTCGAGGATCTCTCCGATCCTGTTTTCGGGAATAGTGTAAAGGTCCTCGTAGGCCGCTCTCTTTTTTCCCGGTTCGCTCATGGCTGCCCTTTCCTCTTCAAATTTTCCACCGCTTCGACAGAGTGCGATCCAAGAAATACCCCCTCAAGCCACCAGTTCCGCAGGTCCTTTTCCTCATAGTCGATCTTGATGGCGAGCATGTCCATATCCGATTGCGCTTGTGGTAGTGAGGTCGGGGAGGATGTCGACAGGCGTTTTAACTCCTCAAGGCTTCCAGGGCGATCCTGGCCAAGGTCTCGGCTTCTTCCACGGAATTTAGTTCCAACCATTTCTCAAAAATCGCTCCGATCCGGATGAGGGGCCAGGCCCTGAGTTTGC
>JARLHP010000070.1 GCA_031292195.1 Syntrophobacteraceae bacterium
GGACTGCTTATCGCCATCAAACTGGCCGGAGGGATGCTTTTTCTCGCTTTTTATGGAGATGCGCTTTGGGCGAGGCAATTGGTCTTACTTATGGACTGATGCCAGGTTGAGTTCAAGATTTGCCTGATGGGTTGCGCTTCCTCTCCCCCCATCCTTGTATCTTAAAAGAGCAAGAGCATGGGATTAACCGGGGTGGCGAAAGTATTTGTTGGGCTGCGCTACGCTTAGCCCAACCTACAGCCCCATCCTACGCCAGCCCGTCGAGAGCCGCTGTGGGATGGGTGAAACGCCTTGAAACCCATCTGTGTGACGCGTCTTGAACGGAATTTCGTATGAGGGAGTTCGTAAGGGCAGGAGGATCGGCAACAAAAACAGTGGGTGCTTTAGTTACGTGAAAGACAGCCGCCATGTACTGGTTTGGGCCGCTGCTTTTGATCCATGCGACGGCGGCAATAACACGAACCCGGGGATCATGAAGAAGAAGCCGGACGCGATGATTATCATGGTTGCCGCATATTCCAGGTTACTATACGCAGCGACGTAAATACTTGCGAAATGGCTGAGGGGACTCCGTCAATGCTGTTGAGTTAAGAAATTCCAAGCTTTTCCCGCCTGTCTGAGCACCACTTGATCTGCGACCCCTCACGGGGTCGTCTCCTTCTTTTCGTTCCTTTCCGGGGGTATCGGCCTCCGGCCTCAACCCCCGGCTAATGGCTTTGATCCCTCCGGGATCATGATCGTCGCTCTAAAAGAGTAGCACCGATTCCATTTGAGTCGCTTAACTCAACCCCCCATGGGCTGACAAACAACATTGGGGGACTCCGTGGGCAGGGCTCCATCCTGACAATTACCCACAGATGTCGCCATAATGCCGGAGAGGGTGCTCGCGAATCATCTGCTCTTTGACTCTTCGCGGGAGATATTCCCCACCCCAAAATATGACCTTCTCAAAACATGGGGGGAAATTCTCTCCGATCCCCGTCTTTATCGCAATTCCAAGAAGATCCGGCAGGGACTCGAACCGGTTCGTATGGCCCCGTCCTTTCTTCAAACGCTCGATGTTCCGATGCAATCGCCGGTCATCCTCGTCCTGTCCCCCGAAACATGCGAAACACTCCGGGCCCCGGTTTCACCGTTCCGATACCCGTTCAACATGGTCGCGGGTAATTTGCGGAGGGACACTATCGGGTTAAAGCCATCCCGCACCGGCCGGACTTCGCCTGGAAGGCTGGCCGGTGCGCGCGATGGAATTGTCGAATGCGGATTTGTGAGGTTACTAAGACCGTCATTGATTACCGAACATAGGAGGATCGTGAAACGCCCTCACACCAGGTTGGGTTCAGGCCGAGGATGGGCCCCTATCGCGGCTGGAAGCCTGCACCTCAGCTCTATCAAAGACCAACCGCACCAAGTCTCGCTCTGCGTGAGATAAAAAACGATGTTCGGTTATTTATGCATTTCTTAGTAACGCCGCGTGTGCTGACTACTCGAATTGTTGAAGATTATCACCAGCACATCGGCTTTGCCGTCGGGTTTGGCGTCGGTTTGGACCGTAAGGGGCGCCTGCCTGACAGAACCCGGGTCTGCGCCATCCATTTTCGGCTGGATGTTGAGCACGAAACCGTTTTGATTTTCGAGTCTTTGCTGAGAAACCGAGATAAGACCTTTATCATAGGTGAGGCCGGTAATCTTGAAAGGTTTGTCACTGCTGCTGACAACGCTCACTTTGCCGGAACACACAGGTTTGTCGGCGCTCATTTTTCCGATCATGACAGTTTCGGGCGTGGCCGATATTGCCCCCTTGATGACCCCCATCACCCGGACGAGCAAATAGGGGATCTTTGTCAGGTCGGTCTTGAGTCTGATATATCCGCTATAGCTGCCTTTACGGATCTTGTTGGAGACCCTCAGCCTGTAATGGGTTCCGTCCGAAACCGTTTGGATGGAGTAATCTATGTTTCCGGACAGGTTTGTATCGATGTTGGTGATGTGAAAAGGAGCCGTTGTGGCCTCCAGATCCACGACCGACTCGGAGAGCCCTTCGGCCGGTCCTGTAAAGGTGACGTTTCCGCTGGGCTTCATGGTGACGATGGCTTTGACAAACCCCTGGAGCTTCAAAGGCTCAAAGGGTCTGGCGGGGTCATTGCTTTCAATGGTTGCCGTTTTGGTGATGTTTCCCCGGAAATTTCCCAGGTTCACCTTCATTATCACCTTTCCCTCGCCTCCGGGAGGGATTGCCGGATCGAACCGGACAAGAGTGCACCCTCAAGCGACCTTGACGTGCTCGATCTTGAGAACCTCCTGGCCGGTGTTTTTGATGGTGAAGGCGTGCTCGACCGTTTCTCCCTGTATGGCCGTGCCGAAATTATACTCGGGGGCCGCAACCTGGATAGAGGGCTGGGCCTTGGCCTGTTCCGGGGGCGGGGGGCCATCTGTTGCGGGCGCAAAGGCAGGCGCCAGAAAAATAGACAGGCAAAAGAAAGCCAAAGCAACACCCGTTTTAGCAAGAGCGCTGAGTCTCATTAAGTTTTTCCTCCGCAGTTGTTCACGTTACTTCGGAACACCCCAATCGGTGTAAAGGTTTGCGTGGCGATTGCGCCGCTTCCCGCCAATTTTCAGTGCACTGACCCAGGCGCCTTGGTCAACACCCGGAAACTACGTCCCGGCAGCGGCGGTACGCCATCGGAAACACTAAAAGCCCGTGGTCTCGGCCTGGCAGACCCGGCCGCGGCGACAAGCCGCCGACACGCCGCCCAACCGATTAAACCCAGGATAAATGATCAGATCGATGAGAAGACCATTACCGGGAAAAAAGATCGGGAATTCTTCAATTCTTCCTCACCAGGTCGCGGGCGGATACCATCTCTACGCCTTCTTTGCTAAAATAGGCGGCGGCAGCGCGCAAGGCTTGCAAAGTGACTTCCCGGGGATGTCCTATGGCCAGAGCCGCTCCCCGGGTCTTGGCCATTGCCACGGCCCTAGCAATCTGTGAGCCAATGGCGGCCGCGGAAACAGTGTCGTCCAGAAACACATTGCGTTTGCAAGTCGGGACCGACATGCGCCGGGCTTCTTTCCACCCCACGCTTTTGTTTATAGTCATGCTGTCGATAAAGAAAAGTCTGCGACTTTTCAGCACGGAGAGCACAATTCCCATGGCTCGGGCGTCCTGGGTCAACCGGGAACCCTCGTGGTTGTTGGCCCCGTCGAAGAAGGGGGAAATATCCAGCGCGGCGTTAACGCTCAACCGGATCTGCTCGGGGGACATGGAGACCATCACGGCGCCGGGGCCCGGGTTTATACGGCTGTTCAGGGGCTGCATCGGAAGATGCAGGATGACTTCCCGGCCCTTGAGATGGGCCATTTTAGCTATCTGGCTGCTGTAGGCCTGAAAGGGCAGAACCGACAAGGTGACGGGGAAGGGAAGTGAGGCGAATTGCCTGGCTATGGTGATGTTTGGTCCGAGATCGTCAATGACTATGGCCAGCTTCGGCCGGGCGTGCCGGGGAGAAGAAACGGGGAGCGCGGGCGGTTTGGGGGCGGGCGCACCCGGGACACTGGCGGAATGGGAGGAAGTCAGCCCTGCCGGAACGACCGTAGCGGGCTGTTTGTCCGGGGGGCCGGGCCGGTTTGTGCGAACTTCAGGCGGCGAGGTTCGGACCGCGGGCGTTTTGGCCACCTGGAGGGGG
Organism: Syntrophobacteraceae bacterium; assembly: GCA_031292195.1. Lineage (GTDB taxonomy): Bacteria > Desulfobacterota > Syntrophobacteria > Syntrophobacterales > Syntrophobacteraceae > SbD1. Next base: position 3,687 of record JARLHP010000070.1, read on the forward strand.
CGCCGGACGGGCGGTGGGGGCGCACCCGGGACACTGGTGGAATGGGGGGAAGTCCGCCCTGCCGGGACGACCGTAGCGGGCTGTTTGCCTTGGGGGCCGGGCCGGTTTGTTCGAACTTCAGGCGGCGAGGTTCGGACCGCGGGAGATTTTGCAACCTTGAAGGGATGCCGGACGGGCGACAGAATGCGATTGGGGCGGGCAAAATACAAAAGAGACGCCAAAAAAGACAGGGCTAGAACCCAGGCGATCAAAAGAGGCCTGGATGGCCTCTTTCTGATGGCGGGGGAGGCCTTGGGGGCCCCTTTGCCTTTTTTGCCCCCACTGGATTTTCCGGTTTTGGTCCGCTTTGCCGAGGGCAAGATTTCTCTTCTCCTGCTGCCTTCTCTTTAGTCACCCGGACTAAAAACGGGGATGCCAAACGGACAGAGGCCGCAAGAGGCCATGACTTCCCGGAGTCGATCCGGAAACTTCCCGGCGGACGCCATAAGCTTAGCGCCCACCGGGACATACTCCCCAGCCGCCGTGACGACGTGGGATTTCCGGACAGATGCTATTTAAACTGCGTCCGGGCCATTATTTTGTAGCCTTTTAGAAGGTCGAGCGCGCGGCTCACCTGGTTGTCGCCATCGACGAACTTTCTTGCCTCTACCTGAGCGGAGGTCAGTTTCGTTTTTTTGGCAACCACAGGATTCTGGTCCTTGAAATGGCCCGGGAGATCCTTTTCTCGGATAAAAGCCGGTTCATCGCTTTTGGCGCCCTTCATCTCGGGGCCTGCTTTTTTCACCACGATGTCCGGCGTGATTCCCTCCGCCTGAATGGACCTGCCCGAAGGCGTGTAGTAAAGAGAGGTGGTAAGTCTCAGGGCCGAGCCGTCGTTTAGGGGGATCACCGTCTGCACGGAACCTTTGCCGAAGGTCTGTTCGCCCATGATTATGGCTCTTTTGTGGTCTTGCAGGGCTCCGGATACGATTTCCGATGCGATTGCCGATCCTCCGTTAACCAGTACGACCATCGGAACGGTAAAGGGGGTGTCCTTTTTGTGGGCCTCAAAGCGCATCTTCTGGTCTTCCAGGCGCCCGCCGGTATAGACAATGAGGCCTCCATTAAGAAATTGATCGCTCACCTCGACCGCCTGATCGAGCAGGCCGCCGGGGTTATTTCTCAAATCGAGCACCAGTCCCTGCATGCCGCCGGGATTGTCGGCCTGAAGTTTTTCGATGGCTCTGTGAAGATCGCTCGCCGTTCCGCTTTCAAAACTGGAAATCCTCACGTAGCCAAACCCCGGTTCGAGGGTCATCGACTTTATGCTCTGAATGGCGATTACCGCCCGCACCAAATCGAAGTCCAGCGGCTTTGCAAGGCCTTTTCTAAAAATCATCAGCTTGACCTTGCTGCCCTTGGGACCCCTCATCTTTTGCACCGCATCCATCAGTGACATACCCTGAGTGGGCTGATCATCAATCTTGAGTATCTGGTCGTTGGCCTTGATGCCCGCTTTATCGGCCGGGGTGCCTTCAATGGGGGAAACTACGGTCAAGACGTTGTTTTTGACGGTTATCTCTATCCCCAGACCGCCGAATTTTCCCCTCGTCTCTATTTGAAGTTCCCTGTAATCGGTGGGGGTAAGGAAGGAGGAGTGAGGATCGAGCTCGCGGAGCATCCCGTTTATAGCTCCATAGATGAGCTTTTTCTGCTCTGTTTTCTTTACATAGTTATCCTGCACGATCGACATGATGTCGCTAAAGAGCTTCAAATAGTGATAAGTATCCTGTTTTTCCGGCAGGTCGGCAGCTCGGGCGAGCGACAAACCGCCTCCGAAAGTACAAATCAGGACAGCGATGGTGAGCAGAAGCAACAGTTTTTGGTTCTTCAACATGTGGATTTCCTTGCTATAGCCAAATATGAACCAGGCCTGACAAAGGTCTCCGGTTTCAATACGCTCGGGGTCCGACGAGGTCCGGCGCTCGGAAGAGAAAATGCGACTTGACGAATTTAACAGCACCATGTGCAAAGGGCAACCCCATTTTTGATCCTGCCGATTGGAAAAATGATGTTCTTGCAATTGGGAACTTTATGGACGGCTCATTCCACTTGGCGGTTAACCGTCAGTGGTTTGCACAACATGTCGAGGGGGCGGCCCACCCCACTTTCCACAATGCATCCCGGGAGGCGAGGAGAGGAAACTTCCCCGCGGTTCGAAAATGGGTTTGGGCTGACATGGCCATTCGGGCAGCCCTTTCAATGGCGCTGCCCGCCGTCTGTGCCTATGGTTATCAGGGGGCATGGTCAGTGACTGAGGCCACTAGGGCGGGGTATGGGCACCACCCCTGTTGGAAGGCTGTTACCCATATTATGACAATTGCTGCCGCCCCAATCCTTACCCTTGCCACCACCCTGGCGATGGGCGCGGGAGTGTATGGCTGCCGCCTGGAAATATGTGGAGCCGGAGGTGAGTTACGCCTGCGGTTATTCGGCGGGCGAGGAGGAGCAATTTCCCTCGCCCGGCCCTCTATTGCAAAACAATTCGCTCACTCGCTGCTGTCCGTGCATTGTGGACAAGCCTCGAAGAACCCGAGCAACGTTCCAGGATCGGTTTCTGTGACCGTGCTCCGGTTCCTGAACTCTATTTCAACCTGCAACTGCCGTTTGAGCCTCTTGAGTAATAATACTTGCTGGGGAGTTGGCTCCGCAATAGCTTGCAGAACCTGAATGGTCGCAGCCAAATTTCGTGCATGGCTTGTCGCATAATCCTGAGCGAAACAGGTGACCGACGATGCCATTACAAGCACCACAAATACAAATATAAGAGAATACTTAACTCTCATTTGTGTAGCTCCTGATGATGGAGTACCGCATATTATGATAATAATATACGCATTGCACGCAATAGTATTACTTACTGAGAGAGCATAGATCATATGTATACGGTGATCCTTGTCCGGTCGTAAAACTAGTAATCATGTTATCCATATCGGTTATTTGTATTTTCCCGGTGCTTGGCACAAAAACTGCCACGATAGTTAGACTTGTTAAAGATGCGGTTGTTTGGACAGTTCCAGATATATCGAGCGTGACGCCGTCCAATCGAAATTTCCCCACGATTGGAATTGTTGTATTACCCAGTTTGAAGGTTCCCCTCACCACGTAACTTCCAGTAGAGCACTGTGTGAGCGTCATTACAACGGGAAGGCCGCTGCAGGCTGTATAGGAGGCTTGCATGATCGTTCCCTTCCACGCCCCGGATACGGCCGGAACGGCAAAAGCGACCTGATTACAGGCGAAAAGGGCAAAAACAACTAACGGTAATACGACTGAGTAAATTTTCTTCATAATGGCTCTCCTTTACGTTAAGTAATTAACAATTCTGTGCCGGGCAGGCACATTGACGCCTAAACTGAGTTGAATCTGTCCTCAGGTAGGAAAAGGCGGTTTTACGGTTCTATATAACGCGCCGAAGTCCTTAGCATAATAAGTTTGATACTGAATAATTGTCGAAAGAAATGTGTTTCCTGCCTCATCGCCAGGCTACACCATACTGGCTTACACAGAAAATGACAAGGCGAGAATATTGTTCTGAGTAATGTGCCCGCGTTTGAACCGGATTCTTCCGGGCAAAAAACAATGGCACTCGATTTAAAGCCTTAAATCTGCTATTCCTCACCTTTGTAACAGAAAGTTGACCCAATCTGAGCGGTCCTGGTAATTATACCTATATCATGGAAATCTTGCATCTATTACATCCACGGCGGCCGGCCCCGATGATCAGCGCATGCCCGGCAGAAGAAGGGGGAGCGAGCGCACCTGTTCCGGAGCACCTCAAGGCCTGGAAGACCCCGGGCGGCAATGTTGTTGACCTAGTCAGCTTCTTTGCAATGTCATCCCCAAAAAGATCGCTCCGGACCTCAACAAGTCCCCTGAAGACTTTACGCGAAAAGGAAACTGCCTCTTCCCTGACCGGTCACTTTTTCCTGTCGCTTGAGGCAAGCAGGAAGAGCGAGGGCGTGGACATCAAGTCCGGCGAATTTTTCGTGCGGCAACACGCAGTGGACTGTGGCCGGATGCCGAAGCGGTTAACCGGAGCGGACTCACCAAAGCTCGCAGGAAAGTCCACTGGAGTATCTTTAGCGACACCTTGGAGGAGGCGGTGAAGCTGGCCTACAGTCTCCATCGACGGAGTCCGTCCCGGGTTTGGCTTGGCATGAGGGTCATTTGATCGTGGATACCCGAGCGTCGATCTCATGGCCTACCTGAGAAAACACCACAAGGGCTACTGTCTCTTTGCTTGGCGCTGAGTCCGGCAAGATACCTGTTGGAGGGGGTGAGTGAGATGAAGTCCTCCGGTCAGTCTTTGCGAACGAAAGCCTCCTCGGCGGCGAAGGGTGCATTCGGCGGGACAGCCGAAGACCCTGGCGCTCCCTTCGTGCCATGTAACCGGGAGGTGAGCAAGGGCAGGAGCGCCCGGGCCTCCACGCGCTCCGATCTGGTGCTCAAAGCAATCTCACGGGCCAGGCACTACCGGTCACAACATTGCCCCCCGGGCGGCAGCGGCAATCTTCGAGAGGACCTTCCCGGATGTCCTCTCGATCTTGGCCTCCACGTCGATCACTCTCCAGGGGGACAGAGGCGGCACACACGTTCTTGTTGAAGATTTCAATGCCGAGTTACTGGCCTTTAGCCCAGAGCCAGGCAATTGCGTACTCAAAATGATCGCAGGTGGCCAGGGCCAAACCGAGCTGTAGGCAAATTTGAAAAATGATGTTTTTGCGGTTGTGAACTTAATGGCCTTCTCGTTCGACTTATCTTAAAGACCTCAGTGGTTTGCAAACTTTACGACGGGGCGGAATGCCGTATTTTCCCGCAATGGATCATGGGAGGCGTTGAGATGAAACTTCCTCGGAGTTTGCCGATGGTTTTGGCCGTGATGGCCATTTTGGCGGCCCTTTTAATGGCCGGGCCGGCCGCCTTCGCCTATGGTTATCACGGGCATGGGAATTGGCATGGGCGTGGGTATGGTCATCTCCGCGGCGACTACGGGGGGTGGGGTTATGGCCACTATCACTATTGGGGAGGCTATTATCCTTATTACGGCTACTACTACTACTACCCTAATTCTTATGATTACTACTATTCTCCCTATTACTATTACTATCCCTATGGGTGGTAAGCTCAATGACAGGCGCGACATCCCGTAATGGCGATGGCGCCCCAAAGGAGGCGGCCGGTGAGGATAGCCGTCTCCTTTTTTTAATGAAATTTCCCTTTTAGTAAAACTGCGCGCCGCCGTTTGCTATCATGCCAAATAGGAGCGTGGGGGGGGGCTCACATTTCATTCCTGCGCCGAGTTTCTTGCCTTTAGCCTTGAGTCAGGCCGATCCGCACTGCAAATGATCACAGGGTGGCGAGGACGAAACTGAAAGAGTTGGTGTTGCAGGCCGGAGCGCAAGAATTGTTTGGTAAAACCAAGGCAGGGAAGGCCGATGGTTTGTTGGTGTCAAATTCATGCCAGATTGTTTTTAAGGTGTAACTGATGGGTGGCGCTTTTGCTCCACCCATCCTACGGTTTGAGCCGATCCGGAAGGGCGCCGGCTGGGGGGATCGCAGTGAAACCCGTCGGCCGGACGCATCTTGAACGCGGCTTCGTATCAAGTGGTTGTGGAGCAACGGGCCTTCGGGCCGAACTCCCGGTGGCCGGAATGACCTATCGGCGGAGGCGAGATGACCCAATCGAGTGTGCTTCTGGCGCAAAACAGCCCCGTTAACCGGGAAGTGGGCCGCACCATGATCGAGGCCCTCGGATGCCGGGTCGAGGTGGCTGCCAATGGGTGTGAAGTGCTGAGCAGTATGGAGTCGAGCCGGTACGATGTTGTTTTGATGGATTGCCGTATGTCGGTTATGGACGGTCTGGAGGCTGCCAGCCTGATCCGGGGCAGAGAAAAGAGGCGGGGCGAGCCCAGAACGGCGATCATAGCGGTTGCGGCCGGTTTTAGCGAAGAAGAGCGCAGCCGATGCCTGGAGGCCGGGATGGATGATTGCCTGGTAAAACCCTTCCACATGCCCGAGCTTTCGGAAATGATGGCCCGGTGGTGCGGCCGGTTCATTTTGCCGTGAAGTAACCCTTGGGCACTACGACGATTCCCCGCGGGGTCACGGAGAATCTTTCCCTGTCCGCCTGCGGGTTTAAGCCGATCTCGGTATGCGGGGGGATGACGTTGTCCTTGTCGATGATCGCTTTTTTGATTTTGCAGTGCCGGCCGACTTCCACGTGGTCCATAATGACCGATTCGTCTACCTGCGCCCAGCTTCGAACCGTTACGTCGCAGGAAAGCACCGAACTGCGCACCGTGGCGCCGCTGATGATGCAGCCGGGCGAAATCAGGGAATCGACCGCCGTGCCGATGTGATCGGGCTGGTTGAAGACGAACTTGGCCGGCGGGTACTGGTGAGCCCTGGTTCTGACCGGCCAGAGGCGCCCGTAGAGATTGAAAAAGGGATCGACGCCGGTCAAATCCATGTTGGCGTTCCAATAGGCATCCAGGGTGCCGACGTCTCGCCAGTACTGAGAGTCGCGGGTGTTGTCGACCAGGTGCAGCCTTCTTGCCCCGTCCGGATCGGCCTGCCGGATATAGTCGCGGATGCGGTTAAAGCGCCTGAACGGGTAGGCGAAGACTTTGACCTGGTCAATGATCCGGGGGATGATATCTCCGCCGAAGTCGTGGTAGTCCATTTTGTAGAGTAAATCGAGCAGCAGTTCGGTTCGGAACAGGTATATGCCCATGGAGGCCAGGCAACGATCGGGGTCGTCGGGGATGGGCTTGGGCTCTTGGGGCTTTTCCTGCCAGGCGCGGATTCGGAAATCGTTATCCACCTCCGCTATGCCGAACTCCGAGCCCAGTGCCCGGTCCACTTCCAACAGCGCCACCGAGGCGTCCGCCCCCACTTTTTCGTGGTAGTCGCGAAAGAGCGAATAGTCCATCTTGTAGACGTGGTCGCCGGAAAGAATCAGGACGTAGCTGGGCATTTCCCGTTCGATCAGGTAGAGGTTCTGTCTGACCGAGTCGGCCGTGCCCCGGTACCACTCTTCTCCGGTGCGCTGCTGCGGGGCCACGATTCGCAGGTAGTGGCCGAGATCGCCGGAAAATATCTTCCAGCCTTCTTCCAGGTGGTCCACCAGCGACTGAGACTTGTACTGGGGAAAGACCAGGATTTTGTAGAGCTGGGAGTTGATGCAGTTGCTAAGAGGTATATCGATCAGCCGATAGATGCCACCGAAAGGAACCGCGGGTTTGGACCTGTCGGCGGTAAGCGGCATGAGCCGGTTACCTCTTCCCCCTGCCATTATGATGGTGAGTACATCTTTCATCGGCCGCCGATTCCACTATTTCCCGGGTTTAAGAAGGCTCATCACATCGGAAGGTAGTTCGTAGCCCTGGTACTTGATGGCGCCATTTTTGTCCAGCAGGGTAACATAGGGAATCCCCACGATCCCGTAGAGCTGGCTGACTTTTGAACCCTCATCGAAGAGCACCGTAAAGGGAAAATGGTTGTCCTGGGTGTAGCGCTTGACCTTCTCGAAGGAATCGCGGCTTCCAACGTCGATTGCCAGGATGGCCAGCTGGGAGTCGGGGATGGATTTTCGCATTTTGGCCAGTTCGGGGGCCATTTCCTGGCAGTGCGGGCACCAGGTGGCGAAAAATTCGAGCAGGACAGGCTGTTTTCCTTTAAACTGGCTCAAAGATACCATGGTTCCGGTGGTGCTTTTAAGAGTGAAATTTTGAGCTTGATCGGCGGCTCGGGCCGGGGGAGAGTAAGCCGCGCCCACCACCAGCAGAGCGCAAATGAAAAACAGAGCGAATATCTTGCCGATTCTTAGATTCATATGAAGAATTCTCCTGTTTTGATAAGAAAGTACTCTGCTGCTATAATCATCAGGATCCCAAAAATCTTCTGCACCCGAACCATCCATTTTCCGGAGCGAGGCAGAGAGGCCAGCAACCCGGTGAATGTCCCCACGATGATCACCAGGGCTCCCAGGCCCAGGGAAAAAGAAAACAGCATGCCGATTCCCAGCGCGATCTGTCGTTTGACGGCCACCAGGGCCAGAAGCGAGGCCAGAATGGGAGTCGTGCAGGTGCTGACCACCAGGGCCGACGCCCCGCCAAGGATCATGCTGGTAATGACATCGTGGCCCGAAAACCCGGTTACTTTCAAGTTATTGAGAAAACCGGGCGGGGCGAGCGGAACCGCTTCCAGCATCACCAAGCCAAAAAAAAGAAAAACATTTGCGACGGCCAGGTACACCCACGGGTTGGCGGTAAGAGCGCCGAACATTTGTCCGGTCAGAGCGGCGAAGAGGGCCAGCGTCGAATAGACCAGGGCCAGGCCCAGCACATAAAACAGGGAGAGCAGAAATCCCCTGCGCCTGCTGCCGTTGGCTTTGCCGCCGATAAAGGCCACCGTTATGGGCATCATGGGGTAGGAGCAGGGCGTAAAACTGGCCAGAACACCACCCACAAAAGATAGAAGTATCGCAAGCCATGGTGAATTATGAGCGATGTCCGCAAAATGGCTAATTGTCACCATAGGAGTCGCCTCATTTCCATTGTAAGAAGAATCAGATTGCTCAATAAAGGCGGGATCAGCATCCGCTCTGGAAACGCCTATGCTTTCCCGGTCCGCTTCCGACAATCGAGCTTGAAATTCCCCATGAGGGGAGGATTTGCTCGAGCACCTTGACGCTTTTGATTTCCTTTCTGGTATGAAACCGAACCCAGTCGAGAAGGCCAGTCAAAAGGGGTGCTCTCACATCATCGCGCATCCGCAGTCTCCAGGTGTTCTCAAGCGGTATTTTTCTCATATAATGTATTAATGCCAATGTACCGGTATCAAGCCCGATATAGCCACAATCGGGAGAAAAATGATCCGTGCACACCAGTTTTCCCTGCGCCGGCTGCCAAAACCATTTGCGGGCCGTCTTCAGCGCGCGGCGGCAAATCTCGCATTCCACCAGCGCCGGCATATAACCCATGAGTAATTGAAAACGTAACAGCGCCAATAGTAGCACATGTTGGGGGTCTTTGTCCCGCTCCAATCTGTCGAGGGTCTCTTTGTGAAGAAAAAACGGGGCGGGGTGTGGTTCCCCTTCAGGGACCATCGCCAGTACAACTTCGGAAAAAAGCGCCGCATAAGCCCATTTTTCGATATCCTCGCGCATCGGCAGATAAGGCTCCACCAGGCTGCAGGCTTCGATCCACAGATAGGAGTTTTTCTCGCGGCACTCCAGGCGAACAAGACTGCAGGGTTCGAATACGTTTGCAAATCTTTTCCTGCTTCTCCTGGCGCCTTTGGCGATCCCGCGCACTCGACCGTGCCCGGCCGAGTGAAAACTCACCAACCGATCCGATTCACCGTGGTCGCAGGTACTCAAAACGATAGCATCGGTTTCGAATCTTTTCATTCCTACCGACTAATCGAACTTGGAATCGAAATCAAGGGTTGATTCTAAACGGCTCTTAAAATTTGTGCAAGGACGGCCGGGTATTATTTCAACCGCCGACCCCGTCCGGACTTTTAGTTGTGGCGCCGCCCCCGTTTGCAAAGTAGCGGTTGCAGGCATTGAGATAAGCCCGGGCGCTAGCCTCGATCACGTCGGGACTGGTTCCTATGCCCGAGTAGATGTCCTCGCCGAATTCCACCCTGACCATGGCCTCCCCCAGCGCATCCGTGCCCATCGTAACGGCTTTGAGGTCGTAGTCGCGAAGAGTGCCCGGGATGCCGGTGATGCGCTCGATGCCTTTGAAAACAGCGTCAACCGGGCCGTTTCCGGTCGCGGCGTCCGTGTAAAGCTTCCCGTCATGTTCGAGGGTGACCGAGGCCAGGGGCACCATCTTGTTGCCGCTCATGATCTGTATGCTGTGCATCTTATAGGTTTCGGGCACCTTGGAGACCTCGATCTCCACGATCGATTGCAAATCCTGGGCGTTGATCTCTTTTTTGCGATCGGCCACGTCGATAAATCGGTTGTAGATTCGCTCGAAGAGTTCGGACTCGAGCGAAAAACCCAGTTCGACCAACCGGTGTCTGAGGGCGGAGCGTCCCGAACGGGCCGTGAGTACGATCGTTTGCTGCTTTATGCCCAATTCCTCCGGTTTCATGATCTCGTAGGTGGTCCTGTCCTTGAGAACTCCGTCCTGATGGATCCCGGAGGAATGGGAAAAGGCGTTGCTTCCCACTATCGCCTTGTTGGGCTGAACGGGAATGTTCATGATCCTGCTGACCATGCGGCTGGTGCGGTAGATCTCTTTGGTGTCGATGTCGGTTTTCGTCTGGTAGATTTCCGAGCGCGTCTTGAGGACCATCACGATCTCTTCCAGGGAGGCGTTTCCGGCCCTCTCGCCGATCCCGTTGATGGTGCACTCCACCTGGTCGGCCCCGTTGCGAATCGCGGCGATGCTGTTGGCCACAGCCAGGCCCAGATCATTATGGCAGTGGACGCTCAAAAGAACGCGCTCAAGGGCTGGAACCGACTCGCGGAGCCTGCGGACCAGGTCTCCATATTCTTCGGGCAGGGCGTAGCCCACCGTATCGGGCACGTTGATCACTCCGGCCCCGGCTTTGATGGTCTCTTCGATGATGCGGCACAGAAATCCGAACTCGGTCCTCGAACCGTCTTCGGTGGAAAATTCCACATCCGGGCAGAGGCTCCTGGCATATTTTACGGCCTCAACGGCCATCGCCATGGCCTTATTGCGGTCGCTTCGCAGTTTTTTCTGGATGTGAATGTCCGAGGAGCCAAGGAAGACGTGAATCCTGGGCTTTTGGGCCTCGCGGACCGCCTCCCAGGCGATGTCGATGTCCTCCTTTACCGCACGGGCCAGCGCCGCGATCACCGGGCCCTTCACCTCCCGGGAAATTGCCCTCACGGCCTCCAGATCGCCAGGCGAAGAACAGGGAAACCCGGCCTCGATCACGTCAACCTTGAGTTTTTCGAGCTGCTTTGCTATTTCGATTTTCTGCCTCTTGTTGAGCTTTGCCCCGGGTACCTGTTCGCCGTCCCTGAGTGTTGTGTCGAAGATATGAATCTTGCGGCTCATTGTTGTCCCCCTTGCGCCAAACCGGCTTGGAAAAAGATTAAAGGTTAAGGTCCCTGAAAAGCAAAAAGGCCATGGGGAGAACCCATGGCCTTTGATCGACAGTCACACTATGTTTTTCAGCACAGCAAGCAAAAGGCGCCTGGTCCTCCCGTCCGACTTTGCGGACTAAGTAGTAGAGCGAGCAGCAGCAGGAAGGACCTCACACCCGTCATTTCAAAATTCCCCTGGAAACTAGGTTCGAGACACGTAAGCCATATACCCATACCGGGCGAACAAGTCAACCCTTAATGACGTAGACGGCGAGAAAGCAAAGCGCGATTTCGGCCAAAAAAAGCAGGGAATAGAGAGCATATTTCCCCATGGGGAAATCTTCGATTATGCGATTGGCTTCCGCCATCCTGGAGTATGCCTTATCGGTTTCCATTTGAAATCCCACCTCGGATAATTTGCCGGCCAGCCGGAGAATTCGGTTGAACATCAATAGAGCTTGCCATACAACACGACTGCTCATTATATTTGCCGTGAAGAAAATATCAAGCGTTTTCCGCTCAAGAGCAAGGGCAGTTTCACGCGAAGACGCGAAGGCGCGAAGGCGCGAAGAAAGGAATAAAAGAAACACCCGGGCTAAACATATCCGGATTCACCTGAGCGCCTGAGGGGCTATCGGCCCTTCGGAGACAATGAAAACCACTATTCCCTTCGCGTCCTTGCGGCTTCGCGTGGGAATGTTTTTTGAAAAAGCTCCCTTAGCGGCTTCGCGCGGGAAAATCGTAACAGTCTTTTAACAACAGGCGCCGTGATATGTTGATCACATCTTCCCAGCCCGGTCTATCCTTCGTTCCCCGAGACGTTCTGAAGGCCATGGAGAGGATTAGCCGGGCGGGATTCGAAGTGTGGCTGGTGGGCGGCGCGGTGCGCGATTTTTTGCTGGGAATCGAGCCCCGGGATTGGGACCTTGCCACCAGCGCCGGAAGTAAAGAGATCGTCTCCCTTTTTCCGGCGGTGATCCCCGTGGGAATCAGGCACGGTACGGTCCAGGTGCATACACGCACCCGCGATATCGAGGTGACAAGCTTCGAGTCGCCGGGAAAGTCCGGAATTTTGGACGACCTGGCGCGGCGCGATTTTACCGTCAATTCCATGGCTCTTTCCTATCCGGACGGCGTGCTTCTCGATCCCAACGCGGGTCGCGAGGACTTGCGCCGCGGTGTGATCCGGGCGGTGGGAGACCCCCGCGCCAGGTTTTTGGACGACCCTCTGAGGATCGTGCGGGCCGCCAGGATTTGCGGAATTTACGGCTTCCGGATAGCACCCGCCACCTTTGAGGCCATGAAAGAGGATGCGGCAAAGCTCGAGCAGATTTCCGGGGAAAGGATCCGAGAGGAGATCATAAAGATTCTGACCTCGTCCAACCTGTCCATGGCCTTCGGGTTGCTGCGGCAAAGCGGGGCGCTGGCAAGGATTCTTCCCGCTCTCGACGCTGCCGGCGCCAGGGAGTTGCACGAGGGCGCGGGCGTCAGCATACTGGATCACACCCTGTCCTGTATAATCAATTGCCCGGGGAGAATCCGCCTCAGGCTGGCCGCTCTTTTTCACGAATCGGGCCGTTCCCGCCCCTTGTCCGGGCGAGGGGACCCGAGGTCCGGGAGCAGTTCCATCGCCGTGGAGACAATGAAAGGCTGGAATATGTCGAGCAGGCTGATCGATGAGGTTTCAACCCTGGTCGGCCACCAGATTTGCGAGGAAGCGTTTGCCTGGGGGGATGCGCGCCTAAGGCGTTTCATTACGCAAGTCGGTCCGGAACTGTTGAATGATTTTATCGCTCTTGGGCAAGCGGAGTCGCTCTCAGGGGGGTGGCCGCAGGCGGGGGGCAAGGAGCAAATGGACCGGCTGGCGGCCCGTATGAAAAACCAGCTGGGGCTGATTTCTGCTTTCAGCATCCGGGAGCTTGCCCTGGGCGGAAAAGACATTATGGAGATTTTGGGTATTGGACCGGGGCCGGAAGTGGGCAACGTGCTCAAACACCTTTTCGACCTGGTGCAGGAGGACCCCGGCCTCAATACGCGCGAAAGCCTCAGGGGCATAGTGGAGAAAAACTACCGCCAGGCCAACGGATAATCCGCATTGGTTCCCTCAACCCGGATGCGGACCTTTTCACCCTGATCCAATCCGGCCTAATTTTTGCCGGATGCCTGCGTCTCTCGCTGACCGCCGAGCAGCTTTTCGATTGAACTTAGCAACTTATCCCAGCTGAGAGGCTTCGAAAGTATCAGGTCTACACCACGGGAGGCAAGGTCTGTATCCTCGTATTGCGCCCCCCACCCGGTTATCATTACCACTGGCATACCGGGCTTTTTTGCCTTGGCATGCCGAGCTATTTCCCAGCCGCTTATCACCGGCATTCCGAGGTCGGTCAGCACCAGGTCGAAGTTGGTCGAGTCTATCATCTTTAGCGCCTTTTCACCGTCGCTTAGCGCCACAACCTGGTGCCCTTTGAGCCGCAGCATATCGCGGAGCAGGTTGAGTATTTCCGGATCGTCTTCAACCAGCATCAGTCGAGAAGAACTCATTGCATCGCCGGCTTTCTCGATCACCAGCCTTTTTGCAGGTTCGGCTCTGACGAGACTTATCACAAATGTCGCGCCTTTGCCCGGCTTGCTCTTTACCTGAATGTCGCCTCCAAATCTACTGATCAGACTCCATGACACGCTCAACCCCAGCCCAGAGTTGCTGATTCCCTTGGTGGTGAAAAAAGGATCGAATATTTTCTCGGATACCTCCCGACCCATGCCGATGCCTGTGTCACTTACCTCCAGAAAAAGCCGTTCGCCCCGAAGGTAGGAGCGGAAAGCTATGATGCCCCCCTCCGGCATCGCATCGATCGCATTGAGAAGCAGATTGGTAAGCACCTCCCTTAAGTCCGACGCATTGATCGCGGCATGGCTGTTTTTCTGAATGTCCCTGCGTATCTCTATCTTGCATCCAGCCCTTTCCATGAGGGTCTTCCACCGGGGCCGGGTGAGTTCGACGACGTCTTTTACCGCTTCGTCGATATCAACCACGGGTATGGCCGCCTCGGGGTCTCGTTCCCTCTCGGTAAATCTTTGAAGCCGCCGCACGGTGTTTGAACCGTCATAGACCGCCTTCTCGATGCTCTCAAGTCTTCGCCTGATTTCCTGGTCCTCGATTTGCGGCGAAATGAGCTGAACATGTCCGAGAATGGACATCAAAAGATTGTTGAAATCGTGCGAAACGCCTCCAGCCATTGTTCCGAGCGCCGCGAGTTTCTCTGACTGGACGACCTTATCGGAAAAGGCCTTCTTCCTGGTCATATCCTCTATTACCAGAAGGTAGCCGATCCATATGCCCGAATCGCTCAGTCTGATGAGATTTATATCGGCCGCATACGTCTCGCCGGTTGAGTTCATAAGACTCACATCTGTTCTTTCCACCCGCCCCGCATCGGATTCAGATGCTTTTGCCAGCAGCTTTTCAAATAAGGCCGGATCCTGGAAAAGCACCCCCGGCGAGCGACCTGCAAGCTCCGGCAGGTTCTGGCCCTGTTGCTCTGCGATGCTCCTGTTTGCGCGGACTATCCTTCCCTTTGTGTCCAGAATGCAAATCCCCTGGGGCATAAAATCGAGGGCCAAGTGGGAAACAGGTGTTTCGGCAAAGAGCGGTTTTGTTGGCGTCTTCAGCTGTGCGATCACCTCGGGAGCCGCCTGGCATCGGCTCCCGGAGGTCCCTGGAAGTCCAATTATCAGGTGGCCGATTACACTTCCGATAGTCTCCCAGTTGCGCCTGAGCAGCGGGGTGAACTCCTGTGGGTGATAGGCGCTCAGGTTAAGAACCCCCAGCTGGAGGATCGGAATACACGCCAGCGAAGCAGGCGTGGCTGCCGCAACCGGTAGCTCGGGGAGGGCCTGCTCGGCTTTGTTTTCGATATAGATGGGATTTCCAGTAGAAAATACCTGGCCCGCAAGGTTTTCGCCCCATTTAAAGGAAAGGTCTTCTCTGTAGCGTTGAACAACTTCGAAATGATCGTCGAGACTATAGGCCGCAGTCAGGCGAAGCTTCCTCAAATCATTGTCCCAGAACAGAATCGAACAATTCTCAAATTCGGTTTCTTCGATAATTATGCGCAGGAAATGCCGGGATGCGACGGCTCTCTCCCGGTCCCGGGATATGGCATCTATAAAGCGCTGGACAAGGGATACAAAGCGACTTGCCTCATCCCCCTGGTTTTTTGCTTCCAGCAACCCCATTTTCATCATTTCGGCAACGAAGTCGTCCATCTTCTCCCCTCCGGAACGTTCCTAACCGAGCCTGCAGACTACTTCGGCCCTTTGCAGAGCGAATTCCACAACTGCTCCACCTCCGGCCAGATCCCTTCGGTCACTTCCTGGTACCGGCCCCACTCCTCATCGGAAATGTAGAGTTTGCGGCATTGCCCCACTGTCGACTTCTCAACGAGCAGTTCGGGATATTCACGTGAATGGCTCAGCATATTGATCAGGTACACCATGCTCACTTCGGTACTAAAAGACGTACCCCTTTGGGGAGCATGATGGAACTCCATCACTGCCCTCAGTTCTTCCGGTAGCGCCCATCGGCACGCAAGATAGCTTCCCAGCTTGCCGTGATCGAGTCCGTAACGTATTTCAACACACCAGGGGGGGATATTATCTTTTTGAGCTTTTTCAAAAATAGCGGTGAACTGCTCTTTAAAATGAGCCGCCATCACAATCCAGCCAATATCGTGAAGTAGACCCAATAACGCCGCTTCCTCCGCTTTTATCCAGGAACGCCTCCTGTTAACCTCGACGGCAATCCTGGAACAGGCGAATGCATGCTTCCACAGCATTTCCCGATGAGCTTCTCTGATCATGGCTCCGTTGGAAAACACCCCCAATAGCAGGGTGTAGATAGAAATCGATTTTGCCTGGGCGGTCCCTATCACATTTATAGCATTTGAAAGGGTTTTTACCTGCTTTCGGTATCCATAAAACGCGGAATTGGCGGTCGCAAGAATTTTGGCCGAGAGGCTCGGGTCATACGAGATAATGCTTTCCAGCTCTCCAGGAATATCGACTTCGGAATGGATTATCTCAATAAGACGTTTTAAAGATGTGGGCAAAGGGGGAAGCTCTCTTAGCTTTGAAAGCCGGTATCGGATTTCTTCGTCCTCGAACGGAACCACCGTCATATCCCGCAACCCTTCGATAAGGGAGTGAAATCCACCGGCAGCGATGGCAGAGCAATGAACAAAGACGTCTCTCGGTTACCTGGATTTAGACCATCGAAGGCGCCAAAGTCCCAACTGCCTCAATTGTTTAGGTACACCGATTTTTATTAAACTACAATAGCATATAAAGATTAATTCCATGAGACAGGAAGTTTGGGGTTTACTTTGAGGTAAAACCTATGACTATCCCAACGTGCCCAAGCAGATTTGAAGGGTGAGTTTCTTCAAGAATTCCTCTGATCACTCTCCAGGGGGCTCTTCTTTAGTTTTTTCCGATATGGGAGGTCGAGACTCTTAATATTTTCGAGAAACGTTTCCTCAAGCTCGCGCCGATCCAGTTCTCTGTGTTTGAGAAGCGTCTTAAGGCCGGCGTTTGCTTTCAAAGGTGGCCTGGACACTCCGAGGAATTGGGGGGCTGGTTATGGGAATCAGGATAAAGCGGCAATGACCTCCTCTTCGCGTTTTATTAGAAGCACGAAAAAGGCCAAAATTCCCCGTTGGCCCAAAATAAAACAGCCCGCCTGGCAGCGATGCCGAACGGGCTGTATGCTTTGCCGCGCAAAAATGCGAGGGTTATGCGGCCTTTGCCGCCAACTGGGGCTTGCCGATCAGAGGGCTGCCAACGGGCAGGACGTTTCTGCCGAAAACCTGCAGAAATATCACGTGAGCCATCATGTACCATGCGAGCAGGGCGCACGCGATCAGGTCTATTGCCGTGAAGGTCATGACCTGGTTCATGCCCAGCAGGAATTTAAGATCAAGGCCGATAAAGCCGATGATAAGCGTCAGGAAAGTAAGAAACATGGCGAAATGGACCGCAAGGGAACCGATGAACAGAACAAATGTAAAGAGCGTGAAGACTAGCAGAAAATATCCGACATCAGTCCCTTTTACAGCGAGCACCGACTTGGGGTCAAAGCCCAGATGAAGGAAGAGAAAAATCCCGGCAAGCGCAATCCAGAACGCCCCGTATGCCGTAAACGCACAGAAACCGAAGTTGTTGCCGGTGCCGTATTCCTGGAACCCGGCTATTAGCTGTGCGGTCCCGCCAAAGGCGAGAGCCGTACAAAAAACAACGCCCGCTCCGCACAATCCGAGATTATGAAACTGGAGCAAAAGCGTGGTTGCCCCGAAGCCTGCAAGCCCTACGACCGCTGGATTTCCTGTTGTTTGTGCTGCCATGGTAGAAACCTCCTAGGATAAGAAGAATGCGTTGGTAAAAATTAGGTCGATGATATCGGATTGGAATCGACACAATTCGCCAAGACGCCCACCACCCCCTTTCTTCCAAAAATGATGTCCAAAAACCGCGTTCGGGGATAAATAATAAAAAAATTAAAAACTTACAACCCGAGCACGAGAATCGACGAAAGAGGAGAGCACTAATGGAGAACCCCGCCACACGCGCAAGAACAGGAAGTGAATCAATTCTAAATAGGATAGGAAGAAAATTGATCAGAGCTAATTTCGTATGGTAACGGTTGGCAACTTTATAAAATGAAAAGGGCAGTGTCAAGATAATTGACACAGTTTGGCTCAAACCTTGAAATTTTACCCGATTGTGCGCGAAATCCGGCCACGGGGAAGGGAATCTCCATTGCTTCACGTTTTTGTCTTGACACTCGAAGCCTGCCTGGAACAAATATCCAAAGTTTATTGGTTAAAGGTTTAAGACCGAGTGGTCTTGCAGGCAACTAACTCCAACGCAACAGAGAGGCGGAGGGTAGTCCATGTCGGGTGAAAACCATGTAAAAAAAACGGCGGTTTTTCTGGCCCTGATTCTGGGCCTGACAGGGATGTGCTCCCGGGCGTCCGCTTCACCGAAAGTTGCTAAAATAGGCTTTGCTCTCAGTATGACGGGGGCGGCGGCGGCCTATGGCGAAACGCAAAAGAACGGGTCGCGGTTGGCCATTGACGAGATAAACGCCCGGGCCGGGCAGGAGGGTATAAAAATCACGCCGGTTTTCGAAGACGACGCCAGTCAGCCGCAGCAGGGTGTAAATGTTTTCAACAGGCTCCTATTTGCCGATAAGGTGGTGATCATTATCGGCCCCACTCTCAGCAACACGGCCCAGGTAGCCGACCGGATCGCCCAGGGGGCCGGGGCGCCCGTGCTGGGCATAAGCAACACGGCCAAGGGCATTACGGACATCGGGGATTACATTTTTCGCGACTCGCTCACCGAAATGCAGGTGATACCCAATACGATTCGCGTTGTTGAGAAAAGATTTGGGATAAAGAAGGTGGCGCTGCTCTACGGCAACGACGACGCGTTCACCAAGGGCGGCTATGATGCCTTCAAGAAGGCCCTTGGCGATTCGCACATACAGATTTTGACCGAACAGAGCTTTGCCAAGGGGGACCGTGATTTCTCGGCCCAGTTGACCGAGATAAGGAGTCTCCAGCCCGATGCGCTGGTGGTGTCCGCCCTGGTGGAGGAAGCTTCCGGAATAGTGAGCCAGGCGCGCCAGCTTGGAATACCGGCAAGCGTTCCCATCATCGGGGGAAACGGCTTCAATTCGCCTTCGCTGATAAAGAATGCGGGCAAGGCCTCGGAAAATGTGATCGTAGGGGCCGCGTGGAACGAGTCTTCTTCCAATCCGCTCAATCAGGGGTTTGTACGCGCCTATACCGCAAAGTTCGGCGCGCCGCCCGACCAGTTTGCCGCCCAGGCTTACGCCGCGGTCTATATCGTGCTGGACGCGCTAAAACGAGCCGGTTCCACCGACAACCGAAAGGCCCTGCGCGAGGCCCTCACCCGGGTTGGAGGGCTGGATACGGTCTTGGGCAAGTTCTCCTTCACCAAAGGGCGTGATGCGGACTACGCGCCGGTGGTCGAAACGGTAAAAGACGGCGCATTCACGGTTTTTGGCCAATAAAGCCGGCAAGGAAGCTCACTTTATGTCCGTTTTCCTGCAACAGCTTATAAACGGGTTTTTCATCGGAAGCGTCTACGGGCTTTTTGCCATCGGTTACACACTGGTTTTCGGTGTTCTGGACATTTTGAACCTGGCCCATGCGGCCATTTTCACCCTGGGGGGACTGAGCGCGCTGTGGCTTACGACCACGGCCGGTCTTCCGGGCTGGATAGCCTTTCCCCTGGCCACCCTTTTTTCGGGGGTGCTGGGGCTTTTGCTTTACCGCGTGGCTTTTGCCCCGCTCAGGCGGCGCGCGGATTCCAATCTGTCCGGACTGATTTCCAGCATCGCCATGGCGATCGTTTTCGAAAGCTGTGCCCTGGGAATCTTCGGCGCGCGCACCGTGAGATTTCCGGAAGGGATGTTTCAAAACCGGGTATACCATTTCCAGTCCATTACCATAACCTCGCTCCAGCTGGAAATCGTGGCCGTGGCCCTGGGGCTCATGATCGTTCTGAGCGCTTTGCTCAAGTACAGCCGCACGGGCAAGGCCATACGCGCCGTGGCCGAAAGCGAAAACACCGCGCGGCTGCTGGGCATTAATGTGGAGTGGATCGTCTCCCAGACTTTCTTTGTTTCCTCCGCACTTGGCGGGGCGGCCGGAATTTTGTACGGACTCTACTTCGACGCTCTGGCCCCGGATATGGGCCGCTCCATCGAACTCAAAGGGCTTGCGGTTATCATTCTGGGTGGGATGGGAAGCATTCCGGGGGCCATTCTGGGCGGAATCGCCTTTGGGTTGAGCGAAGTATTGACTGTCGAGTTGACCGGTATGTCAAATCTTCGCGACGCCGTCGCTTTTACCGTGCTTTTGCTGATCCTGATCCTCAAGCCTTCCGGGTTGCTGGGACGCGGGCGGGCGAGGCAGGCCTGAGATACTAAAGTTGCGTTCAATCAACGCCGCAGTTTGAACGAGATGAAACTTCCGGCCGATCTGCCCGCCGGCGCAGCCAGTCGGGCAGATCGGGGCTTGGCAATCCGGTTGCGGCGGCGCGCCGCGGAGGTGGTGGCTTTGTCCGAGTTTTTCGCCGTCTACGGCAGTCTGATCAATTTCGCGGGACTAAACGCGCTTCTTGCCCTGAGCCTTTATGTTCCGCTTTCAGCCGGGCAGCTCTCCCTTGGCAATGCGGCCTTTGCCGGAATCGGCGCCTACGTGTCGGCTCTGCTGACGATGCGGCTGAATGTGCCTTTCCCGATGTCGGTTGCCGCGGGTGGTTGCCTGGCCGCCGCGGTGGCCATGGCCATCGGCGCCCCGGTTTTGCGGATTAAGGGGATTTTTCTGGCCATGGCCACCCTGGCGTTCGGGGAGGTCGTGCGGATCTGCGCGGTGAACCTTTCGATAACGGGGGGCGCCGAAGGCCTGATCGGTATTCCCAATAAAACGACGGCCGTCATGATATACGGCGCGCTTGCGGCGACGGCCTATTTTTTAACCGCTCTTCGCTGGTCCCAAACGGGCTGGAGTTTTGCCTCCATTCGGGAAGACGAAACGGCCGCGATGGTCATGGGCATAAACACCACCCGCTATAAAAACGTGGCCTTCATTCTGGGGGCTTTCATCGCCGGGATTGCCGGGGGGCTTTACGCCCATCTCAATTTTATCATAACGCCTGCGGAGTTCGGTTTTTCGGCTGAAGTTCAATTGCTGATCTACAACATAGTGGGAGGTACGCGGTCGGTTTTTGGTCCAATAGTGGGGGCTTTGATTCTAACCGCCATACCCGAAGCGCTCCGGGCCGCGGGGGTCACGGCCGGGCCGCTGCGGTTGGGCGTAAACGGGTTAATCCTGCTTCTGGTGATTCTTTATCTGCCAAACGGCTTGAGTTCTCTTTTCGCTAAGAAGAGATGATATCCGGTATGCTTCTGGAATTTGAAAAAATCAGCCGCTCTTTCGGGGGCGTAAGAGCTCTCTCGGGGGTCTCTTTTGGCGTGCAGGCCGCAACGATTCACGGGCTGATCGGCCCCAACGGTTCGGGGAAGACCACCCTTATGAACGTTGTGAGCGGCCTTTCGGGAGCCGATGCGGGCCGTCTGTTGTTCGACGGCAGGCCGATTCATCGGCTGCGTCCCCACCGGATAGCCGCTCTGGGCGTTGCCCGCACCTTTCAAAACATTCGGTTGTTCTCCGGGATGAGCTGTCTGGAAAACGTCATAGCCGGGCAGCATCTCATGGGCGCGCGACCGCTTTTCCAGCGGTTGTTTCGCCTGAGGTCCGCAAACCTTGCGGAGATGAAAAGCCTGGCGGACGCAAGGGCCTGCCTCTCCAAAGCCGGAATTGCCGGCCGTGAGAGTGCGCCGGCCGGAAGTCTTTCCTACGGCGAGAGGCGAAGGCTTGAAATTGCCAGGGCCATGGCCCTTAAACCTCGTCTCCTGCTTTTGGACGAACCGATCGCCGGAATGCGACTGCGCGAAATCGAGGAGATGGAGAGTCTTTTCCGTTCCCTGGTCGCATCCGGGGTGACCATTCTTTTAATCGAGCACAACATGCCTTTTGTCATGCGCCTTTGCCACAGCATCACGGTGCTTCATTTCGGGGAAACGGTCATGACCGGAACGCCCGGGGAGGTGGCGGAGCATCCGGAGGTCATCGAAGCCTACCTGGGAGGCAAAGGAGAGCGAAATGAGGGGTGAATGCGCACCGCCCGGGGCTTTTGAGACGCCTCCGCTTCGGGCTGCGGAGCCGGTATGCTGAGCGCACAGGAGCTAAAGGTGGCCTACGGGCCGGTTGTGGCGGTGAAAGAGGTCTCCTTTCACGTTCCCGCTGGTTCCATAGTGTCGTTGATCGGTCCCAACGGGGCCGGAAAAAGCTCGGTTTTAAACGGTTTGAGCGGGCTGGCGCCGCTTAGCTCCGGCACTATCCTGTTCAAAGGGAAGGATATTTCCCGGATGAGGGCCCACCTGAGGGTGTCCGAAGGGATTGCGCTGGTGCCCGAGGGAAGACGGGTCCTGGCCGGGATGAGCGTGCGGGAAAATCTCGAACTGGGTGGATACCGGCGTCCGGCAAAAGAAGTGAACCGGGATATCTCCAAAATGGAGGAGTATTTCCCGGTTTTGGGTAAAAGAAGCAAAGCCGCCGCCGGTTCGCTCTCCGGAGGCGAACAGCAGATGCTGGCCATCGCCCGGGGGCTCATGGCCAGGCCCGGGCTGCTGCTTTTGGACGAACCCTCGCTTGGTCTGGCGCCGCTGGTGGTGCGGTTTATATTCGAATTTATCCAAAGATTGCGAGACGACGGGCAAACCATCCTGTTGGTCGAGCAAAACGCCGGGGAGGCGCTGGAGATATCCGACTACGCCTACGTCATGGAAACCGGCAGGATCGTTCTGGAAGGTCGTTCGCAGGATCTGCGCTCCGACCCGGCAATCGCCCGTGCTTATCTTGGGCTGCCGTAGCGCGGTTCACACTTTTCAATCCATCCCACTTTTCCCGGGTCCTTTCAGGTATTAGCTTTGGTGTAACGATTGGGCCGATGCCGATGCATCCAGGATCTTTTCAGAAAGGAGCGATGGTTGATGAGCTTTGAAGCGTTGGAAAAAATCGGTGATTATATGGCGGAAAAGGAAGGCTACGTCGGGCTGCATGGAATGCAGGCCATCCACAGGTACCTGGTGGACAGGTATGGCTGGCAGCCCGAGCATGTGCGTAAACTTAGCGCCGATGACCTGCAGCTCCTGTTGGCCGGTTATGAGCAAAAATCAACAACTGACTGGAACTAGGATCGCAGTGAAAAATAGGTAATACTCCAGGCGCCCGCACACTCAGGTGCGGGCGCCTGTGGTTTGTGCACCGGAGATGGCCCACCCGCCTCCGTACACTCGCTCGCTTTCAAGTCCATCTTGTAAGGAGCAAACGCGCCTGGAGCGACAGTGTGGGCAGTCGGCCCGGGAAGCGCTTACCCCTCGTACGAAGTTACGTTCAAGAAACGTCAAACAGATGGGTTTCACTGCGTTTCACCCATCCTACAGTGGCTCTCGACGGGCTGGCGTAAGGGTAAAAGAGCGGGGGTGGGGGGGTCATGTTTTGCCCCCCACCCCCCCCCCCCCGCGGGGTACGGCTCGGGGCGAGGTTGTGCCGCCCACCTCGTATCCCCCGCC
>JARLHP010000071.1 GCA_031292195.1 Syntrophobacteraceae bacterium
CAAGATCGACTTCGACCACAAGCTGATGGCCATCGATCCGGCGGAAGAATTCTTCATCACCGACACCACCTTTCGCGACGGCCAGCAGGCCCGGCCCCCCTACACGGTCGCCCAGATCGCAAAGATCTTCGACCTGCTCCACCGCCTTTCGGGCCCCAACGGAGTGATCCGCCAGTCGGAGTTTTTCCTCTACACCGACAAGGACCGGGAGGCCCTCGATGCCTGCCTGGCCAAAGGATACAAGTTTCCACAGATAACCGGGTGGATACGGGCCGTCGAAGAAGACCTCGACCTGGTGGTAAAGCTGGGGTTGAAAGAAACCGGCATCCTCACCTCGGCCTCCGATTATCATATCTTTTTGAAACTGCAGAGTAACCGGAAGGCAGTGCTCGAAAAATACCTCAAAATCGTGCGGACCGCGCTCGATAAGGGCATTACCCCCAGGTGCCACTTCGAAGACATCACCCGGGCCGACATATACGGTTTCTGCCTGCCCTTCGCCATCGAACTGATGCGGTTGCGGGAAGAGAGCGGCATAGACATAAAGATTCGCCTCTGCGATACGCTCGGTTTTGGTATTCCTTACCCGGGGGCCGCCCTGCCCAGAAGCGTCCCCCACCTGGTGAGGGTGTTTCGAGACGAAGCCGGAGTCCCGGGGCGCCTCCTGGAGTGGCACGGCCACAACGATTTTCACAAGGTGCTGGTAAATGCCGCCACGGCCTGGCTCTACGGGTGCGCCGGGGCAAACGGGACGCTGCTTGGCTTTGGCGAGCGTACGGGCAATGCCCCCATCGAGGGCCTCATCTTCGAATACATCGGCCTCAAAGGATCGGCCAACGGAGCGGACACCACCGCCATAACCGATATAGTCGAATACTTTCAGGCCGAACTGGGCTACACCGTGCCGGCCAATTATCCGTTCGCCGGTGAGGACTTCAATGCCACCAGCGCCGGCATTCACGCCGACGGGCTGGTGAAAAACGAAGAAATCTACAATATTTTCGATACCAAAAGATTGCTCAGAAGGCCCATCAACATCATCATCACCGACAAATCGGGCATAGCCGGCGTGGGCTACTGGGTGAACCACCGGTTGAAGCTGGAGGGCGAGCGCCGCCTGGACAAGCGCCACCCCGGCCTGCTCAGGATTTACAAACAGGTGATGAACGAATACGAAAAGGGGAGAAACACTTCCATATCCAGCGAGGAACTGGAGCGTTGGGCCAGGCGGTATTTGCCGGAGTTTTTCATCTCCGAGTTCGACCGGCTGAAGCAGCGCGCCTATGTTCTTGCGGCCCACCTGGTCGAAGAGGTGGTCGAAAGCGACATGATGAGAAGCTTGGACCCCGAGCGCCAGGAACCCTTGCTCCAGACTCTTCTGGAACTCAACCCCTTTATTCAGTATATTTACGTCACCGACCGGCAGGGGCGCAAAATTACCCATAACATTACGCACATAGTGGATAAATCCAAGTACCAGAGCGCCGTGGTCGGAGAGGATCTCTCCGACCGTCCGTGGTTCATCGAGCCCATGAAAGACGGCAAGGTGCACGTCACCGATTTTTACACTTCGCGCTATACGGGAGCGCTGTGCATAACGGTTTCCGCGCCCATAAGGGATCCCGACGACGAAATCGCCGGAATTCTGGGCATAGACATCCGCTTTGAAGACCTGGCTAAAATGGAAAAAAAGGGCGAGCGGGAAGGCTAAGGCAGGAAGCAGGGAGCAGGAATGAACGGGGCGCTTCGCTACGCACCATCGGAGCGCCCTGAGCCATGAAAAGTTTTTTCCCCGGGAGTTCCTTGTTATCTCCACCGCCCCGGGTAAAAAGCCTGCATCCTTTTGCAAGGACACGCGTGGAGGGGCATGGCTCGATCCGGCAATAAATTAGTGTCCATCCAGAAACCTGTGTCGCGAGGGCGAGGGGCAAGATGGCGCCCGAGTACACCCTACACTCGGTGCGGGTCCAGGTAGGGTGGGCAAAAGCGTGGCGTTGCCCACCAAAAAGTTTCCGGATGGACACTAATTAGTCACTCGGGAACTGCCACGCTGGTGCATTGAACTCTTCCACCCTCCGGAAACAACTTCCCTCAGCCAAAAATCTTGAAATAGCCCCCAAAACTTGTAGAATTTCCGGGAACCTCCTCAAAAGGGGAATCAAAGCCCATGAGCGAACCGGCAAAAAAGAAAGCAACCTACGAAGATCTTTTCAGCGTCCCGGAAAACATGATCGGGGAGATCATCGACGGCGAATTGGTTTTACAGCCAAGACCGTCGCCAAAACACATGAACGCGATAAAGGCGCTGAGTTTAGAAATAGTACCGCCCTACGAACGTGGCCAGGGAGGCGGCCCCGGAGGGTGGGTTTTTCTCTTCGAAACCGAAGTCCGATTGGGAGAAAGCATTTTTGTTCCTGACCTTGCCGGGTGGAAAAAAGAAAGATTTCCGGCGCGCATCGAAACCAACTGGATTCCCGTTGCTCCCGATTGGGTCTGCGAAGTCCTCTCTCCGAGTACAGCCTTGCGGGATCGGACAATGAAAAAAGAAATCTATGCGCAGGCTCAAGTCGGGCATCTTTGGCTGGTCGATCCGCACAACATGACCGTGGAGGTATATCGGCTCGTACACGGCGCCTTCGATCCCGTGGGTGTTTGCGGGGGGAAAGACAAAGCCCGTCTCGCGCCTTTCACAGACATCGAGATCGATCTCGGAAGTTTTTGGCTCGATGGTTGAACTGTCGGCAATCCGCGATTTGTTGGGCTGCGCTGCGCTTAGCACCAACCTACAAGGCTTAGCCCAATCTACGACGATTCCCCACCGCCGGCAAAGCACTGGCAAACTTACTTTAGAGATCGTATACTGTAGCAGAAACGCATTGAGGGAAAGGGAACGTCTGGCGGAGGCCTCCATATTTTTCCGCCAACCCCTTTTGGAAAGGAGACACCCATGGAATGGCGCGAAGTGGTCGAGCATCCCAGCCTCCAAGACCTGCCTTTCAAGATCGAGACGAACCAATGGGGCGAAATCGTGATGACGCCTGCCACGCTCGGGCATAGCAAGTACCAGAGACGCATAATTAAGTGGTTTGACGGGTTTCAACAGGGAGATGTGCTTTCCGAATGTCCCATTCAAACTTCCGAAGGCGTCAAGGTCGCGGATGTCGCTTGGGGCAGCTTCGCTTTTTTCAAACAAAACCAAGGTGATATGCCTTGTCTTCCGGAATCGCCCGAAATAGTGATAGAGGTTAAGTCCTCATCCAATACCGATAACGAGATGGAAAGAAAGAAAGGTTTGTATTTCCAGGCAGGCGCAAAAGAGGTTTGGTCTTGCGATAAACAGGGAACCATGCGGTTTTTCAATCCTCAAGGGGAATTGGAAAGGAGCGGGCTTTTCCGGGAATTTCCAGGACACATCGCCATCGACATCAACGTCGATGTTATGTGAGTAACGAAAATACGCATGAACAGCGGCCAACCCGAGAGTTTCCAGTTGCTAGCCTCCCTTCGGCGGAGGACACAATCTTTTTCATTCCCGCTCCCCGCTCCCCGCTATCCTCTCCGACTCTTTCGAACGCTCCTTGGCCTAGTCTGCCTTTCGTTTTTGCTTGCGGCCTGCGCCACCCATCCCACCCATCCCAGCCGTCCGTACGCTCCAGGCCGTCACCACGGACTCAGTACTCAAAGACCATACAAGGTAAACGGCATCTGGTACTATCCTCTTCCCAGCGCCGAGGGCTACGAGGAGAAGGGACTGGCAAGCTGGTACGGGCCCGGTTTCCACGGGAAACCGACCGCGTGCGGGGAGGTTTACAATATGTGGGCGTATACGGCCGCGCACAAAACCCTGCCTCTGGGGACCTACGTCAAGGTGACCAACCTTGCAAACGGCAAATCGGTCGTGGCAAAGATTACAGACCGGGGACCTTTTGTATCGGGGAGGATAATCGATCTTTCGGCCAAGTGCGCCCAGTGCCTGGGGTCCTGGACAAAGGGGTTGGCAAGAGTGAAAGTTGTGGCGGTCCAGGGCGCAACCGAGCAGGTCGTGGGCAACGCCACGTACTGGAAGCCCGAGCCCGTGCCCTCTTTCCGCTACGGCCAGTTCGCCGTACAGATAGGCGCCTTCCGAAACGAGGCCAACGCCTCCCGTCTGCGGGAGAAGATGAAGGAAAGATACTGCAGGGTGAGGACAGGTTATGTCCCGGGAAAGCCGGGTTTGTGGTACAGAGTGCAGGTTGGTTCATATAAGGATATCGTCGTTGCGAAGGCGGAGGCCGAAAAGTATGGGTCGGGCGGCTTTCCGGGAGCTTTTGTGATAGCTGTGGACGGACAATAAAAATGATAGAGATCATGAAATACCCGTCTGAGAGGGCGGAACGTAAAATTTCGGAGATAGCGCTTCGCAGGCCGGGAGCGGACCCGGAAATCGAAGCAAGAGTCATGGAGATAATCAAGGCGGTTAAGGCGGAAGGCGACGCCGCGGTAATGCGCTACGTGCGCCGGTTTGACGCTCCCGGACTAAAAGATGGGCAGCTCAAAGTCTCGGAGGAAGAAATTGAGGCCGCATGCTGTGAGGTGGACGCGGATTTCCTATCCATTATTCGGACGGCCATCCGCAACATAGAAGAGTTTCACAAACGGCAGCTGCGCTATTCTCATTTCAGCACCACTCCGGACGGCACCTTCATCGGCCAGACGGTAAGGCCCGTGCGGGCCGCCGGCGTCTACGCGCCGGGAGGCCTGGGCGGACAAACGCCTCTTATCTCCTCGGTGCTCATGAACGTCATACCCGCTTCGCTTGCCGGCGTCTCCGACATCGCGTTGATAACGCCCCCCAGAAAGGACGGCAGCATCAATCCTTTCCTTCTGGCCGCCGCGCGCGAGGTCGGGGTCGGCCGGATTTACCGGGCGGGCAGCGCCTGGGGCGTCGCGGCCCTGGCCTACGGCACCGAGTCGATCCGGTCGGTCGATGTGATCGCCGGCCCGGGCAATATTTACGTGGCTCTGGCCAAAAAGCTTCTCTCCGGCGAGGTGGGCATAGACATGATCGCAGGACCAAGCGAGATCCTGGTCCTGGCCGATGCAAGCGCACGGGCCGACTACATTGCGGCCGATCTACTCAGCCAGGCGGAGCACGACGCCATGGCCAGCTCGGTTTGCATTACCACCGAAGAAAAGCTCGCCTCCGAAATTTGCGCCGAATTGTCCCGGCAACTCCCAGCCCTTCCCAGGGCCGAGACGGCCGCGGCCTCCCTGGACCGCTACGGGGCCCTTTTCGTGGTCCGTGAAATGGAGGAGGCCTTCGAACTGGCCAACCGCATAGCCCCCGAACACCTCGAACTGCACCTGAAAGAACCGTTCCTCTGGCTTGGCAAGGTCGAAAACGCCGGGGCGGTCTTTATCGGCGACTACACCCCGGAGCCTGTCGGGGATTATTTCGCCGGCCCCAATCACGTGCTCCCCACAGCCGGCGCCGCCCGGTTCGCCTCCGCCCTGGGAGTCGACGATTTCCTCAAAAAAACCAGCGTGATCGCTTATTCGCGCACCGCCTTCGAAAGAGACGCCCAGTCCATCATCCGGTTGGCCGAACTCGAAGGGCTTACCGCCCACGCCGGGTCGGTACGCATTCGGCTGGGAGAGGGAGGCAAGAAGTAGCAAGCAGATGGGAGTTAAAAAAACGATCCCGAAGCTCTTTTCGCTCCTGGCGCGCGGTGGTGCGGTGTTTAAGTTCAGTGGACCAGAGTTGGGAGAAAGGGGCATTCTTGACCGAGGGCGGGAAAACTGCTGCATGTAACAAGTTGAATTATTATTGTTGCTTGTAACAGGGGAAAAACACCAGATGAAGGTTGCCGAGAGGGTGCGAAAGCACCGGGAAAAATTGCGTAGAGCCGGATTGCGTCCGATTCAGATCTGGGTCCCTGATACCAGGAGGCCGGGCTTTGCGGAAGAATGCCGCAGGCAATCGTTAGCTTTGCAAAACGACCCGCATGAGACCGAAATCATGTCCTGGATCGAGGAGGTAACGGACACGGAGGGTTGGGATAGAGAGACGGAATTGTAGCAGGAAGCTGGAACGAAAGCCCGCGTGAAACCGGTTATTGCCCCTGGAATACAGTCCATGCGAAGCCCCTCCGAAGACAGGTCTACTATCTCCATTACAGCCGCGGATGGAGTGCGCCTGGCCCTGCACTGCGTCCCGGCCGCCCACCTGCCCCCGATACCGGCTGAAGTGCTTCTAACACACGGCTCCTTCTCCAACGCCAATTCATGTCTGGGTTTGGCCGGCTACCTTGCCTCGATCGGTTTCCGCTGCTGGGTGCTCGATTGGAGGGGCCACGGGAAAAGCGGCGCGGCGCCCCGGCAGACGACCTTCGACTCCGTGGCTCGACTAGACGTTCCCGCGGCGCTCGCGGCGGTGCTCGAACGTGCCGGCCCCGCTCCCCTCTTTTGGATCGGACATAGCGGCGGAGCACTCGTTGGCGCGATGTGGGCGGCGCGAAACGTCGAATACGCCCACACTCGGCTCCGAGGGCTTGTCATGCTTGGCGCCCAAGCGTCCCTGGCGGGAACTCGTCCGCGAAATCGTTTGATCATCCGATTGATCGATTTGCTTATATCTGTAACCCGGTCGGCGCCGGGACACTACCTGGGCATGGGACCGGAGCCCGAAAATCCGCAGTTGATGCGCCAGTGGTGCCGCTGGAATATACGGAAGAGCTTTTCCGGCGAGGATGAATTCGATTACACGGTCGCGCTGGGAAACCTGCGGATTCCCGTGCTTGCGCTCTCAGGAGCCGGAGACACGTTTATTGCGCCATCAGAGGGGTGCAGACAACTTGCATACGCCTTCAGCGGACAGGATATCACATTCCAGGAGTGTGGGACCGCAACGGGATTTACGGAAAATTACACGCATGATCGTCTCATTCTATCAAAGCCGGCCAGCCTCGAAATCTGGCCTACGCTGGCAGCGTGGATGAAAAAAAGGCTTAAACCGGGGCAGGTTCAATCCGACAAAAAATAGATAATCCGCCCGCTCCCCGCTTCGACCCTTTCGAACGCTCCCGGGCCTTGCCCGCCTCTCGTTTTTACTCGCGGCCTGCGCCACTCATCCCAACCGCCCACAGGACAGAAATTGCCCTGCATCATCAGCGTGAGTTTACGAACTCGCCGGAAGGCCGATAACCGGAGAAGACGTAGAAGAACCAAAAAAATTTAACAAGTCATTTAGCTCCCTCTAGCGTCCGGGAAAAACTCTCAAGAAAGGCCGCTTAATTGCCGTATTAGCAGGCTGATATCCAACACTCACAACCCGGAACAATTTGATCATCCAGCAACGCTGGGGGGAACATGAATTTACTAAGACGCATTGTTATTCTTTCAACCTTATTTCTCACCATCGCGCTCCCGGCCTCTGTCCCGGCGCAGACGACCGGCAACGGGAGCGACGGCACGGTTCTTAAGGAAATCATCATCTTTGGCCGCCACGGCATACGAGCACCCACGTCCGCTCCATCCACCCTGGACCAGTATTCCGCTAATTCCTACCCTGTTTTTGAGGACCAGGGTCAGACAGGCTACTTGACCCCTAACGGAGCGACAGCGGCTCGGCTGCTCGGCGCCTACTTCAACGCCTATCTGGTATCCGAAGGTCTTCTGACGGGCGACCCTCAAACAGATCTGGCTCGCACCTATATCCGCGCCAATTCCATTCAGAGGTCCAACGTTACCGCCGACAAGCTCGGGGTCGGGTTGATCTATGGGTCAAACCCACCTGCGAAGGCTACGGTGCCGGTTCACTCCTACGATCTGGCCACCGCCGATAAGTTGGCCGTTCCCGACGCGGTTTTCGATCCGCTTCTGAAAGGCGTGGCATCTATTGACACCGATGACGTTAATTTCGCTGTGACCCAGGCCCAGGCGATTTTCGGTGGTGGAACAACGCCACCAACAGCATTGGCGTCCGCCTACAGCGGCGAACTGGCCCTGCTCAGCGCAGTGCTCTACCCGCCGCCGGCACAGCCCACAAACGGTGCGCAAGGCTCACCGGGTTCGCTCGATCCAACCACCCAGCCGATCACCCTCACGGCCAGTGCTAAACTACCACCGCAGCAGCCGCCATATTTCACAGGAAACGTGATCAACATGGGCGGACTGAGTTTGATGACTTCTGCAAACGATCCCTTTGTCATGCAATACGCTGACGGATTTCCGATCGGAGACGGCAAAACGTTCAATCAGAATGAGGTGGCTTGGGGCCTGCTCACGCCCGATACTCTTTCCCTGCAGACCCGGCTCAATGTCCTGCAAATCAATATTGCAATGCGCACGCCCCTCCTTGACCGGGTGCAGAGTTCGAATGCGGCCTCCCACGTGCTTCGAACCATGGAGCAAGCCGTAACACCAGGCGCCACGGTTCGCGGAAAATTCGGGAGCGCCAAATCACGGGTACATATAATTATCAGTTCGGATTACTACGTGGCCGGACTGGCCGGACTTCTCAACGTGCACTGGCTTCTGCCCGGCTATCAACCGGACTTTGTCGGCCCGGGCGGAGCACTCGTTTTCGAACTGCGACAGGTCCAAAAAACAGGGGCCTATGTTGTGCGCGTCTTCTTCACCGGACAAACCTTCGATCAACTGCGTAATCTGACGCCTCTATCCCTCCAGGATCCTCCCGCAACCTTGCAGCTTATGGTTCCAGACGGCAGCGATTCGAATTTGGATGTCAAGTTTTCCACCTTTAAAAAGCTTCTGACCCAGGCAATCGGGTCGCAATACGTGCAAAAACCCTCGAAGGAGGACCCGCCCGGCGTGTTGACAGGTGTGCCCGGAGAATAATGCGGTGCACTTCGCGGGGCCCGGGTTATGCCCACAACTTCCGGCATTTCCCGCAGCCCATTGCCGCGCCCGATTCGGCGACTGTCGATGCTGCCCGCGCCGCCGATATCGGGCAACCTCGCCTTTTGCGAGGGGTGATTAAATCTCGATGCGTCGAGGCCCCCGGGCGTCCCTCTTAACAGCCTGGTCCCTCACCCCCGCTCCCCCCTTCAGTTTCCTCCCATACCCAGTCAAGATATTGAGGAAGCCCCCTGGCCACCGGAATCGACACGATTTCCGGGACTTCATAGCTGTGCAGTTCTTTTACTCTCTTTTGGAGGGATTCATACTTTGACGTCCTGGTCTTGATAATGATAAGAAATTCCCGTTCGTCGCAGATTTTCCCCTTCCAGCGGTAAATCGACCGGATGGCGGGGACTATGTTGGCGCAGGCCGCCAGGCGCTCTTCGACCAACGTCCGCCCGATCCGGGCGGCCTCCTCTTCGCTTGCGGCGGTTACAAAAACGATGGATATTTCGCTCATGGGCACACTTTCCGAATAGAGGCCGATAGATGGAACCAAGCCTCAAAGACAGCGGGGTTTTTTCGAAGCTGCCGCTCCCGTTTTACGAACTGGTGGTACGGGACATCCCTGCCCCGGCCTGGGGCCACATCCTGGAGTCCAATCCGGATGAAAAGATAAGGGTCTTGGAAGGCTATTCCATCAGAAAGGCAAAGTCATCACAAATATTCCACCGGCCTCCGGTATTGGAGCGCCTTTGCCGGGAGCTTCAGACCAACGCGATCTTCTTTGGCAAGGTCATTGGACGGTGGAGGGCGGAAAAACCCACCGAGGTCTCCTATCTCGCCATGTTCAGCTCCGATTTCATTTCCCGAAACGTCTGGAAACTAAGAGACCTCTTCGGTCCCGCCCTGTTGTGCGCCGGGCTCTGCTCGCTGGGCCTCCTCGACCTGGCGCGGGTTGTCGAAGCGCTGGAGACGGAAGCCTTTTGGTCGCGGGCGCCCGACGCCGCCCTTTTTGATATCCTCGTACCCACTTTGTCGGTCTGGGGCCAGTTTATCGAAAATCATCCCGATATTTCCGAAAAATTTCTGGACAGCAAATCCGGCGACGCCTTCCTCTTCGATCTCGAATCGGACCGGGCAGACGCAGAGGAAACGGAAGAGGAACCTTCCTCCCGGAGCGGACCGCTCAAAAAAGTCGAAAAGAAACTGAGAAAAGTCCAGTCGGAGCTCGATCGAGCCGTCGAACAGCTTGGCAGCCTGAGAAATGAAAATGAGGCTCTCCGGAAAAAAATGATCGAGTGCGAGAAGGAGTTCGAAAAAAAGCTTGTCGCCTCCATCAGTCTGAAGAGAAAAGAGTGGTTCGAACGCTACCGGTCCATCGACCGGGAGGAGGCGGTAAAGGAATCCGAAAGGCTCGGATCGCTGCTGCAAAGGACCCGGCGGGCGCTTGAACTGCAAAAGCGGGCCGACGAAGAATACGGCGTTCTGTCCGATATCCGGGAGAAGCTGCTGGAAACAGACCTGGCGCTAAACCGGATAGAGGCCGTCTACGCCGGTTCGCTGGTGGTGCACAAGGAAGTGGAAAAGGTCAAGGAAGCGCTTCTGGCCGAGAAGACCCGGCTGCTCAAACTGCCGGGGATCGCCAAAGTCATCGGGGCCGAACAGGGAGGCGCAGCGGAAATTGTGGCCCGCATAAACCTGCTCGATGCCGTCCCGGCCAATTTGCCCAAAATAAACGAAATGCGTAAAGTTGCCGGCGCCCTGGTGGAAATCGGCCTCATAGCCGATCCGTCCCGGATCGAGGAAGCCGGGCGCCACAAAAAGCGGCAAATCTTCGAAAGGCTCTATTTTCAATTCGAACCGAAAAGAAAACTCCCGGCGCATCAAACCGGGCCCCGGTACCTGGACGATTTTCTAAAGTCGGGGCAGAGCAGGCGCTATGACCTTTTTATAGACGGCTACAACGTGCTGCTTCGGGCCCACGGAGAAGACGAAAATTTTAAGCGCGGAGACTTCACAAAATTCCGCAACCGGTTTATTGAAGCCGTCTCGGCCCGGAGCAGATATTTTGCCAAGGTCTGGCTTATATTTGACGGTATCGAAGAGTCGAGCGGCGTTGCCGGCAACGTGCAAATAATTTACACTGACAAGGCCGTTCACTCTGCCGATGAAGCCTTGATAGAAAAAATCTCCGCCAGAAAGGACGGGAAAATCCTGCTGGTCACCGGAGACGAAGGCATAATTTCCGCGGTCGCGGACAAGATTTTCGCTCTGATCGACGTGGCCGATTTTTACATGTTTCTATTTGAATAGGTGAACAGGAATCTTTACATGTCGAGTGAAAGCAAAAAAGCGGTCGTGCTGGTTTCCGGCGGGTTGGATTCGACCACCTGCCTGGCGATCGCCCAAAAAGAGGGCTTCGAGCTCTTTGCACTGAGCTTCAATTACGGGCAGCGGCACCAGGCGGAGATCTTTGCCGCCAAAATGGTGGCCAAAGCCTTCGGGGCCAAAGAGCACCTGGTGCTGGATGTTCCCCTGGGGGCCATTGGCGGGTCGGCTCTTACCACCGGAATCCCGGTGCCCAAAGACGTTCCGCTCGAAGAGATGCAGTCGCGAATTCCGGTGACCTACGTGCCCGCCAGGAACACCGTTTTCCTCTCCCTGGCCCTTGCCTGGGGCGAGACGTTGAGTGCGGCCGATATCTTCATCGGCGTAAATGCCCTGGATTACTCCGGCTATCCCGATTGCCGCCCGGAATACATCGAAGCCTTCGAGAAGATGGCAAACCTGGCCCTCAAGGAATGTGTGGAAGGCCGCATGCGCATCCGCATTCATACGCCCCTGATCGAAATGACCAAGGCGCGGATCATAACCACGGGCGTGGGACTGGGGGTCGATTACTCCTTGACCCATTCCTGCTACGACCCCGACCCTGCCGGAAAAGCGTGCGGCAGGTGCGACAGTTGCTCTTTGCGAAAAAAAGGCTTTGAGGAGGCCGGTATACCCGACCCGACGCACTATGCGCCGTAATGGAAATGGATTTTTATAATGGCTGTGGCTACAAACGAACTCACCCAGTTGGGGAAAAAGGTCAGGACTGCCAGGACCCCGGAAAAGGCCGTCCTGGAAACATTTGCAAACACCAACCCGGGGAGGGACTACGTGGTGCGGCTGAGCGCCCCGGAATTCACCACTCTTTGCCCCATAACCGGCCAGCCCGATTTTGCCGTGATCGTAATAGATTATGCGCCTGCGGACCGAATGGTGGAAAGCAAGTCGCTAAAGCTTTTCCTGGGGAGCTTCCGCAACCACGGAACCTTCCACGAGGATTGCACGGTCTATATCCACGATCGTCTGAAGGAAGCCATGTCTCCGAAGTTTCTGCGGGTAACCGGCATCTGGAACGCCAGGGGCGGTATTGCCATAGACGTGGTGGTGCAAACCGGTGACCTGCCCGCCTCCTGCACCCTGTTGCCGCTTGGCGGGATAGACTACCGGGGCGGGCGGCAATGATCGGGTTCATGCCGGA
>JARLHP010000072.1 GCA_031292195.1 Syntrophobacteraceae bacterium
AAAGCTTCATCCGGGTGAGTTGGCCCTCTCACCCGCTGGAAGATATCATCGCCGCAATATCCGAGCGGCGCGGCAGGGTGAAAAGAATTTGCATCTCCATGCTCACCGACAAAAGGGCGGTAGAGGACACAAAGCAGGTCTGTGCGTGTTTGCGCGCCGCTTTCGACATTCCGGTCTCTCTACTGGTCTCCCCCACCGTCATGGCGCCGGGGGACCTTGCGGCTTTCCGCGCGGCCGGGGCGGACAAGATCGGCGTCGCCATCGACCTGGCGACTCCCGAACTGTTCGATCTGCATCGCGGCGGCGGCACGGGAGGCCCTCACAGATGGGAGACCTACTGGCAATGCCTTTCCGACGCCCTCCAAATATTCGGGGAGGGCAACGCCGGGTCCCATTTCATGGTGGGAATGGGGGAAACGGAAAAGCAAATGTGTGAGGCGATGCAAAGAGTTAGAGACATGGGGGGGAGCACTCACCTCTTTTCGTTTTTCCCCGAAGCCCACTCCCAATTGTCCGATCGGCCCCAGCCGCCGATGGATCAGTACCGCCGAATCCAGTTGGCCCGGTTTTTAATCGATCGGCAACTGGCCCGCGCACAGCAATTTGCCTTTGACCAAGGCGGAAGGATAACGGATTTGGGGCTCGCCGGAAATCGGCTGGAAGAAATCATCGATTCGGCGGAACCTTTTCGCACCAGCGGTTGTGTGGGCTACGACGGGGAAGTGGCCTGCAATCGTCCCTACGCCAACTCCAGGCCGGGGCCCGGAATCCGCAATTTCCCCTTCTGCCCCGAGAAAACGGATATATCCCGGATTCGCAAGCAAATGAATCGTCCCTCGATAAAAAAAGGAAATTGACACCGGGACAAATCATCCGGTAAAATAGAAAATTAAGGAATGTTGTAAAGTTGCGGCTGTTATCCGCCCTTCATCCAGTAAGCCGTGGCCGTTTTTGATTTATCGTGTGTTAACAGCCCGCTTTGTCTCTTTCCCTTTGCGCTCCATGTGATCATGCTCGTCCAGGCGCGAATTTGCCTGTCAATGGCGAGGTCGGCCATGGGTCGATCTTTTCCGGGACAAAAAAGTTGCCAAGGGGAGTGAACACATGTACGAACTGGTACGAGTCGACGATCAACTCCGAATGATCGAGCGAAATTCGTCTCCCGGCGCACCCGCCTTTTGCCGCCTGCCCGCCTCCGATTGCAGCGGATCGGTTTCTCCGCTCTGGACGCCGTGTAATCGCGTGGAGAAAAGATTCTGGACAAGATTTGTCAAAACCGGCGTCGCCGAAGAGAGCCACGTTTCCAAACCGATCCTGGAATCCTGGAAAAGGTGCAAAGAAGCGAGCGTGGAATTCCACGGGAAATGCAAAGACTTGATCGATGGCAGGGAACTCGACAGGAGAAGAAGTCTGCTCTTCGAGATTTCCGAGCCGATCATCGAGACGTTGCGTCAGTGTCTTGGTGGCTCGCCCTTTCTCATCGTGCTGGTTGACAAGGATGGCTACATCCTCGCCAGCTTGGGCGACATCGTGTCGCTCCGGCATGCCGAAAAATTGAACTTCGGTCCCGGGGCCAACTGGTCGGAGCGCAGCGTCGGCACCAATGCCATCGGTACGGCCCTGGCCATCGGACGTTCCGTGCAAGTTACGGGAAGCGAGCACTATTGCGAGGGCCACCACGCATGGACTTGCTCGGCTACTCCCATCAGGGACCCGGAGGGCGGTCTCATAGGGTGCCTGGATATCTCCGGCCCCAGGCAGGAGGCTCATTTTCAAAACCCGGGGATGACCTCGGCGGCCGTGCGGGCCATCGAGGAACGATTGCGGCTGGAGCAGTCGCACCAATATTACCTCAATTTGAGCACCCACCTCGCCTCGGTCTTCAGTTCGGTTAAAGAAGGACTCATCTCGATCGACAACTCCGGGGCGATCTCGGGGGTCAATGGTTCCGCGGC
This sequence comes from Syntrophobacteraceae bacterium, assembly GCA_031292195.1. Classification (GTDB taxonomy): domain Bacteria; phylum Desulfobacterota; class Syntrophobacteria; order Syntrophobacterales; family Syntrophobacteraceae; genus SbD1. The sequence goes on from JARLHP010000072.1 coordinate 1,956, forward strand.
CAGGCTCCTCGGGCTGCATCCCCAGGAGTTGATCGGCCATGAGATCGGCCGCGTCATGATGCTGGACAAAAGACTTCGCACCCTTATCGAGGCGGGCCGGGAATGCTCGGAAGAAGAGTTCCTGCTGGAGGCCGAAAAAGGGTCGTTGCGTTGTGTCGGGTCGGTAAACAAAATTTGCGGCCAGAATGGTTCGAACCTGGGCACGGTCTTTACCTTCACCAGGGTGAAGGAAAAACCTCTTCACGCGGCCGCCCTCGGCGCCGGCAACTCCAGGTTCATGTTCCGGGACATCATCGGAGAAAGCCCCGCGATGCTGGAGACCCTGGAAAAGGCAAAAAGGATCGCCAGAAGTCCATCGACCGTACTCATACTCGGGGAGAGCGGCACGGGGAAGGAATTGTTCGCCCATGCCATTCACAACGCCAGCGATCGAAAGGGTGGGCCTTTCGTATCGGTTAACTGCGGCTCCATACCCGCGGAACTGATTCAAAGCGAATTGTTCGGGTACGCCGACGGCGCGTTCACTGGCGCCAGGAAGGGCGGGCGAGTCGGCAAGATCGAACAGGCAACCGGAGGCTCGATTTTTCTGGATGAGATCGGTGACATGCCTTTGCAGATGCAGGTCAACCTGCTCCGGTTCCTGGAGGATAAGGCCATTGTTCGTGTGGGCGACAACAGGGTCATCCCGGTTGATGTCAGGATCATAGCGGCAACGAACAGAAGTCTTTATGAGGAAGTGGTAAAAGGAAAGTTCAGAGAGGACCTGTTCTACCGGTTGAATGTCATAACCATGATCCTGCCGCCGCTAAGGGAGCGTGAGGGCGACATCACTCTTTTGACCAACCATTTCATCGATAAGATATCGAGAAAGGTTGGAAAGCATGTGGACTCCATAGACCCTTTGGTGTTCGCCGCCTTGGAAGCCCACCACTGGCCGGGGAACGTGCGGGAGTTGACAAACGCCATCGAATATGCCCTCAACCTGCTGCAGTACGGCCAGTTACAGCTCGCGCATCTGCCCCCCTCCCTCAATAAGAAGCAAACGGTTCAAAAAGCCGCTGATAATACGACCATAATCCCTCTGGCTTCGGTGGAAAAAAAGGCTATTGAGAGCGCACTGACCAGCCTGGGAGGAAATATATCCAAAGTGGCCGCCGCCCTTGGGATCGGACGCAACACTCTCTACGACAAGATGAAAAAACACTCCATTCGGGTTTAAAGGGCAAAAGAGCGGGAGTTGGGGGGACATGCGCCCCCGCATCCCCGGAGACCGGGGGCAATGGTGTGGAGACAAGCGACTCAACTGGAATCGGTGCTGCTATTTTGGAGCGACGATCGAGATCCCGAAGGGATCAAAGCCATTAGCCGGGGGGTGAGGCCGTGAGGCCGATACCCCCGGAAAGGAACGAAAAAGAAGGCGACGACCCCGTGAGGGGTCGCAGATCGGAACCATCAATCAAGATATCTCCGCTCATATTGAATCCCCTGGAATCGGTGTTGCTCTTTTAGAGCGACGATCGAGATCCCGAAGGGATCAAAGCCATTAGCCGGGGGTTGAGGCCGTGAGGCCGATACCCCCGGAAAGGAACGAAAAAGAAGGCGACGACCCCGTGAGGGGTCGCAGATCAGAACCATCAATAAAGATATCTCTGATCATATTGAATCCCCGCCTTTTTGAGGAATTCGACAAATTCCTCAAAAAGTGACTTGAATCGGTGATGCTCTTCTTAACTCAACATTGGGGACCGGGGTGGCCCGGACACGGCAGTGTCCGGGGCGCGAAGCGCCGGGAGGGGCCGGGCCGCGAAGCTCCGGGAGGAGCGGGCAGGAACTTTTGTCGTACGTCCTCATCATTTCGTGCAGGATAAACCGCAATGGCAGAGATTTTCGATGAATGGCCCGAAAAATACGATATGTGGTTCGAGACACCCGTCGGCAGACTGGTCAAGCACTATGAGAGTCGGCTTTTACTGGAAATGGTCCGTCCGGGGCATGGAGAAAAGATACTGGATGCGGGATGCGGGACAGGCGTATTTACGGCCGATCTGCTGGCGGCCGGAGCGCATGTGACAGGGCTCGAACTCTCGCTGCCCATGCTGCGATACGCCGGCAAAAGGGCGTCCGGACACTCTTTCCGGATGGTCCGAGGCGATATGCGCCGACTTCCCTTTGTCGAGGGTTTTTTCGATAAAACCGTCTCGGTCACCGCTATCGAGTTCCTTCACGAAGATGCTCGGGACGCTGTGGCCGAGATGTTCCGGGTAACCCGGCCGGGCGGCCTGGTGGTGGTTGCCTCCCTGAACGGTTTTAGTCCCTGGGCCGCGAGGAGAAAGGCGGTGCGGGACCATCCCATCTTTGCCCACGCCCGCTTTCGAACTCCCTCCGAGATGGCGGCCCTGGCGCCGTTTCCGCCCTTGATCAGGACGGCTGTCCATTTTTTAAAAGACGAGGAGCCATCGCGCGCCGTAGAGATTGAAAAAGAAGGAGATACCCGAGGGTTGGATACCGGGGCTTTTCTGGTGGCCTGTTGGCAAAAGCCCCTGAGCGGCAGCGGGACAAGTTTACCTGCCAATTCATGAGTCTTCTAAAAGGATAGGCTCACTGCGCACACGAAAAGAGAGCGCACACCCGTGCCGCTTGAAGAGAGCCTGGGGTCAGTCAACGCCGCCGTCCGCGAATGGATTGGCTACTTTCACTTCAAGAACTGCAGCAAGGTCCTGGAACACGTCCGGGGTCATGTCGAAGAACGGTTGCGGACCTATCTGCGCAAAGGCTGTTGCCACGCCAGCATTCTCATATTTGATTAAGGGCAATCAGGGGAATCGAACTGCCGCGCCCCAGATCGGCAACACCGCAGGGTGAGCAGAGCGGTTGTGGCGACGGCGGCAAAATAGGTCAAACGGAGACTTGACCCCATTCGTTTGAGATTTGCCCTTGGAGAAACCTTTTACTGGCACGGCCCGACCCCGGTTGATCAGTCGTGGGTTCGAGGCGGGGCTTTTACAATGACTGTTTCAATATGGTCAATTAATTCGAAGTGTTTGTCCCTGGTCAGCAAGGTCCCACCGGCTTGCATGCAGCACGCGGCTATCCAGACATCGTTGATAGGGATCTTCCTTCCCTTTTTCACGAGAGCGGTGTAAATGATCGCATATTTCCGGGCGACATGCTCATCGACGGTGATAATTTCCATTTTGAGCTGATTCATGATTTGGCGAAGCTTATTCTCGTTGAAGTCTCGTCGACTGCCCTTCATGAACCCGTAGCTTAGTTCGCCCAAAACAATAGATGGCATAAAGAGGTTCTCGTCCGAAGCCGCGAGGATGTTAACCACCTCGGGCAACCCCTCGGCAAAATCGCTATATATATTTGTGTCCACGACAAGCTTCAATCCCAATCCTTCTCGTGGACTTCTTCAAAAACCTTGGTGGCTTGCCTCAATTCCTTCGCCTCCTCGTGGGACATCCAACCGGCAAGAGCTTTGATGGTTTCTTCGCGGTTTTTGACGAGGCCGAGCTTCTCGTCGATAGCCTCGATAATAAAGGCTGTCCTGGACATTCCGGCCTTGGCGGCCGCCCTTCTGATCATCTCCGCCTTCTCAGGGGGAACTCGCAGACTGACTGGCATAGAAAGAACCTCCATGTATCGCAATTTCTAGCATTGTATCTCGCTCCGAGGTGGGTGTCAAATCAACGATTCGACACCCAACGATTCGACATCCGTGGGCTACCCAATGATTGAGACCAGGGACAGGCTTGGTATTGAAAAAGAAGGAGATACCCGCGGGTTGGATAGCGGGGCTTTTCTTGTGGCCTGGTGGTAAAAGCCCCTGAGCGGCGGCGGGACAAGTTTTTCCGCCATTTCATGGCTCTTTTAAGAGGATAGGGTTACCGCGCTCACGAAAAAGGAGCACACACCCGTGCCGCTTGAAGAGAGCCTGGGGTTAGTCAACGCCACCGTCCGCGCGGATGGGTTGGCTACTCTCACTTCAAGAACTGCAGCAAGATCCTGGAACACGTCCGGGGGCATGTTGAAGAACGGCTGCGGACCCATCTGCGCAAAGGCTGTAGCCACGCCTGATTTTGATAGCCTAAAATTCCCCCACTTTGAGGGCAAATGACGGTCCAAAATTCCCCCACCCTCAACCGTCGCATCTGGTAACAATGTGCTGGTGCATAAGTGGTAAGGGGTCTAAGTGGTAAGTAGTGGTAAGGGGTCAAGTCTCCGTTTGACCTATTTTATCATTGAAATCCGTCCATCTGAGGGTGTCAAAGCCTGTCACAATCGCCGGACAGCTATCTGATGACGCAAAAGAGTGCCAGCTTAGGGCCGTGAAGTCGGCAATTGAGGAATCGAGAAAATGAAAGACAGCGCCAGGTATGCAAAAATTATCGAGTGGTTGGAGGAGGATCATTGCTATGGCCTTAGAATGCTATTTTTGGCTCTGGAATTGAAGCTCTATAGATTTGGTAGATAAGATCTTCCCACGTCGCTGAATCCGGCGGGTTCTCAAGCAACCGGCGAGCTTGCTCTTGAATTCCTTCGGTTTCCATTTCCCCTGACTCCGCAAAATTCCCTTGAAACCACATGGCTCGAACTTCCCTAAAATCAATATGGCGAGAGTACAGACGAAAGTAAATTTTTCCCGACGTTGCTTCCGACGTCTTTGCCAACCCCGGGGATACTACGTGACGGAGAGGATAGTTGGCTTTTATTTTCGAAAAGGGAGTGCGAAGAGAACAAACGGGCGGGAAAAGCGGGGCCAGATCGAGGGCAAGTGTCTCCGCGACGTTCCATTCTGATTCTGACCGCCATTTCACTTTTGTGCCTGGAGGCTATTCCCGCTATGTAAATTGAAGGTTGCATGAGGAGAGACAGGTTGTCTGCAGGTAATTATCATGCTAGTGTTAAAGAGGCGATCTTGATTAGGAGTGTAAAATGACTTTGTCGGCACAGCACATAATCGACTCTTTCGAACGTCTACCAGAGTCTGAAAAACGGAAAGTTACCTGCGAAATTCTTCGCCGTAGCGTTCAATTTGAGTTCCCCCCTCTTTCGGACGAAGAATTCGTCGCAGCAGCAGAAGACCTGTTCGCAGCCCTTGATGACGGAGAGGCAGAAGATGGTCCACCCGAACCGGGGCGAGGTTTGGCAGGTTGACCTTGGCCTTGCGGCCAAAATGCGCTCTTGCCTTGTCCTAAGCATCCCTTAAGCGGAAGAAGACCGTTCTCTTGTAACCGTTTTGGCCCACACTACCAGCCCTCGCCACTCTCGGTTTGAGGTAAATGCCAAAGTGAATTTTCTGCGCCCTGGAGTTTTTGACGCACAGAATATCCTGACCATACCAAGAGCTAAGCTGCTCCGTAAACTTGGGTCCTTAGTTCATTCCAGATGGCCGCCGTTGAAACGGCAGTCCGCTTATGGCTCGGCCTTTGATTTCAATCCAACATACATAAACACCTCAGCGTTTACCTGTGTGGAAGAACTCACACCCCACATCGGGGGGTACCCCATGATTGAGACCACCTTCAGGACTCTTCTGAAAGAATCCTGAAAGGACTGTTTGCCGGAAATTATGGAGGCAAACAGTCCCTTTTGCTCTTCACTATCCCGTTTGGGGCAATTGTGCTAATTGCGCCCCAACTGCCCGACCCTATCATCCTAGGCCGTACTGCTCCTTAACCAGGGGCAGGAAACCGGCCTCTTCCAGGTTTTTTAGCGGCGCCAGGAACGTAACCTGTACCACCCCGGGAAGACGGCCGATTTCAATGGCGCCGGTAATCGTGGCGCGGTTGCGCACCTCCGGAACGCTCATCCCCAAAAGAGCGGCCGCCCGACTCAACCCGTTTTCCGTGGCTACGTTCAAATCCCGCCCGCTGCCCACCACCGAAATGGGACCGGATTCTTCTATTTCCCCCACTCCCCACTGCTTTGCCAGTTTACGGGCCCTCTCCTTTTCGGCAGCGTCGAAGGGGCGAGCCAGAAAGGGCAGGTCTTCAGGCAAGGGAAAGAGCACCGGCCCCTCCACCGTTCGATTTTTTAGAACCTGGACCTGCAAGGCGACCGTACCCGCAACGTCCATGGTGTGACCGGCTATCTCGCCGTCGCCCTGAAGGGCATGCATGTCGCCCATGTACACGCCTGCCCCCCGCACCTTTACAGGCGCTACGACAAGAGCGCCCGGCCTGACTGCGTCGATATCCATGTGCCCGTCTGTGCGCAGTTCCAGTTGTTCGGCTGTTAGGGCATACTCATGGGGGGCGCCCACCAGAAAGCAACCGAAATCGCCGGCGTTATGGGAATCGGGCATTCTCACGCCGGGGGTTGTTCCCAATTGGCCCAGAAAAGGTCTCATCCGGGCCACGGTGCCAACCAGGTCGTGCGGGGCGAAAAGCAAAACCGAGTGTTGTATGCTGCATTCAGGGAGTTTTGCTAAATTTTTGGAGTCCCTGGCGACACGCTCCGCCTGCTCTTTACCCAACGTGACGCCAAGGGTCCTGGCTTCGTCAAAAACCACCGTATATCCGTGTACGAACTGGAACGGAGTGACAGGGTTGCCGCACTTCACGCACCGTACCGACTCCTGCCCGATCCCTTCGATCCTGGTCTCAGGGTAGAGGGTGTCGCAGGTGGGACAGCGTTTGGCCACGTAAGGGTCCCCCACAAAATAACCATCCACCATGCGATCGTGCCCCGATGCCGTCGCGATCGAGGTTACCGTCACCTCTTTTATCCGGATCAAAAGAGCATCCCCCGGTTCCGCATTCTCCACAAAGACCGGCTGTGTCACTTCATGGCCGCCCCGCAGTCGGGGATTGATCATGGGGCCCCAGCACCCCGGCGCGGTCGAAGCTCGAATGACGCCTCCGTCCCGTACCGGCCCCAGCATGGCTTGCCCCGGGTCCAGGATCCCGTTTGTGAACGTGGAGACAGTGATCTCTTCGAGTGGCTTGTTTGCTCCTGTCATCTTGGTCTCCTCGAAATGGTTGTTTGTGACGACCTCTTGGCTTGCCTGCCGGGGGGGCGGGGAGTTCATGTCCCCCAAAACCCCCGCTCCTCTGTTCCGCGCCTTCAAAAGGTCTCGGGGTTATCCCCGAGAGGCAGTGTGAACCAGAAAAGGGTAGTGTCCTGTGAACTCTTCACTCCAACCTCTCCGCCGTGCGCCTCCACAATTTCCTTCACGATGGCCAGCCCTATGCCCGTACCGCCGAAATCCCTGGAGCGGGATTTTTCGGCTCGATAGAAGCGCTCGAAAATAAAGGGCAGGTCTTTGTCTTCGATTCCCGGGCCGGAGTTTTGCACAAAAAATTTCAGCGTTTTGCCTTCGGTTTGCGTTCCGACCACCACGGCGCCGTTTTCCGGCGTATACCGCAAACCGTTCTGAAGAAGGTTTTCAAGTACCCTGCCAAGTTTTTCCCTGTCGGCGAGGATCTTGCCCCCACCAGTATCAAGGTCTACTTTTGCATTGATATGTTTCCGCCTGAATTCCGGCTCGAACCTTTTGAAGGCCTGTGAAACCAACTCGGCACTCTCTGTTTGCTCCAAGTCGAGTCTCAGGCGCGCGGCGTCAGCCCTGGCGAGTTGAAGCAAGCTCTCCACTAGGGAGATAAGCCGCAGTGTTTCTTCATGGAGCAAATCGAACGTTTGCGGTGTTGGCGCCACAACCCCGTCCTGCAGCGCTTCGAGGTATCCTCGCACGTTGGAAAGGGGCGTGCGCAGTTCGTGGGCGACATCTGAAACCATGTTCCTTCTCAGCTGTTCCACCCGTTGGAGACTTTCCGCCATATGGTTGAAGGCCTTCGCCAGGTCTCCGATTTCATCGTTGGAGCCGGCCTTCACCCTTGAAGAATAATCGCCTCCGGCAATCAGGCCGATTGTCCTTATCACCTCATAGAGAGGCCTGAGGGCCGCGCGGGTAAGGATGTAGCTTAAAAGTGCGCTCAGCCCCAGCGCCCCGGCGCTCGTCCAGACCAGGTATCGGTGCACCGAATGAATGAACATCCCGTGAGCATCCACCGGATTGATCCCGTACTCTTTCATGAGGGTCGAAAAATAGGCGGCCGTGAGGGTGTCCAGGACCAGCCACAAAACGATTATCGCCAAAGCGATCACCGGCACATTTATGGCCAGGAGTTTGAAGGGAATGGACCGCTTCATGGGGTAATCCCCTCCGTGTCGTCTATGGCCAGGCGATATCCATAGCCCCTTACGGTCAAAATGTATCGCGGGTTGGCAGGGTTTTTTTCGATTTTTTGCCTGAGTTTGCTGATGTGTACATCTATAACCCGGTCTATGACCTGCTCGCCCAAGGGGTAGAGTCCATCGAGGAGTTGATCCCGGGTAAAGAGCCGCCCTGGAGCATTCATGAGAATATGCAGCAGTTTGAATTCGGAAGGCGTGAGGTCCATCCTGGCGCCGTTCACCGTGGCTTCATGTTTTTGAGTATCTATTTCCAGCCCCCCCACCCGCAGTCTTGCCCGGATATCTCTGGCCGCGATACCGGCCCGTCTCAGCAGGGCTTTCATTCTGGCCACAAGTTCCCGGGGGCTGAAAGGCTTGACCACGTAATCGTCCGCCCCGATAGTCAACCCCAGGACCCGGTCGAATTCTTCCCCTTTGGCGGTAA
>JARLHP010000073.1 GCA_031292195.1 Syntrophobacteraceae bacterium
AACCCCAGCAGCTTGGAATGGTTTGAAGCCCGCGCCTGGACGCCGACTTCGAAGGGCCTACCTTCATCTCCCGTGCAACTTATGCACAATAGGTCAGCTCATATCGAGCCTCCTTCTCGTGCGCCTGCGGCGCACTCAATGTTGTTGACTTAACACGCTAAAATAGATTTTGCGCGGGTGGCACAGGCAAGCATTGCCTGTGCCGAAGGCAAGAGGGTTTCTATGCTATTTCCGCTGCCGGACGCAATCCACTTTCCACGCCGTCGAGGAATTCGTGCGACAAGGCAAGGAGAAGGATTTCATCATCCTTACCCCTACTCCGTGCCAGCGCCAAACAAAGGAAGGTATTAGAAGGAGTGAGCCTCTAGCCCGGAGCGGGCCGGGCGTAATCGGGCAGGCGGAATCGCAGAACGCGTCCGGAGACGTGGGGGGCGGCCAGCGCTTGATCGTTCCATTTCATCTGGAGGCCACCGGCGTTGCCGACTATAACTTCCATGGTCTTGGCGGCTACCCATTCCCGGTGGTCGCCGGCATGGAGCATCTCCGAGCGGACTTTTTGGCCGTCGATTTTTACCTGAATCCAGACCGTGGAGTCTGCTTGCACGCTAAACTTGTTGAGGGCATGGGCTTCCGCATTCTGGACCGATCCCTGGCCGCCCGGGGCCACGGTAGCCTCGCCCGGGGGCAGCTGCGGCGCAGCCGCCTTCTCATCCGGGGCCACGGCTTTGGGAGAGGCTTCCGGCCGGCTGTTTGCAGCGTCGGCCTTTTCAACCGGCTTCGTAGCGTCGGCCTCTTTAACCGGCTTGGGAGCGGCGGCCGTTTGAGCCGGGCCGCTATCCGTTGCTTGAGGGGCCTTCACCGGTTCAGGCGCAGGCTTGGCGGTCCGGGCCTTTTGTGCGGTAGCCGGTTTTAGTTTCTGTAGTTCGGCAGGCAGGTTTTGCTGGGAAAAAATCCGGTTTGCCTCCGGGGGAGCATACAGCTTGGAGCGTCTCTTGGCTATCCAGTCGCCGCCGTAGAAAACGCCGGCTGCGGAGAGCAACAAGACCAAAACAGGCAGGGCGACCATCCTGCGGCGCTTATAGAGGGTTTTCTGCAGCCGCGCGTATCTTTTTATCCCCTCTGCCTGAACGTTGCACGCCTCGATTTGCGAAGCGTACTGCGTCAGCAGCGGTTCGGCCTCGAGGTGCAAGGCATGGCAGTAGGCGCGCACGGTGTTGCGCAGGAGCACGGCGGCGCCGAATCGCTCGAAGTCCAAACTTTCAAAGGATTCGAGCATCGCCACACTTATCCCGCTCAATCCTGAAAGGGCCTCAACCGACAGGTTGCTCTCAAGCCTTGCTTTTTTGAGAAACTCGGCAAGTTCTTTCATCAAATGACAGCCCTCATCTAGAGGGAAATCTGGATGAAAGCTTTCGATTCCAGACCTTTTATCCATTGTTCGTACTTGTGAGCCATCGCCTGCTCATAGAGAATTTCGCGTGCTTTTTCCCGCGAAACGGAGCCCGTCGTACTAGTGTGGCCGCTCGCCAGGTCAAGCATTTTTACAATGTAATACCCATCGGGCCCCTGCGCCAGATCGGACACCTGGCCGTTTTTGAGCCCCTGGATCGCCTTGGCTATAAAAGGGGCGACGTCCTCGGGGGCCATATACCCGACATCTCCCCCATCCTGGGCTGCCGGTCCCTTGGAATAGCGGATCGCCAGGGTCCTGAAGTCGGCGCCGCCCTGGAGTTCCTTAACCAGTTTGAGGCCGGTTTTTTTGACTGCCGCGGAGCTCCCGGGCAGTACGATAAGGGCCAGGTGAACCTTGCCCGGAGCTGTGGCCTCCTGCGCTTCCTGCGCAACCTGCCCCTCATGGGCGTTCATATAGGCGTCGATCTCCTGCTCGGTGATCACCACCTGGGACTTGAGCACCCGCTGCATGAGTTGCTGGCGGGCAATGCTCTCCTTTATCTGTTTACTCATGTGCTCCAGCGAATCACCATTGGCCGTCAGCTTCTGTTTTAGCTGCTCCCGGGTCACATGGTTCATGCTCATGAGCTGTTGGATCCTGGCCTCGACCTCCTGGTCTCCGACCGTTATATGGAGCCGCTTGGCTTCCGAATCGGCCAGCTTTTCCGCTATGAGCTGCTCCAGGACCTCGCGCTCGATTTTGGATTTTTGACCCGGATCGCTGAGATCCAGTGAAGGCATCCTTCTTTTCAGGAGGGCAACCCCGGTTTGCAGGTCGCTGTAAAGGATTATTTGCCCGTCCACGTTGGCTACGATACGGTCGACCACTTCTGCCCGAGCTGTCCCCAGGCAAAGAACGACAGCAAGGATCGTGCAAAAAACAAGGGTCCCGGTCCTCTGTAACAGGTTCATGCTTTCCTCGTTAGAGCGGTGAGTAGTAAATAGTGAAAAGCGACTGGAAATTGCGGGTTTCGCTGGACCGACCTTTTTGCCCCAGCCACCAGTCACTAATTTTGGCCTGTAGCATTTTCGCCGTTTTCTTGCAAGATTCTTTTAAGACGCAGCAGCCTTTGCGGGAAGCTTCGCCCCCAAATCTCCACCTTGACCTTCCACTGGGATTCCATGGTGAAATTCAACTTCCGGCCACCGAATGAAGCAATAACCGGCTGAGCATCCTCCGGTTGAGCAAAGGAAAGATACAGGTTTTCGGCATCTCCGTCCAGACGGCTCACTCTGAGCCTCCGCAACAGGAGGCGCATCATGGCCATCAAAACGAGATTTTTTGCCGACTCGGGCAACGGACCGTAACGATCCCGCCATTCACCGGCCAACTCCTCGATAGCCTCTTCATCGGCCAGCGTGGCCAGTCTTTTGTAAGCGATAAGCCTCTGGTCCGTATCGCCGATGTAATCGTCGGGCAGAAAAGCGGAAACAGGAAGGTTTATCTCCGTTTCGATGGTTTCGGGCTGCGAGCCGTCATTTTTCATGCCGCTCACGGCTTTTTCCAGCAACTCCAGGTAAAGCTCGTAGCCGATGGCCGCGATGTGCCCCGACTGAGAGGACCCCAGTATGGCGCCGCCCCCCCGAATCTGGAGGTCGTTCAGGGCAATTTTAAAACCGGCGCCCAGTTCGCTGAAATCCAGAAGGGCGCGCAGTCTTTTCTGGGCATCCCGGGTGATGACGGTCTCCCCCGGGATGATCAAATAGGCGTAGGCCTGCTCGCTCGACCGGCCCACCCGGCCGCGGAGCTGGTAGATTTGGGCCAGTCCGAACTTGTCGGCCCGGTTGATTATGATGGTGTTGGCCGCCGGGATATCCAGACCCGATTCTATGATCGTCGTACAGACCAGCACGTCGATTTTCTTATGGATAAAATCGAGCATGACCTTTTCGAGGTCCCGCTCCTTCATCTGGCCGTGGGCTACGGAAATACGCGCCTCGGGCGTGAGCTCCGAAAGCTTGGCGGCCATCTGCCGGATGGTCTGGACGTGGTTGTGAACAAAAAACACCTGCCCGTTGCGGTTTAGTTCCCGATGGAGAGCCTCCCGAATGGTGAATTCATCGTAGCTGGTCACGTAGGTTTCGATAGAGCGGCGATCTTCGGGGGGAGTCTCGATGGTGCTGAGGTCCCGGATACCGGTCAGAGCCATGTGGAGCGTTCTGGGAATGGGCGTGGCCGTAAGGGTCAGAACGTCCACCGATGCCCGCAGTTTTTTAAGTCTTTCCTTGTGGCCGACGCCGAACCGGTGCTCTTCGTCGATTATCAACAAACCGAGGTCCTTGAAAACCACATCCTGCTGCAGGAGTCGATGGGTGCCGATCACTATATCGACCTTGCCTTTACGGATCTCTTCGATGACCGCCTTCTGGCGGGCCGCCGACTTGAAGCGGCTCAAAGAGGCCACGCTTACCGGAAATTTTTCGAATCTCTCATGAAAGTTCTCGTAGTGCTGTTCGGCCAGGACCGTGGTCGGGACCAGCATGGCCACCTGTTTGCCGTCCATGACCGCCTTGAAGGCCGCGCGGATGGCCACCTCCGTTTTCCCGTAGCCCACATCGCCGCAAATCAGGCGATCCATCGAGCGCGTCGAGGTCATATCGTCGAGAACGTCTTCGATAGCTCTTGCCTGGTCGGGGGTTTCCTCGAAGGCGAAGGTCGTCTCGAATTCCTGAAAATACCGGTCGGGAGGGGTGAAGGAATGTCCCTCCGTCACCTTCCTGGTGGCATAGATTTCCAGGAGTTCCTCGGCCATTTTTTCCGCCGACTCCCGGGCCTTTAGCTTGGCCTTTCCCCAGGATTTTCCTCCCAGTTTGTCAACCTTGGGCTCCTGGCCTTCCATGCCCAGATATTTTTGGACCTTTCCCAGCTTGTCCACCGGGACGTAGAGCTTGTCGCCCTCCTGGTACATGATGAGCAGGAAATCGTTTTCCACCCCCCCGGCGCTCAGATGCGCCAGTTCTTTGTAGACGCCGATCCCGTGGTCCACGTGAACGACGAAATCTCCCTGGTGCAGGTCCTGGAAGGAGCTGAGGAAAATACCGGCAACCGACTTTTCCCCGCGTCGGGAAGAGCGTCTTTCGAATATCTCCTCTTCGGCCGCCACGGCCAGCTTTTCGGCCGGCCAGAAAAAACCGTTGGTAAGAGTGCCCTGGATGATCTTTACCGGACCGGCCTCGAAAGATTCCTCCCCGAACCCCCTGGCGCTTGCCACCGATTCCACCCCATAATCCTGGAGAAGCTCGGCTATCCTTTGGGCGCGATCTTTCCGGGAACATACCAGGTAGACCGAAACCGACTGCGAGGTCCAATTGCGGAACCGGGATGCAAGGGGTTCGAGCAGCCGTTCCCTGTTTTCATGGGCCTTTACGGCGGCGATAAGCTCGGTGTGGGCGGAGGTCCCCAGATCGAAAACCGCGGCGGTTGCCCCGGCCTCCGAAATGGGGTTGGAAATAATCTGCTGGAATCTCCCGGCAGCCTCCAGGGTCTTTTCCGGTTCGTCATAGAGTTCGTCCGGGGGCCTTCTCCATTCGCTATCGGCCAAACCCTCGTCGAAGTCGCCCAAAATTTTGTTCCACTGCGCCTTCATTTCCCGGCGCACATTGCCCGCGTCCGCCCAGACCAGTATGGCGTCCCTGTCGAGGTACTCCCACAGGGAAGAAGTCTTGCCGAAAAAGACCGAAAAAACGGGTTCGAAGGCCTCCGAATGGTACCCCTCCGCGATCCTGTCCAGCCAGATGTTCCCGGCCGAAGGCGGCAGCAGCCCTTTTCTGACGTCCTGGTATACCGCATCCTGCGCCCGCAGTTTTGCCTCATCATCCAGGATAATCTCGTTGGCCGGCAGTATGACCGCATCCTCCAGGAGGCCCAGGGAGCGTTGCGTAGCCGGGTGAAAAAGGCGGATGGACTCCAGGTGATCTCCGAAAAACTCTAGTCGCAGCGGTCTGCGATAGAGGGGGGCATAGACGTCGAGCACGCCACCCCGAAGGCTTAAGTCGCCGTAGTCCTCCACCAGCGGAACACGGAAAAAACCGCGCTGGCACAGCCTGCGCACCAACTCTTCGGTGTCCACTGTCTCCCCGGCCGGTAGGTACTCCGTATTGGCCACCAGGACCTCCGGGGGGATCAGACGCTCCATCAGGGCCTGGGCCGAGGTGACCACCACGCGGGCAGAGGACCCGGCCCGAAGTCCATAGAGCGCTTCGATCCTCTTAGCGGTGGTTTCCGCTTTTCCCAGCGCGCGCGCCTTGTGGCCGGCGCGCGAGGGCAAAAGCCAAATCCTGCGCGCCAGAGGCTGCTGGGCCTCCTTAGCCCTGCGATTTGGGGGGGAGGCCGGCTGGTTCGCACTCCTGCCGCCGTAGAGGTCCCCGCCCGAAAAAAAATCGATCATCTCGGCGAATCTCTCGGCTTCCTTGTCCGTCGCGGCAATGAGCACGAGAACCTTTCGAAGCCGGCGCATCGCCATGGAAACCAGATAGGCCAGGGCTGAGGGCTGCACGCCCCGGAGGGCCGCGGACTCCCCGGTTTTCTGCAAAAACGCTATAACGTCGGCGGAGGCGCATTTTATGTCGGCAGGACCGGAAATAAGGTCGTCAGTTAATCCGGAATGATCCTCAAAATCTGTAAATGTCATTTTCTTGGCCGAAAAATCCCGCAGGTGGCAATCAAAATCTCAAAAAGAATAGAGACTATAAATTTGTCTTTTCATTATACCACATCATTGCGGGCCCTACATCCCTGAAACTCCTGCGCCAACCGGCCAATTGCACGAAATTCTGATGGATTGCCAGGGGCAGCGGCCGGCCCGGCGGACCCGATCGATGAACATGGCAGGCCGCGGAGGCTTGTGATATAAAAAAAGATTGAAATACATATTCGTTTTTCCGGGAGGCGGGAAGTGGGAGAAAACCAGGCAAAGGAATTACTTAGACAAATACCTGGAGTGGACGCGGTCCTTCAAATGGAAGCTGTCCGGGAAGCGCTTTCACGCCATCCGCGCAGCATTGTCCTGGAGGCCATACGAGAGGAACTGGGCGAGGTGAGACAAAGGATCCTGCACTCCCCCGGGCCTCATTTCGCGGTAAATCACCAGGAGCTTGCCCGGTCCGCGGCGCGGCGCGCCGACCGGCTGGCCGCTTTTACACTGCTGCCGGTGGTAAATGCGACGGGAATAGTTATCCACACGAACCTCGGACGTTCCCTGCTGGCCGAGGAAGCCGTCAGCAGGCTTCAGAGGATTTGCAGCGGCTATAACAACCTCGAATACGACCTGCAAAAGGGCGAGCGCGGCTCGCGCTACGTTCACGCCGAGTCGATTCTTCGAGAACTGACCGGCGCCGAGGCCGCCCTGGTGGTTAACAACAACGCGGGGGCGGTGTTCCTGGCGCTAAACACCCTGGCCGCCGGCCGCGAGGTGGTGGTATCCAGGGGACAACTGGTTGAGATAGGCGGTTCCTTCCGTATCCCGGACGTCATGAGTTCGAGCGGGGCAATTCTCAAAGAGGTTGGCACGACCAACCGCACGCACCTCAAGGACTATGTGTCCGCCATAACCGAGCGGACGGCCATGCTGATGAAGGTCCACACCAGCAATTACAGGGTTGTGGGCTTTACCAGTGAGGTCTCGCTCGAAGAACTGGCGACCCTTGGGCAAGAACACGGCCTCCCCGTGGTGGAAGACCTGGGAAGTGGCTGCTTGATCGACCTGACGCCGTTTGGACTGCGCGGGGAGACAACGGTCCGGCGCACCGTCCAGGCCGGCGCCGACCTGGTCACCTTCAGCGGCGACAAGTTGCTGGGGGGTCCACAGGCAGGCATAATGGTCGGCAGGAAGGAGCTGATCGAAAAGTGCAGGAAAAACCCCATCACACGCGCTTTACGCGTCGATAAAATGACGCTGGCCGTTTTGGAGACAACCCTCAGGCTTTACCGGGACGAACGGCAGGCGGTGGAGAAGATCCCGACGCTCAGGATGATCGCTGTTTCCCCCGAGGAATTGAACCGGCGCGCCGGCCGGCTTGCGTCAGCCCTTCAGGAGGCGGACCCCCGAAACGTTCTGCGCATAGAGGTTCGTCCCGGTTTCTCGCAAGTGGGCGGAGGCTCTCTTCCCGCCCAGGATTTGCCCACTTTCGTCGTGGCGGTCCGCTCCGGTGCTCTTAGCGCCAACCGGATCGAAAAATTCCTGCGCCGAAACGATCCCCCCATCATAGGAAGAATCGAATCGGATCATTTCATCATGGACGTGCGCACCCTCATTGCGGAACAAACCGAAATAATCGCAGGGGCGTTTCAGCGCCTGGTGGAATCAGGCCAAAAATAAAGCCTGCCCTCGATCCAGGATCGAAAGGCAGGCTTTGCGCAGCCCTGATTTCTACTATCTCTCAAAGTGGCTTCAGCGGTCTTTACACAGCTATTCGGCTTTTGCAGGCGCCTCTTTTTTCTTGGCAGCCTTCTTCTTGGAGTGTTTCTTCGTGCCCTTCTTTGCCTTTTTCTTGGAGGCCTTCTTGGCCTTTTTCTTGGAGGCCTTCTTTTTCTTGGCCGGTTTGGCTTTTTCCGGTGCGGGGGCCTCGGCCGGAGCAGGCGTCGTTGCAGGCGCCTCCATTGCCGGCGCCGGTGCCGGCTCCTGAGCCATTACGATAGGACAAGCAGCCATGGAAGCCCCGAACAATACAGCGGTGACGATCGAGAGAACCTTACCCTTCATATGTAAACTCCTTTCCTCCTTCGAACGAAAATGATCTTGCCCCTTTGAGAGAAGGTTAAACCACGGCAAACATTTTAAGGATAAAATTTAAAATATACAAATCAAGAATTTGTCCAAAATCACTTTTTATGCTTTTTTTTCTCACTTTTTGCCTTACCGGACTTCCGGCTCGCTTTTTTGCTGCCGGTGCTCTTCTTTACGCCACCCTTGCGCGCATGGGCAACCCTTGTGGAGTTGTGGCCCTTTCCAGCCTTTTGGGCAGACGATCGAACGCTTTTACCGTGCGACCGGGTCGATACACGCGAAGATCTGGATTTTTTGGCCACCCGATGTTTGGGTGAAGTGGCCCTTTTGGTAGTGGTCTTAGAGTGCTTATGCGAACTGTGTGTGGCAGCCTTTGCGCCTCGGGTCGACTTCTTCTTCGATTTTTTGGCGGTGGAATGCTTTGCGGAAGAAGCCCGAGAGCGTTTATGGGAACTGCGCCTGGCAGATTTGCCGCTTCGAGCCGATTTTCTCCTCGAAGCAGAGTGCTTTCCCGTCCTTTTCTTCGAATATCGGTGCAGCGAGGATTTGCCGCCCCTTTTTCCCCTGTGATATTTTTGGGCGTAGGAGCCGTGTTTGCCGTGGGATCGGGATACTCTTTTTCCGGACCCATGCTTCGAATGGTTCAACCATCCCGGTTTGTTGAAGGAAGGCTCACCCGTTGCCTTCGGATGGAAGTTCGAAGGATTGTACTCGTGTTTCAACAGGTCTTTATACTGCTCCTGGAGTTGGCGAACCTTGTCGTTGACCTGCCCCGGATTTTGGCCCTGTGAAGGCGCCTGCCCCTGTACCTGCCCCTGAGGCGGCGCCGGCGCCTGAGCTTGGGCGTAGAGCTGTTGAGTCCTCACACCGGCAAAGCAGCCAGGCGCAAAAAAGAGTAAAATCCAAGCCGCGGCGGCTAACGTGAATATATTTCGAAATCTCATGGAATCTCCTCATATGTGAAAGCCCTTTCGCACCTGCGGCGCAGGCTTTCAATTCCATTCGGTTTGTGTCAGTGTAAGATTGTTGCGGGCGCAATATAGCACAACTGAGGATATTTACAACGCCTGCCGGGCCAACTGGCCGGGGTATTCTGTTCTGGAAACAATCTTCTGTAAGATTCGTCGGTTAGGCTTTGTTCTGATCGCCCGTTCACGGGCAATGGTCTCGGCGGTCTCAGCCTCCCGTTCTCACAAGCCGCCGGACAGCGGAGTCTTGAAATTTCGGCAAACATCTCTGGGAGAGCGCAAATACATGGAACCTCATTCCTTTGTTTTTTGTTCTGTCGGTACGTCTTCTCTGCGGTCTCTGCGCCTCTGCGGTGGATTTCTTTTTTCAGAACAAATTTACCGTGGGCGAACTCGCCGGCCGGGAGGAAGAATGGTTCCAATTCGGCTCGGACCGGTGCTTTGCGAACCCGGGAGAAATCGTCCAAGGGGATTTTAGCATGAACGGCGCTTACCTCGAGGCATATCGCAGCGGCCGGCTGCAGGATGCTGTGGAGCGCGCCTCCCGGTGGATGAGGAAGTGCACTCTATGCCCGCGTATGTGCAAGGTCAACAGGATGGCCGACGAGACAGGTTTTTGCAAAACGGGAAAACTTGCCGTGGTGGCCAGCTACGGGCCGCATTACGGGGAGGAGCGGCCACTTGTGGGCAGAGGCGGTTCGGGGACTGTTTTCTTTTCGCACTGCAATCTTTCCTGTGAATTCTGCCAAAACTATGACATCAGCCATGGCGGGGAAGGCAGGCCCGCCGGTCCCGAAGAGCTTGCCGCAATCATGCTCGTCTTGCAAAAAATGGGCTGTCACAATATAAATCTTGTCACCCCAACGCATGTCGTGCATTCTGTCCTTTCGGCGCTTCCCATGGCGGTCGAAAAGGGATTGCGCGTGCCGCTCGTATACAATTGCGGGGGCTACGAACGTGTTTCGGCGTTAAAGCTTTTGGACGGAATAGTCGATATTTATATGCCGGATTTCAAATTCTGGGAGGCTGAGGCGGCGCAAAGATTTTGCGGCGCCCCGGACTACCCGTCCCGCGCTCGTGAAGCACTGTGCGAGATGCACAGGCAGGTGGGAGAATTGGTTTGCGACCGGAACGGGGTGGCTCAAAGGGGGGTGCTGGTGCGGCATCTGGTCATGCCCAACGGAGTGGCTGGAACGGAACAAATCCTGGACTTTATAGCCGCCAGGGTCTCCAGGCGCACCTATGTCAACATCATGGACCAGTATCATCCCTGCGGCAGGGCGCTTTCCAATGAGGCCATAAACCGGGGGATCACCCCGGCCGAATTCAAACAGGCGTGGGTGGGGGGCCGCCCACCCCCGCCCCCACCCCACGCCCCCCCGGGGCCGCGCGCGGGTTTACCGCCAATAAATTC
>JARLHP010000074.1 GCA_031292195.1 Syntrophobacteraceae bacterium
CGGCGATCATGATAGGAGACCATCCCCTCGACATTCAAACCGGCAAGGCGGCCGGAATACTTACGGCGGGAGTTTGCAGCGGCAGCGGTTCACGGCAGGACCTGCTGGCTGCCGGGGCCGACTGGGTCGCCGACGACTGTCGGGAACTGATCGCGGAATTGATAAGAGCTGGTGCAATAAGAGCCGGTGAATGGGCTAAGAGCCGGTGAATCGGTGAATGGGTGAATCGGTGAATGGGAATGACGCGGGCTGATCTTCGAGGCGCAAACTGGTTCAGCAAGAAGATTAAAAAAAGACAAACGGTAAACCCCTAATTTACCGTTTTTTTTGTTTTTCCGATTCACCGATTCACCCATTCACCCATTCACCGGCTCTTATCATTGACCCTGAACCGGTCATTTGTTATCGTTTCGGATGCTGGAAATTGACAGCCACTACATCAAAACGACAATCGAGATCAAAATGGACGTTTCAAGCCAGAAATCGAAGCAACTCCGTGGAATAGGCGCCCTCTTCAGCGAGGTGGAACGTAAGGACCTTTTCCGTAAATACCTGTATTTTCTCGGCTGGGTCGAACTGGGCATTCTCATTACCTGCTGGCTCTACCAGATTGGCGACGGCGGGAGCGGGGCCCATTCCACCTTCCCGTGGCGGCTCTATTTTCTGATCGCCTTCCTGGTTCCGGTGGCCATTACTTTTTTGACCGGGACCATAGTGGTAGGTTTCAACAAGTATTTTACCGATGCGCATGATGAGCCCTCGGAAGTGAAGGGCCCGCTGGCGGAAGTGGGCGGGAGCGGCAGGATCGAGCGGTTGAGCAGTATGGTGGCCTGGGTGCAAAGGCTTCCGTTTTTGGCGCTCCTGCTTTTGCTGGGCGCCGGTGTGGCGTTTTTCTACAAGCTCAATACCATCATGTCTCTGGTGGGAACCATAGGGGGAAAATCGGTAGAGATACTTTTGATCTCGCTCGGGGTCCTGGTGTTTTTGGGAGCGCTATTCGGGCTGATCCTGATCGTTCTTAACTACAAACTGCGCAAGACCGCCATGGAATACGAGTACAAGTCTCAGGTGGCCGAGAAGTTCGGGCTGGTGATCCTGGAAGACAACACCGTCATGAACAGTTCGGGCAAGCTCCTGGTCAACGGGGCCAAGTTCAAGAAGACTGTGCAGTTGCTGCCCGAGCCCCCGGATGAAACCAAAGAGGTCGAAGCCCAGGTCGATGAGGAGTTTTGCGTCGATTCGGTGGAGAGCGCCGCCGGTCGGGGGAAATGAACCCCACTGGTAGAGTTCTTCCGTCACTGGCATTGGACTACATTGGCAGGCAGGGCCTGATTGCGAAAGGCGATCATGTTCTGGCCGCGGTTTCCGGCGGTCCGGATTCGGTTGCTCTTCTGGGCGTCTTGACCGGCCTGAGAGACATCCTGGCGCTTGAAGGCATCACAGTCGTCCATTTTGACCACCGTCTGCGCGGAAAAGAATCCGACCAGGACAGGGAGTTCGTACGCTCTCTGGCGCATTCCGCCGGTCTGGACTTTCGTTGCGGGCAGGCCGATGTGGCCGGTTTTGCCCGAAAGAAAAAGATTTCTGTCGAAATGGCCGCAAGGGAGTGTCGGCGCTCCTTTTTCTTTAAAACCGCCGCCGAACTGGGCGCCCAAAAAATTGCCCTGGGGCACACCGCGGACGACCAGGCCGAGGAAGTGCTGCTGCGGATTCTGCGGGGGACCGGCCCGGCAGGCATCCAGGCCATGTCTCCTGCCACCGGGGAGGGAATAATCCGTCCGCTCCTTTTTGCCACCAGGGCCGTCATTGTAGAATACCTGCGGGAAAGCGGCCTGGAGTATAGAAACGATTCGACCAATTTCAGCCCCTCGTGCCAGCGAAATTTCCTGCGCCTCAAAGTTTTCCCGCTCCTGAAAGAAGCCTTCAATCTGCAAATCACTTCTACCATCACGCGCTGCGCAGACCTGGCGCGAGAGGAGGAGTCCTGGTGGAGGTCGCATATCCAGGGCCTGTGGGACGATTTATGTCTGGGGACGGCCGAGGGGTGGTGCGCCATCGATTTCGAAGGGCTGAGGCGGCTTCATCCCGCTCTGGTGCGGCGTATCCTGCGGTTTGGCATAAGCGTGGTCAAAGGCAATCTGTCGGGCCTGGGTTTCGTGCACCTGGAACCCCTCATGGAGCTGGTTTGCGCGGGGAAAAGGGGAAAATCGATCGAAATTCCGGGGGGGATCGAAGCGCTGGTGCGGGAGGGGAAACTACTCATAAGCGCAAAGCGTTGCGCCGGGCCGGAGTTGCCCCGCGAACCGCTGGAAGTCAACGCCGCGGGCAACTATGTTTTCGGCGGCTTCAGCTTCGAGGTGGGCTTTGGCGACGCTAAAGGTGCGTTCGGGCCGCATTCCGATTCCAACCGTATCCTCATGGACCGCCGAAAGCTCAAGTGGCCGCTGCATGTAAGGTTTCGAAGACCGGGAGATCGATTTCACCCCCTCGGCATGCACGGTACCAAAAAGCTCCAGGATTTTTTTACCGACTGCCGAATCCCGAGGCAGGAACGGCAGGCTATTCCGCTCCTTTGCGACTGCGAAAAAATCTGCTGGGTGGCCGGAATGAGGTTGGACGACCGGGTGAAGGTCGATTCCGATACGAAGCAAATTGTGATGGTGCGGTTTGTCCGCTCTTGACTTCCAGCTCGGAGATTAATAGAAGCTGAAGCGTGGCGAGTTGAAAACAGAGCGGGAAGTCAAAACCGCTTCCATACCCGCTCTTGCTTGTCCGATACCACCAGCATTAACGGAAAGGACATGGAATGAAGAACTGGGTGTTCCTTTTTCCCGGCCAGGGCTCCCAATACGTAGGCATGGGGCGTGAGTTTCACGACAACTACAGCGAAGTGCGGGAGTTGTTCGAGCATGCCAACGATATTCTTAGAATGGACATTGCGAAGCTCTGCTTTGAAGGCCCCGAAGATGTGCTCGTCTTGACCGAAAACGTTCAGCCGGCCATGACCGTGGTAAACCTGGCCTGTCTAACCGTATTGCGGATACACGAGATCTACCCGGCCGCGGCGGCGGGCCACAGCCTGGGTGAGTACAGCGCCCTGTATGCGGCGGGGGTGCTGAGCCTGGAGAACACGCTCAAGCTGGTTTTAAACAGGGGAAAGTTCATGCAGGAGGCGGCCATTGTCGAACCCGGCGGTATGGCGGCCATCATGGATTTGGAAGAGGAAAAAATACGCGAGATTTGCACGCTGGCAGGAGCCGAGATTGCCAATATAAATTGCGTGCAGCAGATAATTATCACCGGACCGGAAGTCGAGGTCAACACCGCGTCGTCGATGTGCGAGAAGGCCGGGGCCGGGAAATGCGTCAAGCTCAACGTCAGCGGCCCCTGGCATAGCCGGTGTATGGATTATGCGCGCAAAAAATTCGAACCGGTCCTTCGGGAATGCGTGTTCAAAGATCCGCAAATCCCGGTGGTGAACAACATCGATGCGCAAATCCCCGCGAGCGGCGCCGAGATCCCCGAGAAGCTGAGCCGCCAAATCTGCGGATCGGTCCTGTGGCGCCAGTGCATGGAGCGCTTGATCGGCGCCGGGTTCGCTAATTTCGTGGAAGTGGGCCCCAAGAAGGTGCTGCGGGGGCTTATGAGAAGAATCGATCGAAACGCCAAGGTGCTCAACGTCGAAGACGACGCGAGCCTTGCTTCCTTTCTGCAGGCAAACTGATCTTCCGGGGGGGGGGGTCGGAGCGCCTTGGGCTCCGTCCCCCTTTTTGCAAATCGGCTTTCCCGATGATCCTTGCGGTTCGTCAGGGGGTAAGGCCGGCGCCGCTCTCCGCGGTTTCTCCCGCCATCCTGGATGCTCGGACGATCCGCCGGCAGTCGGCGCAAAGATTTTGTTCAAAAACCTCTCCGGGAACCCGCAGCAGATTCTCCAGGTGTCGGACCATTACCGTAGTGGCATGGAACACGCCGCACCTGTCGCACTTTTCCATTTTGACCTTGTTTATTACGGTCCCGCACATCACCAGGGAGCGCACGTTGTCGTGTTCCTCCATCTGGAGGGCCCCGGTCGGACACACGTTGACACAGGCCCCGCAGCCTATGCAGTGAGGCAGACCGTGGACATAGTCTTTCAGAATGAGGGAGCTTTCACCGGAATGATAAAAGGAGATGGCGGAGGCCCCGAGCCTTTCACTGCAAACCTCTTCACATTTTCCACAACGTTCGCAGATATCGCACCGCATGCATCTTTTGGCCTCCTGCCGTGCCGCGATCTCGTCCAAGCCCAGTTCCACCCGGTCAAAGGTGTGCATTCTGCGGTCAAGATCGATCAGCGGGATTTCCTGGCGCTGAATGAAAGCCTTGGCCTGATAGTCCATGCGGATCGGCTCGACCATGCGACGCGGCCGGGGGGATGATTCCCGGGGAGCCGGCAAGGTCTTCAGCAGGCCCCGCAAATAGGCGTGGATCCCGGCTGCGGCCCTCTTGCCCGATGCTATTGCCTGGATGACGGTGGCCGGTCCGGTCACGGCGTCGCCCCCGGCAAAGACATCCTCCACCGGCGTCTGCTGGGTGTAGGGACGGATCCGGATATTGCCCCATTTGGAGAGTTCCAGGTCCCCCAGGCCGGGATATTTACCGACCGCGGTTCTTTGCCCGATTGCTTCCACCACCGCGCCAACCGGCATTCGGTATTCGGAATTGGGAATCGGGACCGGCCTGCGCCGGCCGGAGTCATCCGGTTCGCCTAGAGATGCCATGGCGCATTCCAGGTAGTCCACCTTGCCGTAGGCGCCGCCGATCCTGAGAGGGATGGTCAGCTGGTGGACGTGGATTCCTTCTTCGGCCGCCTGAATGACCTCCTCGAAATGGGCC
>JARLHP010000075.1 GCA_031292195.1 Syntrophobacteraceae bacterium
CGATCCGGCGACCTTATTGAGTCGACTTCATTGGCGGTTGGCGCAGCCTTACCGGCGACTGGAATTTAAAGCCCAAGCGCCGCGACTTGGAGGATCAAAAAAATGGTCTGGCTCGAAACCATAAATATTCGCTCGGCCGGGATTATCGAAGCCCGAAAAGTCCTGGGTCTTTGCAAACGGATTGTCGAGGCGACAAAGTTGGATACCGCATTGCGATTTAAGGTCTATTGCAATGCCATGTATGCGACCGATATAAGCATACATCTTCAATGGAAATCGGAGCCCGGACCTTCGAGCGTTTTAGGAAAAGAGTTGATTTCGGCGCTCCGTGACATTGGCTTGATAAGCCACGCGGTGTGGATCGAACAAGAAGAGCTAACCAGCCCCCATAGTCTTGAAATTAATCAGGGGCGAAGGCCGCACACAAGGCGAACTCTGGGGACAGGCCTGATAGCGGCCCTAATGGAGTGAAAAATCCACGGTTTGTTGTGGAGATTTGAATTTGGACCCGATCCATTCCATGCTTTTCCCAGCTTCGTTGGCAAGGGTTGGGATTTTGCAAATTACCCGTCGGATTGCGAGTATTTGAAGGGGATGCCCAGTTTTTGCATCCGGCTTCTAAGGGTATGGGGATTTACCCCGAGTAGCTGGGCCGCCCCTCTGGAGCCGCTTATTCTACCATGTGTGGTTTGCAGGGTCCGGCGTATGTGGCGCGACACGACCTGATCGATCGTAAGCGATTCACTGCCGTCAAGGTCTGCAACTGCTTCTTCTGTCTTCCGTTCTATCTGGAAATCCTCGAATTGCAGCCGTCCGCTGTTTCCCCTGCCCCGATTATTGATTAGCTCGCGCTCGATGAGGTTCTCCAACTCGCGGATATTGCCCGGCCAGTGATAGGATTTAAGGCGCTCGACCGTTTCTACGGGAATTGAGGATTGTGGATAGATTTTGAGTTCTTTTGATTTCTTTTCCAGGAAGTAATGGGCCAAAGCCGGAATATCCTCTTTGCGGTCCCTCAAAGGAGGGATCACTATAGGGAATACATTCAACCGAAACCATAAGTCTTCCCGAAAGGCGCCTGATCTGACCTGCTCTTGCATGTCCCTGTGGGTTGCGGCAAGGATGCGGACATCTACCGAGATCGTCTTCGTTCCCCCCACTCGCTCGATCGTTTTTTGCTGAAGAACACGCAGCAGTCTGACCTGGGCCTGGGGAGGTAATTCGCCGATTTCATCGAGAAAAACCGTCCCCCCGTCGGCTCGCTCGAAATATCCTCTTTTTTGAGCAATGGCGCCGGTAAAAGCGCCCCTCTCATGTCCGAATAGTTCGCTGTCCAAAAGGTTCTCGGGTATAGCTCCGCAGTTGACGGCAACCAATGGACCATCCTTCCTGGATGAGGTGGCATGAATCGCGTTGGCGATAACTTCCTTTCCCACACCGGTCTCTCCAAGAAGGATTACCGGGCTGTCGAGGGGCGCCACCCGCCTGACCCTTTCCATTACCTTCCCCAGACCAAATTCGGCGCCGATTATCTCGCCGCCAGCAAAGCGCCTTCGCAATTGCCGGCTGAGTTCCCGGTTCTCAGCAAACACGAGGTCCTTTAGTTTTTCGAGTTCTTCATAGCGCAGAGCATTGGACATGGCGATCGAAAAAGGCCCCCGCAGAAGTGAGGCCAGTTCCGCATGATCTTTGGTGAAAACCGCGCTTCCTTTTGCCAGTAAGATGAAAGCGCCCAGGTGTTTGCCTTCTATGCCCAGGTTCATGATCATGGCGGAATGGTTTGAAAAATCGACATAGGGGCGAAGGTCCTTCGCCACTGAGTATTCCTCGAGCTTGTCAATTATGGATATCCCGCCGCTCGCGGCATTCGAAGCAAGATTAGCGGCCGATTCCCTCGACATCGGCACGGGCGGCAGAGACGTCTTAGCGCCAAGATGGTCGATTACGAGCATTTTCACAAGGTTCCTGGAACCCGGGTCAAACAAGGCCATGGCCACATGGGAAGCCGGTATGAAGGACCGCACATGCTGGAGATAGTTAAACAAGGCTTTCTCGATATCGAGGCTGCTGCAAATTTGCAAGGTGGCGTCCCGGAAGAACTCGAATTCGCTTAATTCCATTGCCTCACCCTAATCGTAAAATCCTGGCCGAAAAAATAATCCCGGTTTCTGACCAAATTCAAGGAAAAGCGATATTTCACGAAGAAATATACCATATTTCCCCAATTTCGGCTCGCAACAATTCTGGACGGTCGCGAGTAATTTGTTTATTCTGCAAAATCAGCATCTTATGGAAACATCCCCTTCTGGCATCCCTGTTGCTGAATAAGACTGATAACTGCGGAAATTAAAATGCAGAAACGCAGACCTGAAAGGGGAAAAAATGAAAAAACTAATGAGTGGCGTTTTGGTTGTGTTGTTTATCATGGGGTTCGCCCTGGTTCCCGGCATCCATGCCCCGGCAGTGGCCTCCCAAGTACATCCCATGTGTTGGGCTGGTTATTGCCCCGATATGAGCAAACCGAACTCATCCGCGGCGAAAAGATCGGCGGACCCGAAGACAGGCGATCCGGAAGATCCACCTGTTCAGGGAACATATATCCAGGGACCCTCAACTCCTGTTCCTATGGGTACAGTCGGCGGCGCCTCGGGGGGGTAGCAACACCCCGGGATGCGATTTCCTGAACCAGGATAGTCACGCAGTTTGCGATCAACTGCGAAATCGCCCCCGGATTTTCCGGGGGCGCTCCTCCATGGGATAACTGGAGCGTGATGATAACCGGCTGAGGTTTTGTGGAAAGGATCAAAGAAATGATCTGGCTCGAAAGGATAAATATTTGCGCTCCCGGGATTGTGGAAGCCCGTAAAGTCCTGGATCTCTGCAAACAGATCCTCGAATCTACGGCGTTCGAGACTGAATTGAGATTGAAGGTATTCTGCAACACCACATATGCGACCGATATAAGCATTCATCTTCTATGGAAATCGGACCCGGGGGCCGTGAGCATCTTGGGCAGGGAGGTCGACTCGGCGCTCCAAGACCTCGGATTGATAAGCCACACGGTATGGATTGAGCAAGAAGAGCTAACGATGGTCGATGCTTCAAAAATATATTCGTGTCAAGAGATCCCTCTCGGGCAAACAGACTGATAGGGCGCGCGCGGGAAAAAACGTGATGTGTCCCCCCTTAGACAGCGCTCCATCCATAAAGGAGCTTGCCAGCTTCTATGCTGCCCATTTGCATAAATTTTCCGCCTTTTAAACCTTCTCACCCGAAAAATCCAAACACCTTCTAATGGCAGGCTTGAATTGAGCGGTTCTCAGAATAGGCCCTTTAGCCCCGCCTTGCACCGAAACCGATTCCCCGGCTTTATAGAAAAGTGATATTTGAGAGAAAATAGTGCATATTTCCTAAATTCTTGTGCGGATCGATCCAAACGCGCTGCGCTCCATTTTTATTTTCCCAAGGATATCATATGGGTGGCCAGCACTTCCATTG
The DNA here is from genome assembly GCA_031292195.1 of Syntrophobacteraceae bacterium. Taxonomy (GTDB): domain Bacteria; phylum Desulfobacterota; class Syntrophobacteria; order Syntrophobacterales; family Syntrophobacteraceae; genus SbD1. Next base: position 3,499 of record JARLHP010000075.1, read on the forward strand.
TGGCATTAAAATTGCTACTCCATCAATATAGCGATTGGAACAGAAAACAGGCAATCCGCTTGCAGTGGGAAGATAGGAGATTGAAATGAAAACAATGAACGTAATCAATAAGGCCAAGATATCGCTGGTTAAGACTGAACAGGCCATGCACGCCCATTTCCAGCACGAGTTGAATGCGATGCACGTCTACTGCCACTTGAGCGGGTTTATCGGAGACAGGTATGCCTTGGCTGTCGCCCGCAAATGGGAAAAAAACGTGATCTATTCACATATTATTTACAGAAATTGAGTGCTCACGGCACGGCGAACAGCTTGAAGCCATCCCGAAAAAGCACCAGCGCCAGGCCGGCCAGGGCGACCCCCAGGAGCCTGAGGGCATACTTATAGCCTTTGGTCCCCAGGCTGCCCCGCGACCGGCCGACAAGCAGGGCGAGCGATATCGAGGACCCAACCAGGCAGAGATAGAATCCGACAACGAAGAGCAGCGGCCCCATCGCGCCCCCTCTCATCGCCTTTATCATGATCGGCCCTCCCACACTGATCCAGAACAGGTAGGGGTTGGGGTTCAGCAGATTGGCAAAGACCCCCTTGAGCAGTGACCGGGGCCGTTCACCATTGCCAACGGGCGCAAAATTCTTTACACGCATGCTCTCGTAAGCCATGAAAAGCAGAAAAAAACCCCCGGTGATGGAAATGCAACCCAGGATGCTCCTGAACCCGGAGAGCTTTGCAAGAAGAAGAAGAGCGAAGGCGATGATTGGCGCGTCCGTTACAATCGGGGCAAGAGCGACTTTGATTCCGGACTTCGCACCATGGGTGAGGGTTTCGGTAATAACCAGAGTCAGGATGGGACCGGGGGACAATCCCGCGGAAAATCCCAAAATGAGTCCCGTGGTCAAAAGGTCGATCATGTATGCATCTCCTGATTTTCTGCAAAGACCTTTTGAAAACCCACGGTAAATTTGTTCTCACGCAAAAAACAGGAAAATCCACCACGGAGACACAGAGAGTTCTTTTTTTGACCGGCCGGGAGACGACGGCCGGTCAAAGGGGCAGGCTTTCGGCGGATTGGCGGCAGGCACACCGAACCACGGCGGCAGGGGCCATCGGACCGGAATGAGTCTTAACCTGGCGCGCTTACAATAAATTTCCGTTGGAACAGAATGCCCCTGTTTGAAAACCGGTTTCATTTCAGCGGCGGTCATTGACCGCCAGCAGCGCAACGTTTCGCTTCCTTGATCGGGTGGGCGCAAAAGCGGCGCCCACCCGGCGAGTGATGGCCCCTGCGTTGAGGGGTAATCAAGCGGCTTGCCTGCCAAGGGCTATTTACCGTTCAAATAAGCTTGCAACTGAGGGATTTGAAGGCCAACGATCCTGGCGCCCGAACCGGTGATGAAAAGGGGCGTTCCATCAACTCCCACCCGGTTTACAACCGTCTGTTGATTCGCCAGCAGTTGCGTGCCGGCGGGGCATGTGGACCCGGCTACCTCCTGGCCCGCCATCACTTTATCGAGTGCGGCCAGCCGATCCTTGGCGCACAGGATGGAAAGCGTTTTGGCATTGGATTGCGGATGAATGTTCAACGGGTCGAAAAAGATGTAGAGAGTATAATTGTTTTGGGTTTTCAGCCAGTCGTATGCCCTTTTGCAATAGGGGCATTCGACGTCGGCAAACATGACCAGCTTCTTAGCCCCGTCTCCTTTCGTGATTTTGAGGGCCTCCCGCACGGGCAGCGTGGAAAAGTCAACCCGGTTGATCTCCTCTTCCCGCACCTGGGTCAGATTGACCTTCTCCTTGTTGAGGACGTTGCCTCCCACAATCAGGTACGCTCCGTCTTTGGTCGCGTAGATTATATGTTTTCCGCCCTCCTGGCGCTGCACTTCGAGTTCGTAAATGTCACCCAGGTCCTTCGCCCCCACAAGCTTCACCTGGGGAGAAAACACGCCCTTTACCACCGGAAGGTTTTTGGCCTTCTCAAGAAGGTCATCGGCCAAAAGAATGGCGGGAACCATCAGAATGGCAAGCACTAGAACCAACAGTCTCCTTTTCATCACACCCCTTTCGTCATTGATCCGGGAGCAAAACGCATCCAGGACAAGGTTACTACGCAACTATACTCTGCACGCCCTCACCGTATCGCAGATGTGAGTCATGATATCGGACAGGCTTATTATACCTTCCAGCACCTCTCCATCCAGGACAAACAGGTAATCCTGCGAGGACACGGCCATCCGGTAAGCGGCTTCACTGATGGAAACATCTCCCCTGGTTATCCGATCCCGCCCCGGAATGCTCATGACAGAGCTTATGGGCGTCTCCGCCGCTTTTTGGCACAGGTCCTGCAATGCGTCTTCCAGAAGGCCCAGCTTTTGCAGTTCCGCCCCCATCGCATCGGGCGACAATCCGGTTTGCCCCACGGATCGGGCGAATTCGCCGTACCCCGGGGCAAACGCCAGGAGCATGCTCCGGAACTCCAAAAAGCCGGCGACTCTTTTGCCTTCATCGACCACCAGCACAGCCGGGTATCGCCCTCCTTCGGTTGGCTTCGCCCCATCCATGCCGATTTGAAGAACGGCTTCAAACAGAGTGGCCTTTTCATCGACAACCGGGATTTCCGAAAGTCCGCTCATCAACTCTTTTACCAGCATCATCATCCCAAAACCTCTTGGCGACCTGAAATGTCTTCGCCTTCGGGGGATGTGGCCGTTTTTCCCTCTAAAATCGGCCACCCGAAGACAAATACCTTGTTTAAAAACTTTGTGCTATACAAAATATACGGATTTCATGATACTTTGCACCCTGGTAGAGGACGGGGGCCGTATTTTTCAAGCAGATGGTGGACATGACGCTTTTTTCAGAAGACATTTCACTTGACGGGCCGCTTAAGCCCCGCGAAAAGATGGGCGTCACTTTCATCGGCCCCGATTTTTTCGCCGTCGATGAAAATGGTGAGCCTTGTAGCCGCATTGGCACCGTATTTCCCGGATACCGGACCGTTGTCACGGTCCGGGGTATCCACGCCCACCACGTTTCGATCATGACCGAGTTTTTGAGGCTGACGAAGCCCGAAGAGGACCTGCCCGAACCTGAAGAACTCGAACGACTGCTCTGCGTGGACGCCGTTCCGCTGGTTTTTCGCGGCGACCTGATAATCATTCGGTCCGATCCTTCCGGGATGGAAAATATATTTGCCGCCGACAAGTTACTGCAGTCTTTTGTCCCCAAAGAGCAGGTCCAGTTCACGGGTTTGAATATTCCCGAAATCAGAACGCAGTTGCGCCGCCGAGGCGAATGCTGGCGAATGTCTCCCACACCCCGGTCGGTGGTTGAAATCTGTCGTTACGTGCGCGCCTGTAAGGTCCAGGTAGGCACGGGCTTGACCGTCTACTACAATGAGCCTACCGGGGGCAGATTTCTGACGTGCGATGAGTTTATGCGGATCAGACCTCTGATCGAGCAGGACCGCTCCGAAGCCCTGGCCCGTCTCCGGGAAATATTGAACCTGCTCCACTGCACCAACATGTGGGGAAGCCGGGAATTGAGCTTGCTTCTGCCCGCCGGAAAGGACCTCGATATTTCGGAACTCGAGGGCGCGGTCTCCATCCTCGAATCGCTTCCGGATTCAGCCGACACAGACAGCGCGCTAAAAGCGTTCGACCGTTTCGCCTCTCTTTTCGCCGCGGCCGCCGTCCCGGACCTGGTCCGGGACGATTACAGCGACCCGGTGTGGCGAACGACCATGTTCTGCCGCCTTTTGGGCATCGACGAAGAAGAGATGGAAGAGTTGGCGCTGGAACTCAGCCCCGAATTTCACCTCAACGTCAAATGGCTGCCCGGGGCATCCATCGACGGGGAGGAAATCGTCTTCGACACGGGTGTCGATCCCCGGGTGCACGGCCTGATAGCCCATTTTTGGGAAAATTCCCGCAAGCTCCTTTCCATCAATATTGGGCGGATAGAAGAATCCCAGAGTTCCAGGGACATTTCCGGGGAAGAAAGGGAAGTCTACCTGGTGGTGATGACCACTCGGGATGGAAAAGATTCCTTGAGACTCCTGCGGCTCATGAAATGGGATGTAATCCACCGGATAAAGATGGGTATCGGGCTGGAGCAGGCTATCGAGGAGACATACAAGTACCGGGATTATATTTTCGACAGGCTCCATGCCGCCGCCAAACTGGGCTTTCCTATCCTGGCCTACAGCGAAATAAGGCTGGAGTTGCCGATCCCGGGGCTGGGGCCGGTTCCGGCCTTCTTTTTCGAACGCCAATATGTTACCGGTTTTGTTTCCGACAAGCTCCCCATATCGTTTTACAAAAACCCGGAGTTCATAGTGCGCCTCTCCGGCCTGTTGGGCCTGGCCGCCGCGTTCACCCTGGTGCTGGGCAGAGTGAGTTTTCGGACCGGGAATGTTTTCTACGACGACGGCGACGAATTGATTCAGCTCGATTCCAAATCCAACCCCTCCCGCCTGGTCATAATCGAGACCACGGGATCGTTTACCGACTGCAGAACCGCGATAGAGGAACTTCTGCCGCAGTGTTTGAGTCGGTTCAGGGTACATCTCGAAAAGGCCCGCGACAGCGGCGTGAGCCTCGCAGCCCTTGAAAGGTCGGTGTCGATATTTACCGAAGCGCTCTGTTATAAGATCGATGAAATCAGGGAAGCGGTTCTGGCCCCTTCTTCCGATATCCGCTCCCTGTTCGACGACCGCCCGGCGGCGCCGGGGGGAATACGCGAAAAGTGGGAATTAATAATCCGCCGCCTGGAAGCAGTAGAGGTGAGCGGTTTGCGCAAGGCCATCTCGAACAGCCGGCATTTGCGTTTCAGTGAGCAGTGACGAGTGAGCAGTGAGGAGTGAGCAGTGAGGAGTGAGCAGTGAGGAGTGAGCAGTGAGGGCGGCAAGCTTTTTCTGTTCACTCTTCACTGTTCACTGCTTTTTTGGGGGGGAAAATGCCTGTGGCTTTTATTACTGGAGCAACGGGGTTCGTTGGACACCACGTCGCAACCTCCCTGCTTCGCAATGGGTGGGAACTGAGGGCCCTTTGCCGCTCGCGTTCGCCCCTGGGCACGGATTTACCCGGCATGGAATGGTTCACGGGAGACATCCGCAATCCCGCCCAGCTAACCGAGGCCATGACCGGGGCGCAGGCGGTCTTTCATGTTGCGGCCGACTACAGGCTGTGGGCCAAAGACCCGCGAGAGATTTACGAAAGCAACGTCACCGGGACGGTCAACGTCATGCGGGCCGCCATGGCCGCAGGGGTCGAGAGGGTTGTCTACACCAGCAGCGTGGGGGCCCTGGGGCTTAACAGGGACGGAACACCGGCCGACGAAAACACACCGGTCTGTCTGGGCGATATGGTGGGGCATTACAAAAGGTCGAAATTTCTGGCGGAGCGCGAGGCGGAAAAATGGCTGCAAAAAGGTCTTCCGGTGGTCTTTGTTCATCCCAGCACGCCGGTGGGGCCCGCAGATCACAAGCCAACGCCTACCGGCAAGATAATCGTCGATTTTCTCAACAGGAAAATGCCCGCTTACCTTGAAACAGGCCTTAACATAGTCGATGTAAGAGACGTTGCCGAAGGCCACCGGCTGGCTTTTGAAAAAGGCAAAGTGGGAGAAAAATACATACTGGGCAACCTCAATCTTACGCTTGCGGAGATCTTTTCGATGCTCGAAAAGATCTCCGGCGTTCCGGCGCCAACGGTAAGGCTGCCCTATACCCCCATTTTATGGCTGGCCCGTTTTTTCCTGCTCGTCTCTGTGGTTACCCGCAGCCAACCCCTGATCCCCTACGAAGGGGTGAAGATGGCGGCAAAGCGTATGTTTTTCGACAGCTCCAAGGCGGTGAGGGAATTAGGACTGCCGCAGAGCCCGGTTGAGACGGCTTTGTCTGACGCGGTGGCCTGGTTTGGAGAAAACGGATATGTAAAACGGCGGGCGGCAGGACCGCCAGCCGGGTCTGCCGAGCCCTGACCACGGACGGCGGTGGGACCGCCAGCCGGGGCTGCCAGGCCCGGACCACGGACTTTTCGTGGTTTCAGGATGTTTCGAATAAACGTGCAAAACTGCTCTTAAGGATCGAGGTAAGAATGCGTTTTCCAATTAGTCTTTATGTTTCAATGGTCGGCTATCTGGCCGGGAATAAATTTCGTGGAAACGAGCGGTTTCCACTCGTATTGATGCTCGAACCCACACACCGGTGCAATCTCACCTGTTCGGGCTGCGGAAGGATTCGAGAATATCACGACACTCTTTCCAAAGAAATGAGCCTGGAAGAATGCATCACGGCCATTGAGGAGGCCGGGACACCGGTGGTGAGCATTACGGGCGGAGAGCCCCTGCTCTACTCGAAGGTCCCGGAGTTGGTCCGTGAAACACTGGCCAGGGGAAAGCATATTTATTTTTGCACCAATGGCATGCTTCTCGAAGAGTCTTTGAAACTGTTCAAACCCGATTCGCATTTTACCTGGAACGTCCATTTCGACGGCACCGAACCGGTTCATGACGCCATAATCGGAAGGCCGGGGGGATTCCAAAAAGCCCTTGCCGGCGTGAAAGCCGCCAAGAGGGCGGGCTTTCGCGTCAGCACCAACACCACGGTGTTCCGGGAATCTTCTGTCGAAGACCTCCACAGCCTCTTTGAGCAACTGGCACAGGCCGGGGTGGACGGCATCCTTGCGGCGCCCGGTTTCAGCTACGAAGAAGTGGGCAATGATGTTTTTCTGAACAAAAGCGAAATAGTGAAAAAATTTAAGGAAATCAGCACTTGGGGACGAAAATTCCCCATCATCAGCAATCCGCTCTACCTGGAATTCGTAGCCGGAAAAAGGTCTCTTAAATGCACGCCCTGGGGGAATCCGACCCGCAACCCGATGGGTTGGAAATCACCGTGCTACCTGATTACCGACACGCATTACCGCACTTTTGCCGAGCTTATGGAGCGGACCGACTGGGAGCATTATGCTTCCGGAGCCGATCCCCGATGCGCCCAGTGCATGGTCCACTGCGGTTTCGAACCGACCATCGTTCGCCAGATGGGACTCAAAGACACCTTACGAATGCTCAAGTGGAACATCAATGTTTGAGTTTCTGAGGCTTTTGCGGGGAACCATCGTTCTACGCCCCTATGTCTTCGCCTTCCTGGCCGTGTATCTCGTTGCGGGCTGGCGCCATTTCGGCTGGACCAAGACCCTGGTCTACATTCCCGTGGGCTACGCGCTGGCTTGGTTTTCCGAATATTCTTCGATTCACTGGGGGTTCCCCTACGGCGATTATTTCTACATACACACCACCATTGACAAAGAACTGTGGGTTTTGGGGGTCCCCTTCATGGACTCCCTTTCTTACGTTTTCCTGTCCTATTGCAGCTACTCTCTGGCGGTCTTTTTGATGAGCCCGGTTTCGCTCAGAGCGGGAAATCTTGTCACGCTCGAAACCTCGCAAACAAGGCGCTCCAACTCGACGCTGGGGCTTGGAGCGTTTCTTTTCCTCCTGCTGGACGTGGTCATCGACCCGGTCGCCCTTCAGGGCAGGAAATGGTTTCTCGGCCTGATATACGGATACCGGCACAATGGGTTCTACTTTGGCATCCCCATGAGTAATTTTGGAGGCTGGCTGCTGGTGGGATTGGTTTTGACCGGCGCTTTGCAGGCCTTGGACCGTATTGGCGCCAAAGAGGCGGAGCATCATTTGCCAAAAGACCTCTGGTCATGGTTGCGGCTGCTTGGGCCGGTGCTCTACTTATCGGTGCTGGTGTTCAATATAACGATCACCTTCCGGATCGGAGAAACTCTGCTGGGCCTGGTGGACCTGCTGGTTTCGGCGGCGCTGATCGTACCGATGTTTTTCTTCACCATCTATAAGATCACTCAGGCCAGAATAGCGACTCCCCATGTTTTCTGGCCGCCGGGGCTTTGAGTGAACGGCTTGCCGTCAGAGCTTCTTGCAAAAGTATTCAGAATTCCACGGGCAATTCCTGTCCGATGCTCCAAGGGGATAATTTTTGCGTCCGGAAACTGCCCTAAAATCATAACTAAGCGACTTTACATACTATTGCCCATTGTGACGACGCACCTCCAGAGCTTGCCCCCCATGGCTCATAGACTCCGGGGGTGTGGGGGCAGAGCCCCTTGGTTGCGAAAAGCGTCCTTCAGGGAAGATCGCCGCGTTCCTTCTCAAATAGCCCGAACAAAGCAATTTCTTATCACCGAATATACTGGTGATGGATGATGATGAGATGGTAAGAGAAGTCACTGGCCAAGTCGCAGTGAACCTGTTGACAAAGCTGGGGCATGCCGTTACGTTTGCTTTGGCTGAAACAGGCAGACAACTATGTCCAAAGGACCAAGTTTTTCAAAACTGAATAAAGAGTTTGCATTCATGATGCATCTTTTAAATGTCCGGAAAGTGTTTAATGCCGGAAAACCCAATGAATTTTCAACCATTCAGGGAATAAACCTGAAGATCGTTCCCCAAAGCGTCACCGTTTTCATGGGACCCAGCGGTTCGGGAAAAACGACCCTTTTAAGCCTGATCGGCCGCATGGCCAGACCCACCGCCGGCCGGCTGACCCGCGACCGGCGGACACTGCGCATCATGAACGGCGCGTACAACATGCCGGTATTGGGCGGCATCCTTTCCACCGAGAAAACCCAAAATCCGCTGGACTTTCTGTCGACCCGGAAAAAATCCGGCCTTGCGATAGGCAAACAACAGTGGGCTGTCCAGCCCTGCGGGCCCCTCACCCACGGGGCATCGCACGCCAGCGAGGAGCCTGCCGCGCAAGGTCCGAAGGCTCGAGCCCACGGGGCGGAGCCAGACGAAGATTGACCGGTGCTGACACAACACGACGAAACCGCACCCAAGCGTGAGCTCACGCCAGCGCATTGGGAGCAATGGTCGATAGAGCATTACACATAGACACAAAAACAGGGAGGTACATTATGAGAATAAAATCAGCACAGTTAGTTTTTGCAGTGCTCTTCTCGTTGGCAATTGCCGTCTTGCCATCCAAGGCTGCCAATATTATGAAGTCCGCCACCGTGGATGGTCTTCGTATTCAACTGCATGTGATGCCGGCAGAGCCGTTTTATACGGCCGACCAAGTCAGAGCCAATCCTGCTTTGAAAGGCATGTTGATCGTGGGCGGAGAAAAACCGTTAGCTCCAGATGCGAAGCCGCACCCCAACTTCCATCTTGTTGCGCATGTATTCGACGCACAAACCGGCAAGGCTCTCAGCGATGCGAAAGTCATTATGAAGTACCAGCCTGTCGTGCGGGGAAAGTTGCAGGGCATTGCAACGCAAGTTCCAGTCGTCATTATGCAAGTCATCGGGAAAGGAGCGAAAACGACGCACTATGGAAACAATGTGGCGCTGCCCCACGGGACCTATGCTGTAACGGTTGTGGCGAACGGCAAGAAAGCTGTCTTTCACATCGATGTACCGTAAACCAAAAAGAACGCATCCGACAAGGAGTCATCGGGAAAAGAGAAACCATGAAAGGCTTCCGATCTTTGGGGTTGTAGTGCTGTTCTGCTTTTCGTCAAGATGAAAATGCATCGACAGCCCGGTTACCCCTTGGCGGGTCGCTCTCCAGCGTTGCATGCCTCCGTTTCACCGGGCACTATTGAATTAATTGCGAATTAGCTCTGTCCACTTGTCACTTGGAGTCGCTCCATCTTGCTCTTAAACATACAAGGGCTTGGATCCACAGGGTTTGTCAAGGTCGGGGGGCGATGCCCGGGCTATTGTTTTCTGGATGCAGAGTTAACCGGAACCTGAATTATGAATATTGGCTCTATTCACCCAAAGTCGAGTTTTGCAAGAGGCTCATCCGCTCATCCCTTTTCGACCCAGATCCCGTCCGCCATCCCGGCCAACGTGTCGGCCGAAAGCCCTACGAAAGCCGCCAGCAGGGTGCACAGATTCTTTGCCGCGAGGCTCGAACTTCGCCATAACCGGTAAAAGGCCCACAAAGTGGAGGGCTTTTTTAAAATGGTGGCCAATACGCGAAGGGGCTTCACCCGGAATTGTTCGTCGCAAATATCCCGGAGGTTGAACCCCAGGTCCTGGTCGAGCGCATCGCTTACCGCTCGAAAACAGATGAAGGGTATTTTGCGGGACCAGGCCTGCTCGGCGGCAACGGCGGTTTCCATGTCCAAAACGGCCGGCTGACCGCAGGCCAGGGCCGACAGGAGTTGCTTGTTTCCGGGGCTCTGCGTGGTAAGCGCCAGGACGGGCTTCACTCGATGTTTGGACAAAAAATCAGCCAACTGATCTGAAAACTGGAAATTATAGGTCGTGTCGGCTTCCACAGGGCGAGCGCTCCTGACGACGCAGACCTCTCCGACCAAGAGATCCGGATGAAGTCCACCCGCAAACCCGGAAAAGATGAAAAGATCGGGGGATAGCGATCCCTTTTGGCCACCCAGCACTTCCCTCACCGCATTCTCTCCCATGCCCGATTCGATCAGCGTTATTTCCATGCCGGGGAGGCTCAGTGCAAACATCTTCGACGGGATTTTGCGCACAGGGCGAAAAGCGGGGAAAAGCTTTTTGAGGGGTGCGTATTCCTGGTAGAGCGCCGAGATAATCAAGATTTTCATGAGAATCTCCGAGGAAAGTCCGTAAAGATGCCGTCGGCCCCCATGGCAAAACAGGCCCACGCGGCCAGAGGATTGTTCAAAACCCAAACCAGGACCCCGAAGCCCTTTTGCTTCAATTTTCGAACCTGCCCGGGACGAAAAACGCGAAACGAGGGATTGAAAGTGAAAGCATCCAGTTCGGCCATCACCGCGGTGGGATCGGGCAGAACCCTGTCGGTAAGAACACCGGTGCGTATATGCCTGTCCAACCTTCTAATCCGAGCCAGGTAGCAATGGTTGAAGGAGGAAACAAGGACCTTTTCGGCAGCGCCTACCCGCCGCACCGTGGCGATGACCTTTTCGACAATCCAATCATGGCCCGGCCTTCCCGTAAGATCCTTGATCTCAATATTTAGAAGCCAATCGTTTTCGACCGTGAACCGTATCGCTTCCTCAAGAGTCAACACCTGTTGGCCGCGATATCTTTCCAGTTCCGGTGGAGAAAGCCGGCCGGCGGCGATCTGTCCGAAGGGATCGGTTCTTTGGAACCAAGAGCCGCAATCAAGGGCTTTCAGCTCCCGCAGAGTAAATTGGTCAACCAGCCATGGTCCCCGGTCCGGGAACTTGTCACGGGCATCTGAGGTCCGTTTCAGGTCCACATCATGGACCAGTACGACCTCCGCGTCTTTGGTCGTTCGGACATCGATTTCCCACATCCCGGCGCCTGCGGCAAGGGCCAGGCGGGCCGCGGCCAGGGTGTTTTCCGGGGCAAGCGAACGCGCTCCACGATGCGCGGCGATCAGGCCCCGATTCTTAACGGCGTCGTAAATGGTGTGTGCCATGTCCCTCATCAAGGAAATACTGTTTTGCTGTAGTTGCCATTACTGTCTTTACCTGATTGTTTTTAATCGGTAAAAGTATGAAATTGAGGCATAAAGAGTTGGTTTCAAGAAGTACCTATTCCCCGAAAGCCAGGCCCCCTCCCTCCTCCTGGCTTTCACCTTTTTAAGAGCCGGTGAATCGTAGAAGAGCCGGTGAATTGGTGAACCCACGGTGCAATTTGGTGGTCCCGATTTTTCTGTTCATTATTTAACCATTCACCCCATTTTTGATGGAAGCTGCAATTTCGCCCATCGACCGACTCACCGGCTCTTATCCCACCAGCTCCTATCGACAACATTGAATTAAACACGATTGTTTGTTAGACTATCTCAAATGAGTGGGTTTTACAAATGGGCATTGGATAGGTGAATTGGTCGGAAAGCTGGAATTTTTCCCATTCACCGATTCACCGGCTCTTGTTTTTACCGATTCACCGATTCACCCATTCACCGATTCACCGGCTCTTATACGATTCACCCATTCACCCATTCACCGGTTCTTATATGAACATAGCTCTTGTCTTTCCACCGTTCTACTTCGAGCCCATGTACAACCTGCCTCCACTAGGCCTCGTTAGTCTTGCCACGGCCCTGAAATCTTCACCTCATAGAGTCAAAATATTCGACTTTCCGCTCGATATTCGCCGGAAATCTCTGGTGATGGATAGCAGTATTTATGTGCAGTGCGCGAAGCGGATACTCGATTTTTCGCCCGACGTGGTCGGCTTTTCGGTGCAATGCACGACTACCCCTCCGGCGGTCAATATAGCGCAAGAGTTGAGCAGACAGGCCCCGCTTCTCAGGATCGTATTCGGGGGTCCCAACGCATCGTCGATAGATGAGCTTACCCTTGGGCGCTTTCCTTTTATCGACGCGGTGGTGCGCGGTGAGGGAGAAATTTCTTTTCCGGAATTGCTCGCTGTTTTCGAAGGGCAAGCGGCGCCGGAGTCGGTTGCCGGGGTGACACTTCGAACGTCCGAGCGGATAGTGCGCAATCCCGACCGGGAACTCATAGCAGATCTCGATTGCCTGCCGGCAAGCGATTACAGGTTCGTTTCGCCTTTCAGTGAATACCGCGACGCCTGCGGGATCGGACGCTCCATCGCCATCCTGGAAGTGGGCCGGGGGTGCCCGCACCGGTGCGTCTACTGCTCTCAATCGATCATGTGGAAACGAAGGTCGAGGACATTTTCATCACAGAGAATCATCACGGAGATGAAAAATCTGGCTGAAAATTTCGGCGCGGAGTGCTTTCTGCTGGCCTACGACCAGTTTACAGCGAAAAGAGGCTTTGCCGAGCAGTTCTGCCGGGGCCTGCTGGAGGCCGGTATGGACCGGTTTCCATGGTACTGCATCTCCCGGCTGGACACGGTGGATAAAGAGCTGTTGCAATTGATGCGCAGGGCCGGATGCGAGACCATGTGCTACGGGATCGACTCCGGATCGAAAAGAACGCTGGCTTTCATTCACAAGGACATCGACCGCGACATCCTCTTCGACCGGGTGCGGGAGACCACCGAGGCGGGAATCGTCCCCACCTTGAGTTTCGTTATCGGATTTCCGGAGGAACAGCGCCAAGACCTGGAGGAAACCCTCCAACTGGCGCTGCGATCCGCAGCCACGGGAAATACGAACATCCTGGTGCAGATGGCCACCATTTTGCCGGGAACCGAGTTATACCATAAATACAAGCACCTGCTGGTTCGAGAAGTGGACACCTATTTTTCACTGGGCATCGAGTTCGACGAAGGTAGACGACTGGCTGCCGATGAGCTGCTGATCGATTCGGAACCGACGATTTTCAGCAGTTTCCACAACCTGCCCTGCCCTGCCGCGACTTTGGCGCAGCTAAATGAGACGGCGAGCTACTTCACCGTAATCGCGGCCCTCTATCCCAGGAGTTTTCTGGTGCTGTCCATGGAGCTGGGACTGCCGGTGGTCGAGCTTTTTTTTGGTTTTCTGGACAGGGTGGCACAGAAGGAGGCTCAGGCCCCGACAAATCCCCACCAGGGCTTGACGGGCGCCGGTCCTGGCCGCCGCCTCTCCCCTCGGGCCTTCATGGTCCATTTCGAAGAGTTTGCCGCCGAACGGCTGGCCGGGCGCGAAGTGGTGGTGCGCGAGTTCCTGGCCGAACTCATAAAATATGAAACGCTGTTGTTTCGGGCGGAACAGGGGGCGGGACGGGCTTCCCCGTTTATGATCGATGGCGCGGGGATAGGTGGTCTTGGACCGCTACGGAGCGAAAAGGTTTCCATCGAGCGGTTCACATATGATATTCCTGATCTTATCTTGGAGTTCAAATACGGCCATTTCCCGGACAGGTGCGGGCGGAGGCCGGTTTTTCTCGCCTTCTCCCGGGGGCCGGGCGGTACGAAGGTTCGAGAAATAAACGAATTCGGGGTCGATTTTCTCGGGCTGTGCGACGGACACAGCACCTTAGGGGATATAGCAGACCGACTTTACCCGAAATACGGAGCAGATAAAGAGCGCGGCAAGTTTGCCGCCGAATGCGCGGAAGCGGCAGGGACTCTTGCCGGCATGGAACTTCTTGCGCTGGGGGAAGACCCTTATCACGCAAAGAGAGGAGGTGAAACGGATGCTCCAGGTGAAGGAAATCGAGAAAAAGATCCTTGTGGCCGAGGTCAATGAGGCTCAGACGACCTTTGTCGTGCCTAGCTGACACGCCCCGACGGAATCTCCGGTTCGGAGATAATGAACTTTAAACCTGTCTGAAATCCGGGGGGCGCAGTGATGTGCTCCCCGGTTCTTTTGGGGCCTTCCATTCCATTATGACCTGCGCGAGGTGTTTTGACCCGATGACCAAAGATTTGCACTCCGAACCTGTCCGGACCGATCCGGTTGTGCGCATCGACGGACACGTCGATGTTCTGTATGAAATGCTCGAATCGCACCGCGATGTCTCCATGGATGATTTACCGGACATGGCCGTTACTGTTGACAAGATAAGGAGGGTCGAGCTTTCGGCCGCGGTATGCGCGCTTTACTGTCCGGACGAGTATGACGGAAACGGGTCCAAAGAGTTTCTATCACACCTTTTGGCTTACGCGGAACGCTACCTCACGGACCTTTTTCACATAAAATCGGCTAAAGACCTAAATGATTGCATCCGGTTGAAAAGGCCGGGGATGATCTTGCTGGTCGAAAACGCCGACTGTTTGCTTGAGTTCGATCGCGCAAAACTCTCGCAGGCCGGGATCCGGGTGGCCGGCCTCACCCACATGGGAAGAAACAGGCTGGGAGACGGGAACGCGGTTCCCTTCCCCGAAGGCCTCAGCCAACAGGGCAAGGCGTTGGTAAAAGAACTGGCGCGGGAAGGTTTTGCTTTCGATGCGGCCCATTTGGCGGTGCCCGGTTTTCGGGACCTGGTCCGACTGTTCGAGGGGCCGCTCCTATCCTCGCACACCGGGGTGCGAGCGCTTGCGGACATACCGCGGAACCTTACCAGAGACCAGGTTGCCGCCATTATCGAACGTCGGGGGGTTATCGGTATAGCCGCCGACCCCAAAATGCTCACCCTTTCGGGCGAGGCTTGCCTGGAGGACATCTTCCATCACATCGACTGGATAGCTCAGTCGTTTGGCGCCGGCGCCATCGGCATAGGCACCGATTTTTGCGGCTTTGAGGGCGTAAACGCCGGGTTCGAAGACATAACCCGGTTGAGCGACCTGGAGCAGATGATGCGAGACCATGGATATCCCGAACAGAGCATTCGCGCAATAATGGGAGAGAACTGGCGGGTTTTCTACGAGTCGCTGCTGGAGCGCAAAGAACAATGATCCACCGCAGAGACGCAGAGAACGCAGAGATGGCAAATGTTATACACCCGGTCTTTTCTCCGCGCTCTCTGCGTCTCTGCGGTGAAAAGTATTCTATCGAGTGGCGCTCTTACCTTTCAATTCAACGCGATAGTAGGACTTGAAAGTCTCACTGTTGGACTGGACTTCGGGCAGTATGTACACAACGCCTTTTTTCCCGGTGAAAGTCGGTTTTACGACATCCTGGTAGAAGCTGTTCGGGACGTTGATGCAGCCGTAGGAAATACGATGGTCGGCGGGATTGGGACTGGCGATGCGCTCCAGCCGATGCTCTTTGGGATTGCCGGTAGCCACCCAATGCAAGCCGAGTCCCCCATTGTAATCAACCCAGAGCACGATCTTTCCCTTCAAATCAGGGCCCAGAGATGCGACGAACCGGCCGGCCGGCGTAATGCGCTGGGAGGGAACCATCTGAGATAATTTTTCACGACCGATGCCCGGATCGCAAACATCCCCCTTGGTCAGGCCAATCAGGCACGGGGCTTCGGCCAGAAGATGCCCTTCGGGTTCGAACATGTAGACTGTGGCGTAAGTCTTGTCGATAATCATGAACGGCATCCCGTGACTGTCACCCGAATCGACCACCCAGTCCGCAACGTGCTGGGTGTCCCCGGAGCTGGGCTGATTTTCGAAATCCGCCCTTTTAGGCGGGGGCGGAGGCGGGGGCGCCGGAGAGACCGGAGAGACCGGCCCGGACAGAACCGCGGGTTTGGTAGCCGTGGTGGCACAACCGGCGACCAGCAGCATGACGCACAACAA
>JARLHP010000007.1 GCA_031292195.1 Syntrophobacteraceae bacterium
GCCCGGCCGGGAGACGGCGGCCGGGCAAAATCTGCTCCAGAAGTGCGGGCAAGTTCTTGTTGGGCTGCGCTACCGCTTAGCCCAACCTACAGCCAAACCTGCGGATCTGGCTGGGAATGGGATGAAACGCCTGGCCAATTGACCGAAGGCGCAGCCCTTTTGACCGGCCGTCTTCTCCCGGCCGGTCAAAAAATAGTCTCCTCTGTGCCTCCGTGCCTCTGTGGTGGATTTGCTTTAAACTTGCTTTAAACTTCTTTAAACCTCTTTCAATTTGCCCTGTCGACAACCTTCCTGATCATGGCGGCCAAATCTTTTAAAATAACCGGCTTCATCAGAAACCCCTTTATTCCCAGGCTTTTGGCCCTTTCCGCATCGATCCTCTCACTGAAGCCGGTCATGAGTATTACCGGCATATCCGGTCGAAGTCGTGAGAGTTCGCGGGTGAGGTCCTCGCCGGTGAGGTGGGGCATGGTCATGTCGGTTACCACCAGGTCGAAAGATTTGCCTTCCGGCTGATTTGCGAAGGTCCTGAGCGCTTCCAGCCCGCTGGTACAGGAAACCGCGTCGTAGCCAAGCATCGAGAGCATGCTGCGCACCATCTCGGCCAGCGAGGGCTCGTCATCGACAACCAGTATCCGCTCTTTTCCGCGGGAGATGGGGGCCGCGGCTGCTTCCACTTCAGGTCGGGCGGCCTGTTCCACGGCAGGGATGAGGACGGTGAAAGTGGCGCCCTCTCCAACCGTGCTCCGGGCAGTAATGGCGCCGCCGTGACTTTTTACAATGCCGTGCACCACCGACAGGCCAAGCCCTGTTCCTTCCCCCAATTCCTTGGTGGTGAAGAAGGGGTCGAAGATAAAATCGACTATTCCCGGCTCGATGCCCTGCCCGCTGTCTTTTACTGTCAGTTCAACATAACGGCCCGGTTTTATATTTTCCGAGGGGCGAATGTCCGCAGCCCTGAGCAGGATATCGCGCAGGGTCACCTCCAGGATTCCGCCCTTCTCACGCATGGCGTGGGCGGCGTTGGCGCACAGGTTCATCAGGACCTGATGCATTTGAGTGGGATCGGCGAACACGGCGGATTTGCTTAAGATTTCGATTTTGATCTCGATAGTGGAGGGCAGGGAAGGCCGCAGCATTTTCATGGCCTCTCTCAAGATTATATGGAGGTGCAGGTAGAGCTTCTGGTGATCGGACCTGCGGCTGAACGCCAGGATTTGGGTCACCAGTTCCTTGGCCCTGGTGCTTGCGTCGAGTATTTGCCGGAGGTTTTTTCCGATCCTGCTCTCCGGGTCGGTCTCCATTTTGGAGAGTTCGGCGTAGCCCATGATTATGCTCAAAATGTTATTGAAGTCGTGGGCTACCCCACCCGCCAGAGTGCCCAGCGCTTCCAGTTTCTGGGCCTGGCGCAGCTGGGCTTCCACCAGCGCCTGCTCCTGTTCCATTTTCTTGCGCTCGGTTATGTCCTCGATGGTGGCCACGGTTCTGAGGGGTTGGCCGGCGGCGTCTCGGATGAGGGCGCCGTTGACGTTTACCCATATGGTCTCGCCGTTTTTGCGGATGTAGCGTTTCTCGAGATGAATGACCTCTGACTTTCCGCTCAGAAGGTCGCCGAATTCCTTCCGGTCTCTCTCCAAATCTTCGGGGTGAGTGAGTTCATGTACATGCTTTTGCAATAGTTCAAAAGAGGAATAGCCTGTTATTTCACACATTTTTTGGTTTACTCGAAGCCAGCGGCGCGTTTGGGGGTCGGTCTGGGTTATGCCGATGGAAGCCATGTCAAACATGGTCTTGAACTGCTGCTCGCTTTCCCGCAGTGCGTCCAGGGCTTTTTTGCGCAAAGTGATATCCCGGAAGGTGACTACCGCTCCGGATATCTTGCCGCCTTCAATAATCGGTGTAGCCGAGTAAGCGGCCGGAAAACTGGAACCGTCCTTTTTCCAGAGTATCTCGTCGAGGATGCGAACAGTGACTCCGTTTCCAAGTGTGGGATACATGGGACATTCTTTTTCCGGGTAAAGACTGCCGTCCGCCTTGTGATGGTGGGTGAGCTCATGCAGGGAAGCCCCTATCAGCTCGCCCTGCTCATAGCCGAGTATCTCCAGGGCCGCCGGGTTGGCGAAGGTGGTTCGTCCCTTTTCGTCCAACCCCACGATGCCTTCCCCTGCCGCGTCGAGGATGCGATCATTTTGCCGATAGAGTTCTTCCAGTTCCTGTTCCTTGCGTTTGCTCTCGGTAATGTCCACATGGGTTCCGACCATCTGCAACGCAAGGCCGGCCGCATCTCTTCGAACTGCTTTGCCCCGGCCCAGGATCCAGTGCCAGGCGCCGTCTTTGGAACGCATGCGGAACTCGACGCTGAAAGCCGGCAAGTCGTTATTGATGCATGCCTGGTTAACCGCGAGAACATTTTGCCGGTCGTCCGGATGAATCAGCTCCACCCAGGTGCCGGCTTTGTGGGGAAACTGGCCGGGTTCGTATCCCAGCATGCGGAAATAGGCCGGGCTGTAATAGACCTCATCGGTGACCAGATTCCAATCCCAAATGCCGTCACTGGTGGCCTCCATGGCCAGTCTGTAGCGTTCCTCGCTTTCACGAAGCAACTCCTGGGCCCGTTTGTGCTCGGTAATGTCCTCGGAAAAGATCACAATGCCGCCTATCTCGCCATTGGAGTCGCGCCAGGGCCTGACTTCCCACCTCAGCCACTGCACGCTGCCGTCAGCCCTTTCGAAGAGATCTTCTTCCGCCCTTATCACCTCGCCCGCCATTGCCCGGCGGTGGACCGTTTTCAAGGCCTCTGAGAGTTCCGGGAATATCTGGTAGTGTGACAGGCCGATCAGATCGCGATCGGCGAGATGGTAGTCACCAAGCCATCGGCGACTGACGCTCAAGTAGCGCATTTCACGATCGAACATGGCCAATGAGGCCGGCGCATGCTCGATAAAGAGGCGCAGCCGTTGCTCGCTGTCCGCCAGGGATTTCTCGGCGGTTTTCCGGCGCCTGTCTCCCTCGATTTTGTCGAGCGCAAAGGAGATGTCGGCCGCCACCTCCTCCATGAGCTTGATTTCCTTTGCCCGAAAGAACCCGGGCTCTTTGGCGCAAATGTTCAAAGCGCCGAAGAGATCATCTTGAAACCAGAGGGGAAAAGATGCGCAGGAGTGGAAACCAAAGCTGTCGGGCACTTGTCCCAGAGGGTAGGGGCAGGGGATTTTACCGCACTCGTTGCAAACAGAGGGCTCGCTGGTGAGAAGGGCGCCGCCGGGATCTCCCTGTTGGCGGGTCGAACTGTCGGCGCGATATTTCATCTCGCCAAGGCTCTCACTATGTTTGCCAAAACTTGCCACGGGCTGGATGTCCGAGGTTCCCGGACGCGGCCGGCCGACCCAGGCCAGGTCCATGGACCCGCTTTCCACCAGCAGGCGGCAGACGGTGTCAAGCAGCGCCTCTCTGGTCTCCGTGCGCACCACAGCCTGGTTCACCTGGCTAAGGACGTTGTAGAGCCTGCCGCTGTGGCGCAGCTCTTCTTCAGTGCGGTGCTTGTAGAGGGCGATCTCTATGGCGGACTTGAGTGCCCGGTCGTCAAAGGGCTTTAGCAGGTAGCCGTAGGGTTGCGCCAGTTTGGCGCGCTCCAGGGTCGCATCCTCGGAATAGGCCGTTAAGAATATGACCGGAGTCTGGAATCTTTTCAGCACTTCTTCGGCCGTAGTGATTCCGTCCATATCTCCATCGAGGTGGACATCCATCAGGACCAGGTCCGGACGTTGCTCGCCGGCCATATTCAGGGCCTGTTCACCGCTGGAGACGACGGCCACCACCTGGTAGCCCATGGCGGTCAGCCGCTCCTCGATCTCCAAGGTGACTATGGCCTCATCCTCGACAACCAGAATACGTGACTGATTCATGATTCATCACTAGTTATGAAGAAAATTCTCACCGCATCCATTCTTCCACCACCGGATTGCTCAGGACGCCGATTTTTTCTATTTCCACTTCCACCACGTCTCCATGGCGGATGCGTCCCACACCGCCCGGGGTGCCCGTGGCGATAATGTCTCCCGGCAGGAGGGTGAAGTTTTTGGAGATGAATTCTATCTGGGAAGCGATTGAAAAAATCATCTGGGAGGTGCTCGCGTCCTGAACGGTTTTGCCGTTCAACCGGCACTGAAGGTGAAGCGACTGGGGATTATCCACTTCCTCCCGCAGGACTATCCGGGGTCCTATCGGGCCGAAGGTGTCCAGGGATTTTCCCCTGAACCAGCCCGAACGGTCGCCCGACTGGATGTTGCGCTGGCTGACATCGTTTATGCACGTATAGCCGAAGACATAGTCGAGCGCCTCCTCGGCCTTTACGTTTTTGCACTCTTTGCCGATTATTACCGCCAACTCGGCCTCATAGTCGGTCCTGAGATCTTCAAACCCGTAGTCGAGCAGAAAAGCGGGAATCACTATGGGGTCGCCCGGCCCTGTCAGAACGTTCGGGGTTTTTGGAAAAAGAATGGGTTCTTTGGGGATCTCCTCGGTGAAGCCGCTTACTTTCACCGAATGGCTCTCCGCAATGTGGCTGCGGTAGTTGAGGCCCAGGGCGATTATCTTGGAGGGTCGGACCTCATAGGTCTGCGATTTGCCCGAAACCGGTAAAACAACCATTCTTCTACTCCTGGGGAGGCTCTATCGTGGTGATGGCCTTCTTGTAAAATGGCGGAATTTCAAAAAGCGAATCGTCGAGCTTGCATTTCCTGACGTTTATAAACTCTATGGTTTCATCCTGGTTTTCGATCCTGACGGGCAAAGAAAGCCTTTCGGAAACCCAGTAAACGGTGGCCTTGCCGTCTTCCACGGCCTGGTATTTCCCGCAGTTTATGCCCCTGATTGTATCATTTCCGAGGAAGAGGGCGTTGGTAAATTTTTGCGACCTCCATTCTTCGAATTCATTGTCGGTGGGCAGATAAGCCATCTGCAACCAGATTTTTGCCGGTCCGGTCATCACCCAGGTAACTTTTAAGTCCGGACGGAAAATCATGGTTTGAGTTCCGTTCGGGCCGGAGGTTTCCTGCCGAATCTTTGCCCCTTTTACAAAAATCTCGCCGGTATAGGGCCGGGCGCCTTTGGGCAACACCACCAGGCCGGCGGAAAATTGGGCCGCTCCATGGGCGGCGGGCAGCATGCCGGCCGAGAGGGCCAAAAAAACGATCAAGGTTTTACAGAACTTCAGCATGGAAATCCTGCGCGGGTTTTTGGGCACGGCCCGCATCAAATTGTTCTTTCGAGTGTCTTTTTGCTTCGATTAATGACCATTGGGATATATATTCTACCATGGATCGGTGTGTCAATGAGCGGTAGTGTGTGAAAACTTTAGCATATGGGGATGGGGCATGTCAGAGGGTGATTCGAGCTATTTGTCCGCGAAGGGCGAAGAAACCCTCCTGCTTGTCCATGTTCAGCCCCGGGCGGCCAGGAGCGGTTTTGCGGGCCTTTTCGGCCAAAGGCTCAAGATGCGCATCAGCTCCCCGCCGGTCGAAGGGGAGGCCAACCGGGAATGCATTGCTTTTCTGGCCGGAATTCTGGGCGTCTCCAAGTCTGAAATCAGGCTGCTCAGAGGGGGACAGTCGCGTGACAAGACCTTTGTCATTTCGCGTCCCATAGAGTTTGTACGGGAGAAGTTAAAGCGGGTTGATCCGGGAAACTGAGTAACATCACAGGAGATATAGATGCGAGAAGCCGTTATTGTGAGTGCTGTAAGGACCCCGCTTGGGAGCTTTAATGGATCGCTCAGCTCGGTCAAGGCTACCAGGCTGGGCGGTATTGTCATCGAAGAAGCGATCAGGCGGGCTGGAATTGGCAAGGAACTGGTAAATGAGGTCATCATGGGCATGGTGCTGCCCTGCGGCTATGGGCAAAATCCGGCCAAGCAGGCGGCGGTGGCCGCGGGCATGCCCTGGGAAATAGAGGCTCTTACGATCAACAAGGTGTGCGGTTCGGGACTCAAGGCGGTGATGCTTGCCGCCCATGCCATTCAGACCGGCGATGCCGATGTGGTGGTGGCCGGGGGCATGGAGACCATGAGTATGGCGCCCTATTACCTGGAAAAGGCGCGAGGCGGCTACCGGATGGGAAACGGCGCCCTGGTCGATCACATGGTTCACGACGGTCTGTGGGACATAGTGAACGATTTTCACATGGGTATTTCAAACGAATTGTGCAGTGAAAAATACGGGGTTTCCAGGGAAGACCAGGACCGTTACGCCGCCGAGTCTTACCGCAGGGCCCTGGCTTCGATCGCCGCGGGCCGGTTCAATGAAGAGATCGTCCCGGTGGAGCTGCCGGCCCGCAAGGGTGAGAAGGTCATTTTCTCAAAAGATGAATGCCCCCGGGAGACCTCCTACGAGCAGCTGGCCAAAATGAAGCCGGCGTTCAAAGAGGGCGGAGTGACCACGGCCGGAAATTCCTCGGTGATAAGCGACGGGGCGGCCGCGGTGGTGGTAATGTCCCGGGAAAAGGCCGCGGAGCTGGGATGCACGGTCATGGGGACCATCGGCGCGCAGGCTTCGAGCGGCATCGATATGAAGTACGTTCTGGTGGCGCCGATCCTGGCCGTTCCCAAGTGCCTGAAAAAAGAGGGCATCGGAATCGAGGACGTCGATATTTTCGAGATCAACGAAGCGTTTAGCGGTTCTACCGTATGCGTTTTAAAAGAACTCAAACTCGACGCATCCAAAGTGAACGTTAACGGCGGCAGCGTCTCCTTGGGCCATCCCATCGGGGCCAGCGGCTGCCGGGTTTTGATTACCATGCTCTATGAGATGATCCGCTCCGGCAAAAAGACCGGCCTTGCTTCCCTTTGCCTGGGAGGCGGGGAGGCGGTGGCCATGGTGGTTAGAAGATGATAAGAGCCGGTGAATCGGTGAATCGGAAAACACGAACCGATAGAGCCGGTGAATCGGTGCAAAGAAAAGAAGGAAATACCGCATGGAAGTAAAGACATTTGGAGTAATAGGGGCGGGCCAGATGGGCGGCGGGATCGCGCAGGTCGCGGCAATGAGCGGGCTGCAGGTGATCATGAACGATATAAAGGAGGAGTTCGTCGAGCGCGGCCTGAAGAATATCTCCGGTATACTGGCAAAAAATGTGGAAAAGGGCAAGATGACCCCGCGGGAGCGGGAGGAAGTGCTGGGGCGCATTAAACCCAGCACCGGCCTGGGGGACCTTGGGGCCGCCGATTTCGTGGTCGAAGCCGCCACGGAAAACGAAACGATCAAGTTCAAGCTCTTTCGCGACCTTGACTCGCTTTGCCGGCCCGGAGTCATTTTGGCCAGCAACACCTCTTCGATTCCCATCGGGCGCATAGCCGCGCAGACCAAAAGGCCCGACAAGGTGATCGGCATGCACTTCATGAACCCGGTGCCGGTCATGAAGCTGGTGGAAGTGATTCGAGGACTGCCCACTTCCGATGAGACCTTCCAGACGACCTGGGACCTTTCGGTCAAGTTCGGAAAGACACCCGCTCTGGCCAACGACTTCCCGGGCTTTATCGCCAACCGTATCCTCATGCCCATGATCAATGAAGCCGTCTTTTGCCTCTATCACGGCGTGGGGACCCGCGAGGACATAGATACGGTCATGCGGCTGGGCATGAATCACCCCATGGGGCCCCTGGCCCTTGCCGACCTGATCGGACTGGATACCTGCCTGGCTATAATGGAGACCCTCTACGACGGCTTCTGCGACTCCAAGTACAGGCCCTGTCCGCTTCTTCGAAAATACGTCGAGGCGGGCTGGCTGGGGAAAAAGAGCGGGCGTGGATTCTACGAATATCGATAAGGGACCCGGAATGGATTTTGAACTTAACGAAGAACAGAGAATAATTCAGGAAATGGCTGCAAAGTTTGCCCGGCGAGAACTCGAGCCCGTGGCGGCCGAACTCGACAGGACCAAGGATCGCGACATCCTTAAAGCCAATCTGAAGAAACTGGCCGAGCTCGGTTTCATGGGGTTGAATGTGGACCCCGAGTATGGGGGATCGGGCGCGGGCAGCATGGCTTTTTCGCTGGTGATGACCGAGCTGGGGCGGGCATGCGCGGCCACGGCCGTTACGGCCTCGGTGACCAACATGGTGGCCGAGGTTATCCAGGCCATGGGGACCGAAGAGCTGAAAAACAAGTATATTCCTCCCCTTTGCAGCGGCGAATATCCGGCAGGCAGTTTTGGCCTTACCGAGACCTGCGCCGGGTCCGACCCGGCGGCCATGCGCACCTCGGCCGTCCTGGAAGGAGACTTCTGGGTGCTCAACGGAAACAAGATTTTTATTTCCAGCGCCGAGTACGCGGGCTGTTTTGTGGTTTGGGCCGTGACGGACAAAGAGGCCAGAAAGGGCAGGGGGATCAGCGCTTTTCTGGTCGAGCCGGGCTTTCCGGGGTTCATGGTGGGTAGAGACGAGCACAAAATGGGACAGCGCGCTTCCTCCACCAACGAACTGATCTTCGAAAACTGCCAGGTCCCGCGGGAAAACGTGCTGGGAAAGGTTAACGACGGCTTCCGCATCGCTGTTGGCGAACTGGCGGGCGGTCGTATCGGAATCGGCTCGATGTCCCTGGGCATCGGGCTGGCCGCCATGGACTGCGCCACCAGGTACGTGCAGGAAAGAATACAGTTCGACAAGCCTATCGCCTCGCAGCAGGCAATCCAGTGGATGATCGCCGACAATTACACCCGGCTGGAGGCGGCCCGGTTGCTCCTGCTGCGCGCGGCCTACCTCAAGGACCAGGGAAAGCATTATTCCCGGGAGGCTTCGATGGGTAAGCTCTACGCCACCGAATCGGCCAACAAGGCCTGCTACGACGCCATCCAGATGCTTGGCGGCTACGGCTACACAAATGATTTCCCCGTGGAGCGCTTCTACAGGGATGTCCGTGTAACCACCATCTACGAGGGCACAAGCGAGATCCAGCGGCTCATCATCGCGCGGGATCTGCTGGGATAAAGACCGTGATTTTACCGCAGGGTGGGCCGGGCTCCGGCGCAGCCCACCCCTGTTCGTTAATAAATGCCGGAATGAACCAATGGGCGGGTGCGGGGTGATACTATACTTGAAGGGAGCGCTCAGGGGGGATATCCCCCGCCAGAGCTTGAACAGATGGTGGTATCAGGGGGGCCGAGTATGCGTCCGGGTTCAAAAAGATCGCTTATCCTGATTTTTGTGATGGCCGCAGCCCTTGCCGGATGCGCCGGAGGGGGAAGGATTCAAAACGCCGAGGTGCGCAGCGGAAGTCTGAGCGTTCTGCCCATCGAGGCGGGCTCTTTTTATTTTACGCCCAACGAAATCTGCATCGACAAACCGGGGCCTCTGACCATTGAAGTTAATAATGTGTCGGGTGCGCAGCAGAACTTCACGCTGAAGGACCCGAAGTGGGAGACCCTGGAAAGCGTGGCCATTGCAGCGGGAGAAACAGCCAGGATACACGTGGAATTTTGTATGCCGGGGGTCTACCAGTTCTACTGCGGCAAGACCCTGAAGTCATTTGTGGGAATGAACGGACAAATTTCCGTCGGCCGGTAAGGGGCGGGAAAAACGAGCGGCCGGGAGCGAAAGGCCCCGCGTTTTACGGGGCTTTTCGCTCCTGCTTTTATATTAGGCTTCGTATTTGAAGGATACTTTCACGCGCGCTCGGTATTCCACGACCTTACCTTCTTCGATGCGCATGTCCAGTTTGTCCACTTCCGCAATTCTAAGACCCCTTATACTTTTGGTTGCGGTCTCGATGACCTCTTTGGCGGCTTCTTCCCATGAATTAGGACTGGTTCCGACAAGTTCGACGATCTTGTAAACGGACATGGCAATCCTCCTGTTTGGTTGTGGTTCTCAAAGTGGGTTGACAGTGCGGCCGCAAAACTACAGGGACTGCCAGAAGAGAGTTGAGCGCCATCACCACCGCTGAGGGCCATTTCCGGTCCCCCGCCCCATCCCGCAAAACGCGGGACTGCGGAGTCAGTCGCCAAGTCAACCGGCTTCTGTCGTCCTATGCACAAATATAATACACGCTTTTACTCGTAGCGCCAGATTAATCATCAAGTTGAATATTTCAACCACAGTCCTTCAAGTTACCTCGGAACACCCAAATTAATGAGCTCCTTTTCAGAGAACCGCAGGTTAGGCGAAGCGTTGTAGGTTGGGCTAAGCGAAGCGCAGCCCAACAGTGCAGCCTAGCGCAGCCCAACAAGAACATTTCAGAGCAGTTTTCCATGTCGCCCGGGGACTCCCGGAAACCGCGAAAGGTCCGTGGTTTCGGCTTGGCGATCCCGGCTGGCGGTCCCCCCGCCATGGGGCGGCCCGGAAGGGCCCTATTGACTCCGGGGGCCGAATTGAATATCCTCACTTACCACTATCCAGCACAGGGAGCCGAAACGCAATGTATGCCCGCGATATCATGAGCCCCGGGTTTCACACCCTCAGCCCGTCGAACACCATCGCCGAAGCTGTAAGCCAGTTCCATGTGGCGAGCCTGGAGGAGGGGAAAAAAATCTTCGGGCTTATGGTCATCGATGAAAATGACCGGCTGGTCGGGATGATTTCCATCTACGATATTCTGCTCTTCGTGCAGCCCAAACACATCCATGTGTGGAGCGAAATCGAAGATCTCGAGGCCCAGGCCCTTTTCGGCGAACTTCTGGATCGCGTCAAATCGGTTCAGGTCTCCGACATCATGACCACCAACGTGGTGACGGTCAAACCGCAAACCCACGTCATGGTAATCGCCGATCTGATGATCAAGCGCCACATCCGCCGCGTCCCTGTTGTGGAAGGAACCAACCTGGTGGGCATCGTCTACATTTCGGATCTTTTCAACCATCTGCTCCAAAAGTTCATGTGAAATCATGCCTGTTGCCTTCAGTCGGGATATTTTGCAGGGCCTTCTGGTGGAAGAGGCCATGCGTCGGCAGGTGCTACGCGCGCCGCACGATGCATCGCTCGGCAATTGTGTCAACCAGTTGATCAAATTCAAGGCCAATTCGCTTCTGATCGGCGATGAAACCGGGTGTCCGGTGGGAGTCATCTCCAAGACCGACATCGTGGGGGCGTTCTACGCCGGGTTGCCCGTAGTGGAAACTCTGTCCCGGGACGTCATGAACGGCCCTCCTCTGACCTGTTTTCCTGACGACGAGCTGGGCGTCGCTCTCGACCGCATGCGCAAAAACGGGGTGCATCAGCTCTTTGTGCAGGGCGCCGAACCTTGCGCGGTGGTCGGGACGCTGTCCTACGGTGATGTGGTCGCCCTTCTTTACCGCTACTGCAGGGCCTGTCCCAAGGGAGCGGCCGGGCGCTCGGAAGCCGCCGGCATCGAAGACCGCACGCGGTTTTTGACCGTGAAGGAGGCCATGAGGACTTGCGTGATCTCCTGCGGGCCGGAAGAGGCGCTTGCCGGGGTGATCGAGAAGCTTACGGCCAACCGGTTGGGTGCTGTGCTGATAGAAGACGGCAAAGGTCTGCCCGTCGGGGTAATTTCAAAAACCGACATTATTCTCGCTTATCACCATGGCGCGGGCCTGGAGGTGGAGGCGCGATCGTTAATGAAGTCGCCCGCGGTGACCTGCGATGAGAACTCTCTTCTAACCGATGCCATCCGTCAGATGTTCTTAAAAGACGTGCAACGTCTTTTCGCATATGGGGCGGACCCGTCGCATATCGTCGGGGTGCTCTCCCTTGCCGACTTCGCCCAAATACGTTCCGGCTCGTGCAGAGCGTGCATGGCCAGCCGGATGATCGGTTCACCGTGACCGGAAATAATCCTGCAGAAATGTTTTCATTTATCCGATAAAATTCCTGTATAGATTTTAATTATGTAGGATGATCAGAATGGCTGAACGGGGTATCGACTATTGGGTGTGGCGGCTTGCTCGGGAAGAAATGCCGCTTTTTAGCCGCACCGTCCAGCATGTGGCCGGAATGGCCAACAAGGAAAACTGCTCCTTTTCGGAACTGGCCTGGTCGATTCTGGAAGACCCCGCTCTCACCTCGCGTGTGCTCAAACTAGCCAACAGCATGTACTACAACCCCTATTCGAAACGGATAACAACGATCAGCCGCGCGGTGATGAGGCTGGGGACCAACGCGATAAAAGAGATCTGCCTTGCCATCTCACTGATCGAGTCCGTTCTTTCGGGTGAGTGTAAGGAAAAGGTGGCGGTGGAGGTGGCGAGATCCTTCCACGCCGCCGTGCAGGCCAGAAAAATGGCCAGCCTGCTCAAACTGCCCGACCCCGAGGAAGTCTTTATCGCTGCTCTGCTGGCGCGAATCGGCAATATAGCGTTCTGGTGTTTTGCCGGCGACCTGGGACCCAGGCTGGAGAGTGCGATGCTTGAGGCCGACAGCGAAGAGCGGGCGGAGGTGGGGGTCCTCGGATTCAAACTGGAGCGGCTGACCGAGAGGCTCAGCCGGGAATGGAAACTGAGCGCTCTTCTGGAACGCGCCCTGATAAACAAGAGCGATCCCGACCCGAGGGTCCGAAGTATTAAACTGGGCTGCGCCGTCGCCATGGCCTCCGAGAAAGGGTGGGAGGGCCTGGAAATCAGACGGATTATCAAGGAGGCCTCCGGTTACTTTCGTCTATCGGAAAACGAGACGACCGAAATTTTGCACCAATCGGCGCGGGAGGCCGCCGCGGTCACCGAGTTCTACGGAACCAGGAAAATCAGCTCCCTTGTTCCAATCCCCGGGGAAGCGGGTGTGGATAAATCGGCGCAGGCCGCGGAAAAGGAAATGAACGGCCGGACCGATCAGTTGGCCGCCATCCTGGATACCCCGAAGGAAGAATACCCCAAACCGGATCTGTCCATACAAATGGGGGTTCTCCGGGACCTGTCCACTCTTATGGCCTCGGGGGGAGGCGAGGTCAATATGATCCTCTCGATTGTGCTGGAGGGTATTTATCGCGGGGTGGGCATGGACCGGGTGGTCTTCGGGCTCCTCACTCCGGACCGCCGACATTTGAAGGGGAAGTACGGGCTGGGGTGCGTGGAAGACGGGTGCGTCGAAAAATTCATAATCAGTGTGGGTTCGAGCAGGCAAAACGTTTTCGGCTACGTTCTCAAAAACAAAAGATCCCTGTGGGTGACCGAAAAGCCGGAGGCCTCGATAAGATCGCTTCTGACGGAGGAATCGATCCAACTGATCGGAGAAGGTCCTTTTTTCGTCATGCCGGTGTCCATCAAGGATGTGGCCATAGGGGTCATTTTTGCGGACAGAAAATCGAGCGGGCGCAAACTGGATGAAGATAGTTTTGAGAATTTCGCTTTCTTCGGCCAACAGGCGAACATGAGCCTGAGAGTGTTGGCGGGCGATTGAGCCGGTTTTCAAGTGGATAGTCCCCAAATTCCACCACCCTAAAAACAGGAAAATCCACCACGGAGGCACAGAGGCACAGAGAGTTCTTTTTTTTGACCGGCCGGGAGACGACGGCCGGTCAAAAGGGCAGGCCTTCGGCTTGTTAGGCGGCAGGGGCAATCGGACCGGAATGAGTCTTGTTTGCGGATGAAAACTAATTAAAAAGCCGTTTGGCCCATCGGAGGATGCGGACAATCGGAGCGGAGGGGAAACCGGGGTCCGGGAAGTGCTGGAGCCCCTCCCGGTTATGCGCAATGATGGCCCGGCACTGTCTCAGGTCCGCTTTCACCTGCTCGGAACCGGGCGCGTCGAAATTGGGGCCGAGCCACTGGATGAAGAGGTCGGCGGCTTCCTGCAGCCTGTTCAGGCGAAAGTCGCAGTAAGCAAGCGGGAGGATGATCTGCTCCCGGGTTTTCTGATCCGCGGAAAGGGCGAGCGCCGCGTAAATGTTGCAGGCTTCGAGATACTTGCCCGAGGCAGTGAGTTCCCGTCCGGTTTTGATAAGTGTTTGGGGGCCGACAATTTTTGCCAGCGACACCCCGGCCATCTTCACCGCTTCGTCCGGCGGCCAGGTAAAAAGCGCCTTGCGGAAAAACCCCTGTGCGTCCTCCCGCCTGCCCGTGGCCAGGGAGGCCTTCCCCAGCAGGAAAAGCGCCTGCGCGTACAAGCGGGTATCGGGGTTGTCTTCCAGGTGTCGCTCCAGCATGGAGCGCAGGTCTATCCACATTCCATGCTCGGCCATGAGCCTTGCCTTGCAGGACTGGCAATTGTCGAAGACCACGGAATGGCCGAATTTGGTCATGCAGGTATCGAACAGGGCCAGCAGTTGCGATTCTTCCCGGGAGGGGGGAAGTGGGCGAGCGTTCCGGCGCGCTTTCGGCGGGAAGAGCGCTTCCCCTTCGATCCTTTCGAACTTGTCGGCGGCAAGCCGGTAGAGCAGCACCGGGTCGCGATAATTCCTGGTTGGAACCCCTGTGGCCACAATAGTGGCCATAAGCGCAAAAGAGAGTACGAACCGACCGTTTGGCCCGGGAAGGCGGCCGGGGGGCGTGGCGGAGGTCTGCTCCCCCGCAGTTCCTGCGCCCGTTTGGCGGGCGGAGTGGGCGAACCGGGTAACAAGTGCTTCGGTGGCCAACAGCAGGATAGTCAGCAGAAAGACTATCCTGCCAAACAGGTAGATTCCTCCTTGTGTGTCGAATGTGAGGACCACACGGTCCGTTTTCGGCACCAGAAGCATGAAGGCCGGAGAGGCGGGATAGAGTTCCGCTCGACCGGTGGTTACGCGCCAGTCCGGATGATAGGAGACCTTTATCCAGAGCGGAAAGCCCGGCTTCGAGGTGTCGATTGTGATCTTCCCCTTGTCCAAAACGGCTTTGGCCCTGGTGTCTTCGCTCCCGGGGATGGGGACGGCCGGAATGTGCCGGGGATGTCCGTCGTAGGGCTCGAGTGTTTTCCAGAAATCGCCCGGGGAATTTTTGGACGCCACCACCAGCGGCACCGCCAGCGAGGACTTTCGAAACCACTCGAACTGGACCTTTTTCCAGTTTCGGGGGGGTATCCTGAGCGGTTTAAAGCGCAGCGGCTGAACGTAAGAGTCGCTACAGCCCTTAACGCGGAAAATGGCGTAAGGCGGAAGAGTCTTGAGGAGTTCATAATCGGGCGAAAAGTTGAAAGCATCGGCCATATCCGCGGAAACCGCCACCACGCGGCTGACGTTAAACAGCCGAAGGCCTGCGGCGGCCCGGCCCGGGTCGGGCCGTGAATAATAGTACTGCTCGAAGGGGCAGGAGGGGGTTTCGGCCAGCTCCGATTGCAGGTAGTAGACAAAGGGTGCGTTCAGGGCCGATTGCATATAGAGCCCCGCCAGCGCCGATCTTCCCGAAAAATAGGGAAGCAGTTCGAAGGCCCTGATCGTGCCGGCTTCGGTCGTTATGTCATTATGCTCCCAGGCCGCCCTGGGGCTGTTTTCATCCCCTTTGACCCAATCGTTTACCTGGCGGTAGGAGTTCCAAAGGGGTTTGGATTCCATGCCCGAATAATTCCAGGTAATCCAGTTGCCGACAACGGGGGCGCTGGTGAGGGCAAAGATGACGGTGGCCGCGCAGAAGCCGGTCAGGCAGAGAGCGGGCTTTGGCAGGCGCGATAAAATCCGCCCCCATCCCACCGCCCCCAGGAGCACGAGCGCCATCTGGGCGAAAGGCAGGAAACGGGCGTCGGCAAGCCCCAATGAGGTTGCCAGGCTGAAGCCGAGCAGCGCGGTGGCCAACTGCCAGAAAAGATAGATCTCCGGGGAGTCGACAGGTTCTTTTAAAACTTCCCGTAATTTCCGGCCGGAGCGAAACCGGTTGCGCGCCAGGGAAAATGCGAGCATCAGGGTCCCGGCGACTGAGGGCCACAAAAGAGGCGGGGCGATTTCGGAAAAGCTGTCGAAATGCCAGGCAAACGAATAAGAGGTGTTCCAGGGGAGTCGCCACAGGAGCGGAAGAAGCCAGAACGCCGTAAGCCCTGCCGCAGCCGCATGGAGTCTCAGTAAAAATTTAAATTTCCCTCCCCGGGCCAGGAAATAGGACGATCCCGCCGCCGCCTGCAGCACGGGGTATCCGCTGCACAGGGCCATGAGCGCCTCGATGATCGAACAGGCAAGCGGCGACCTTCCTGCCGCGACGTCGGCATACAATTTACCGGTAAAAATCACGTAGAGAATAAAGGACAGGGAGTAGGCGAACTCGCCGGCCAAGGTGCTGCAGATGTTTCCCCCCCACATCGAGTCACTGGTCGTGACCAAAAAGAGCAAAGAGAGCAAAGCGCCTATGCCGGGCGTGTTTTGGCCGTAGCCCAGGCGCCGAAGGCACAGATAGACCGCGCCGGGCAGCGGGAGGATGGCCAGAAGGGTCACCAGTTTGAAGGCGATTTGCAGGGGGAGCGCCCTGGAGATAAGCGCCATAAGCCAGAAAGGAAGGGGGAAATAGTTCAAAAAGAGCGGAAAGCCCCCAAAAGCTCCGTTTACCCAGGTAACCGGCGAAAAGAATGAGAGGAGGTTTTCGTTCATGGTAACCGCGGCCAGGAAATGAACCGGGGTGTCGCCCCCCGCGGTCAGGTTGGATTTAAAAATGAGCGGGGCCGGGAAAAAAAGGAGCAGCAGAACTTCGGCTAGCAGCAAAAGCAGGATTGATGGCGTGATTCGTCCAAGCATGGTAGATCGGATGGCGTTTGCTCGCGTATCTTCCGGGACGCCCGAAGGTCTCTTGCCATTCACCGATTCACCCATTCACCGGCTCTTATCATGGAACGCTGAAGGATTTTCCCTCTTCGAGCAGTTCCAGGCTTACATGGGGGATGCGCGCCAGTTCGGCCTCGATTTGCGCCCTGAAGGGCGCCTTGAGGTGCGAAATGTAGATCTTGTCAGGGATGCTCGGCATCTTGTGGAGTTCGGCTTCCAGAAGCGATGGGCACAGATGCCCCGTGGTAAGGGCATGGGAAATCAGCTCGTTGGGGAAGGAAACCTCCACGATGAGCGCTTTTACGTCGTGGCCGCGCATCTTTTTCCAAATCGCTTCCGTCGGGCCGGTATCGCCGGTGTAGAGCAAACACGACCCCGACGCATGCTCCACCAGGTAGCCGTAAGCGGGGACCGTGTGATTGACCCTGGAAGTCACAATCGTGTAGTCGCCGATCACCTCCGGACTGCGGGTCGATATTGTCCGGTAGCTCAACACGGGGTTTTGGGGATTGGGGATGGTAGTGAAATCGGGCCAAATCCTGTTGTTGAATATGTGCTTCCGGATATCGGCGATCACGTCTTTGCCGCTCAGGAGCTGGAGATTGCAGGCCGGGTTTATGGCGATCAGGTTATCCAGCAGGAAGGGAATGCCTTTGAAATGGTCGAGGTGCGCATGGGTGAGCAGCACGTGGGTTATGCTGCATGGGGCGAGCCTTTCCAGGGCAAGCCCCACCGTGCCCCCGTCGAGTAGCAAACAGTCATCGACCAAAAATGCGGGAGAATTCTGCCCGGGGGCCTCGGAACCCGCGGAACCCAGAATGGTGATTTCCATAGGGACCTTAATATCAGGCGGTTAGCTCATGTATACGTTGCTTGAAGAAGCAAGATTCTAGAGGTTTTTTCAAATATTACAACCCCAATAGTCCCCCATGGACTGTTTTTCGGGGCCGGCGCTCGCTCTGTATGGAAAAGCCTTCTCCCGCGAAGACGCGAAGCCGCGAAGGGGATAATGCTTTTCCCGGGCGGATAAGGCGGCCTTCATAAGGATCGCGGGGGAATGTTACCATGACACTTTGGTATACCATAGAGTTGCAAGGAAACTACTTGCTCAATCTGAAAGGGGGGTGAGGAAATATAAATTTAAGAATTTTTGACACGCCATAGTCTTACTCGTAACGCCACTGGTTTCCCAGGCCGGTGAGCGGCAGGGTGCTCACGGCAGGGGCCAGCGGATAAGCTTGGTTGCCGGGATAGAGAACCCAGAGGCGGGCCAACTCCAGGTCCTTGACGGCGCTCGCCATGGAAGGGGTGAGGCGCGGGGCGTCGGCGTACTTGATCTCGACGGCCCAATTCCTGCCGTGCTCTTGCCAGAAGAGATCCACTTCGGCACCGCTGTGGGTTGCCCAGAAAGCCAATTCTTCGCGGCGTTTGCCGATTGCCCGGGCAGCCGCCTCCAGGGCGAACCCTTCCCATGAGGCACCCAGCTTGTTGTGAGAGGCCAGATCCCGCAACGACCGGATCGCAAGCAGAGTGTGCAGCAGACCCGAGTCGCGTACGTAGAGCTTGGGGCGTTTTACCAGGCGTTTGCCGATGTTTGCATGCCAGGGCTGCAACAGCCGAATCATAAAGGTGCCCTCAAGGATGTCAAGATAGCGCCGAACAGTCATGTCCGAGACGCCAAAGGCCCGAGCAAGCTCGGAATGGTTGAGCGTCTGGCCGTGGTAGTGGCAGAGCATTGTCCAGAAGCGGCGCAGGGTGGCCGCCGGAATGGAGATGCCCAACTGGGGGATGTCGCGTTCGAGAAACGTAGCCACATACTGTTCACGCCAAAGATAGCTCGATTCCTCGGTTGATGCAGTATACGCCGGCGGCAGTCCCCCTCGCAGCCACAAGTCGCGCCAGTGCTCAATCCCCACATCGCCCAGCCGAAATCCCCCAAGTTCGTGATATGCCACACGACCGGCCAACGATTCGGAGGATTGCCGGATCAGTTCACGGGATGCGCTGCCCAAAATCAGATAACGCTGGTCGTGGTGCGTGTCGACCAGGTAGCGCAGGAGCGGGAAGAGTTCCGGTATGCGCTGAATCTCATCGATCACGATCAGTCCGGAAAGGGGTTCGAGCGCCAACTGCGGTTCCGCCAACATGGCGGCGTCTCGCGGGTTTTCCAGGTCGAGGAAATGGTCCGCCGGAAATTCGTGGGCCAGAGTGGTCTTTCCCGATTGTCGCGGCCCGAGGATAGCCGTAACCGGAAAGGCCGCCATGAACGTGGTGAGTGCTGATTTGTCGAATGGTCTATCGATTCTCATGGGGGGAGGGTATTCTATCTGTATTGAAAAATCAATCCTTAACGATGACTTTTCAATGCGTGGCTGCCTCGGAGGAGTCTTTGCGTCTGGGTAAACAAGTCAGACGGGAACTGCTGAAACTTCCCTTCGTAAGCGCCGTGGCCCAGAAAGCGGGAAGGGCCGTGGCCGGCAGCGCAATCCGGGGACCCAATGCCAGCGAGATCGAGGCGAACCTCAAGTGTCTCCGGCAGCCCCTTTCGGCCGGGGCTCAAATCAGGGGCGCGGTGGATAAATTCCCCGGCGCCACATGGGTGGTTGGTATTGACCTGCGACTTGCGACCTTTGGACTTGTGGACTTTTATCAAAGCATGGCGCGCAGATGATGGACGATCTGGTCCTTGGGAAGGGCTCCGAGAAGACGGTTGAAAATCTTGCCGTTTTTGAATTCGAGCATCGTGGGGACGCTTTGGACCTGGTACTTGGCGGCCAGTTCCTGGTTTTTGTCCAGATCGACCTTTACGAATTTGACCCGTCCGGAGTACTCCGAGGCCAGTTCGTCGACGAGGGGAAGAAGTACTCGGCAATGGCCGCACCAGGTGGCCCAGAAAAGGACGAGCACCGGGCCGGGAAACCCGATCACTTCTTTTTCGAACGAACTTTGGTCAACGGCTATGGCGTAACGGGGATAAGCCGCGGTAAAATGCAGAGGCGCGCGGCACTTGCCGCATACTGCCCTGTCCCCCGTTCTCGAGCGCGGAACGCGGTTTTTGGCCCCGCACTTGTCGCATCTGATTATAAAACTGTCCTCCACCATTGATCTGGACACTCCATTTAATTTAAAATAGCAAGTCTTAGTTCCGTTGAGATGAGTCATACGGATAATCACTATATTTTTCCAATGCAAGCTCCATCTACCTAAAGGAATCAGAGTGGCTCGGATAGACGACTACAAAGAATCGTTCCGCCTGGCTGGACTGGAACTCGAAAAGCGCGACCTGTCCGCCCTGGCCGAAGCCGGCGGGGCGGAGTTTACTGCTGAAAAGGGTTTGATCGTCGCTTTTTTGGGCGCCGGCTTTAGACTCGAACTCCATCCCGAGACCAAAATCGTCAGGGCGGATTCCAACGAGGAGGTCCCGCTGCCCGATCAGATCCTGATAGCTCATTATCTGCTGGGTTGCGGGGGGAGAAAGGCCACCGGAAACCTGATCACTTTTCGCCAGGTGCCCGACGGCCATTTCTATTTCGACGCCTTCCAGAGAAGGGCGAGAGACCCTTTTGTCAATTTTTTCGGAAGCAACGGACCTCTTTTTCTGAAATGCGCCGAAGCCCAGGGTGGCGTGGCGGTGGACAACGGGGATTTCGGCATGGAGTTTTCCGTCTTCCCCCACATTCGGGTCCGCTTGGTGTTGTGGTCGGGGGACGAGGAGTTTCCCCCCGAGGGTACGATCCTTTTCGATGAAAGCATCCAGTGGCTGCTGTCCGCCGAAGATATTGCGGTGATGAGCGGAGGGCTGGTATACAGGCTTATGGGCCTTGGAAGAAAAATGCTGTCGGCCTGACAGGCCAATTTGGAGGGATAATTTTGAAAATTGCGGTTAGCGGCAAAGGCGGGGTAGGGAAGACCACGTTGAGCGCGTTTCTGGTCAGATGGTTCGCGGAGCAGGGCAAAAGTGTTCTGGCCATCGATGCCGATCCGGACGCCAACCTGGCGCACGCCCTGGGCATAGACGACGCCGGGGGGATCACCCCCATTTCCCAGATGAAGGAATTGGTGGCCGAGCGGACCGAGTCCGTCCCGGGTTCTTATGGCGGCTATTTCAAGCTAAACCCCAGAGTCGACGACCTGCCCGAAAAACTTTCCATCCGCCAGGGGGAAAACATTCGGCTGATGGTGATGGGCGGGATCAAAAAAGGGGGCACGGGCTGCGTGTGTCCGGAATCCATCCTGCTGAAAAACCTGGTCCAGCACCTCATCTTGAGGCGTGACGAGGTGGTGGTGATGGACATGGAGGCGGGCATCGAACACCTGGGCCGCGGGACTTCCAAAGCCGTCGACTGGCTGATCACGGTGGTCGAGCCGGGAAGGCGCAGCATCGAGACGGCCGCCCGCATCCGCGAACTGGGCAAGGACATCGGCCTTACCAGGATCGGGCTGGTCGGCAACAAGGTGCGAAACGAGGCCGACCGGGCTTTTCTGAGAAAAGCTCTTGACGGCCACCTTATCCTGGGTTTCATCCCTTATGACGATCTGATTATCGAGGCAGACCTCCAGGCGCAATTCGCCGAAAATGTGAGCGGCCAGACCCGGGAGGGGCTCGAAGGGATAGTGAAAAACCTGGTGGAAGCGGCCCGGGCGGCCTAACCACACGCCGGGGGGCATGCGGTCATTTTGCGGCGGGCGCTCCTGGAAGGGCTGCCCGCCCCAGCCCCCGCGCGGCCTATTCTCCGACTTACCCCCATCATGCGAGATACCCTATGATCGATGTCCAGAGCCAGGCGGATTACAGAAACATCGGAATAGACAAGGTTGGCGTGAAGGATATCCGCTACCCGGTCACCGTTATGGACAAGAATAACGGCGTTCAGAACACCGTTGCTTCCATCAACATGTATGTGAACGTGCCCCGTGAGTTCAAAGGGACTCACATGAGCAGGTTCATCGAAATATTGAACGAATTTCACGGTCATCTCGATATCCGGGAATTCTCCTCCGTTCTGAAGGCCCTCCAGGAGCACCTTCGGGCGGAGTCGGCGCATATGGAGATAAACTTTCCCTATTTTATCCGCAAACTCTCGCCCGTAACCGGGAGCCCGGGGTTGATGGAATACGGCTGCCGCATCACCGGGTCCCTGGACATGGAGAAAGGCTACGACCTGGTGGTCGAGGTGAATGTTCCCATCACCACCGTTTGTCCCTGTTCCAAGGAGATGAGCGATTACGGCGCCCACAACCAGAGGGGGTCGGTGCGGCTGGCCGTTCGCTTCAAGCATTTCATCTGGATCGAGGACCTTATCGACCTGGTCGAAAGGTCCGCCTCCTGTGACGTGTTTTCCGTACTGAAAAGACCCGATGAAAAATACGTAACCGAATTTGCTTACGAAAATCCCAAATTTGTGGAGGACGTGGTGCGTGACATCGCCTTCGAACTGAAGCGCGATGCCAATGTCTGCTGGTTCCTGGTGGACGTCGAGAACTTCGAGTCCATTCACAACCACAGCGCCTACGCGTTTATCGAAAGATGGAAATGAGGTTGCGGACCCGGTCCCGCCCGGCGCACAACGTTCGAGCTTGCCGCGTCCTGTGAGGGAGATATCGTCGTGAGCGAGATGAAAACATTCGAACGGGTGTGTCGGGCCATGGCCCATCCCGACTTCTATCCCCACCCGGTCTCAAAGCTTGAAAGGCGGGAGACGCACATCTCGGTGGTCTTTCTTACCGGCGATTTCGCCTACAAGCTGAAAAAACCGGTCGATTTCGGCTTTCTCGACTACACTTCCCTAAAGACCAGGCAGAAGATGTGCGAGCTGGAGGTAAAGCTCAACCAGCGGTTGTCGGCTGGAGTTTACCTGGGGGTCGTTCCCGTTTGCGCTGTGGAAAACGGCTTCCGGCTGGCGGGAGGAGGCGCGGAGGTCGAATACGCTGTGCGGATGCGGCAGCTTCCAGACGAAGGCGCGCTTTCCAGTATGATCTCCGGGCAGAGGGCCGATCCCGGGAAGATGAGCCTTCTTGGCCTGCGGCTTTGCGAATTTTACCGGACCGCCGAGCGCGGCGAGCAGATCGACCGGTACGGCGGCAGGGAAATTATAGAATTCAATACCGAGGAGAATTTCCGCCAACTGGGACCTTTTGCGGGGAGCCTTCTGGACAGGGAGCGTTTTGAATTCGTAATGGAGGCGAGCCGCGGGTTTTTGAGGGATCGCGGCGGCCTTTTCCAACGCAGAATAGAGGAAGGCCGGATCTGCGACGGTCACGGGGACCTGCGGGCCGAACACGTCTATTTCCTCGACCGCATCCAGGTAATCGACTGCGTGGAGTTCAGCGAACGGTTGCGTTGCGGGGACCGCGCCGGCGATCTGGCCTTTTTGCACATGGATGTCGAACTGCTCGGAAGGCCGGATTTGAGCCTGGCCATGTTGCAAGGCTACACCGAAGCGAGTCGCGATTTCGGCATGTACACCCTCCTCGATTTTTATGCGTGCTACCGGGCCGTGGTAAAAACGAAAGTGTCGTGCCTGAGCGCCGGGGCGCCGGGCGAGGCTGCGAGAAATCGCGAGATGGAAAAACTGGCCCTGCGCTATTTCGATCTGGCCTTTGGCTGCGCGGTGCGGTTTGCAAGACCAACGCTCTATGTCCTGTGCGGGCTGCCTGGGTCGGGGAAATCGACCTGGGCAAAAAAGATGGCGGAGATTTTCGATCTGCCTCTGTTTAGTTCCGACGAAGTGCGAAAAGACCTGCCCGAATACAGACATCACAGCGGGCCGGTGGCCTTCGGCGCCGGGATATACCGGCCGGAAACGCGGGGGCGAGCCTACTCCAGGCTCCTGTCAGCCGTTCAGGCCGAACTGAAAAAAGGGCGTTCGGCTATCCTGGACGCGACCTTCTCGAAGAGAAAATGGCGGGAGGAGGCCGTGAGGCTGGCCGGGGACCTGGACGCCAACATATTGTTTCTGGAGTGCGTGAGTTCGCAAAACACGCTCCTGGAAAGGCTGGGCCGCAGGGAAGGCGAGGGCGGCCCATCGGATGCCAGACGCGAACACCTGCCCGGACTGATGCAAGAATTTGAACCCCTGGACGAACCGCCCCCCGAAAACCGCATGAGGATCGATACGGAAGCCCCGCTGGAGGCCGGCCTGGCCTCGGTATTATCCACCATCTATTCGAAAAAACAGGCGCAGGTGGAGGGGATGATCGGGCGGCTCTAGACTTGGGGCAAAGCGGATCCACTAAGCACACGAAGGTGTCCACCAAGGAGCACTAAGAAATGATCTTCTTAGTGGTTCTTAGTGATCCCCTTGGTGTGCTTCGTGGATATTTTTTCTCGACCCCGCCGCTCGCTACTTCTCCATGGCAAGTTCGATCAGCCTGTCCAGAAGCTGCGCAA
>JARLHP010000076.1 GCA_031292195.1 Syntrophobacteraceae bacterium
ACCCCGTGAGGGGTCGCAGATCAAGCGGTGCTCAGACAGGCGGGAAAAGCTTGGGATTTCTTAACTCAACAACATTGACGCCCACCCCTGGGGCCAATGCTGTTGATCAATGCGTTATAGGCCCGATTTTCTCCTCGAAGGCGCAGCCCTCCCGCTTGCGGGCTACGTCGTGTGCGGCACAGTCGCCCCGCGATCCGGATCCCGCCGGGGGTGCGGCATGATTTCCCCCCCGGGGCCCCGGCGTTCCGGTCGCGGGCGGGGGCACAGGCAAGCATTGCCTGTGCCCAAGGCAAGAGGGTTTCTATGATGATCGCAGTGATTTTGGAGTGGTCTTGGAGCGCAAATCCAAGCCATGGGCGCTCAGGTGAATCCGGATATGTTTAGCCCGGTGTTTCTTTTATTCCTTGCTTCGCGCCTTCGCGTCTTCGCGTCAGCCTAAGTCAACAGTATTGCCCCCCCTCGACCGGACTCTCGATTGCAAATTGACAATCACAAACCGAATGTTTTATAAGTGTGAACAGAGTTAAGGGAGAGATTTCCCGCGGACGCGCCAGCGTGACGCTACATTTTGGAGAGGAGCAAGCTGATGGCAGGCAACATTATCGAAGTAACGGACAGCAGTTTCGAGCAGGAGGTTCTTCAATCCGATTTGCCGGTTCTCGTTGATTTCTGGGCCCCTTGGTGCGGCCCCTGCCGCGCTATCGCTCCCGTTGTCGAGGAACTTTGCGCAGACTTCCAATCCCAGCTCAAAGTGGTAAAGTGTAATGTCGACGATAACCCCAAGGTGCCCGGTAAGTATGGAATTCGGGCCATTCCCACTCTCATTATCTTCAAAAACGGTAATGTGAGCGATCAGATCACCGGGGCTGTCGCCAAATCTCAAATTGCTGCGGCTATTAATAAGGTCGTCAGTTAGATACCCGTTTTTCGCCATCGGGGCCTTGAGATTTTCTCACCACAAAATCTCAGTCCTCGAGGAAACACGGCGGAGCATTTATGGTTCTTATTTTTGGCCGGTCAAAGCCGGTTTTTCGTCCGCTGGCCCTCCTTATCCTCTGCATTACCCTTGTTGCTCTGGGCGGATGTGCGGCGGTCAATCTGGAAACTATCGACTTTTCCAAGATATTTGCCAAGAAAAAATCGCCTACCGCCAACAAGACCGCCGAGCAACTCATTGACATGGGCAAGGCGAATCTCAGGGCGGGAAAGTTCTCCGAAGCCGCGGATGATTTTAAAAAGCTCAAAGAGGAATATCCCTACAGCAAGTTCGCCACCCTTGCCAGCCTGAAACTGGGCGACGCATACTTCGGCGAACAAAAGTGGGCGCAGGCGGCGATGAGTTACAAGGAATTCGCACGCCTTCATCCCAACAACGAAAATGCCCCCTACGTGCTCTACCAGGCCGGGGTGAGTTATTTCCTCATGTTTACGACGGCCGACCGCGACTCTTCCGAGACCACGGTGGCCATCAAGATCTTCAATACGGTTATCGAAAATTACCCCGGTTCCGAATACGCGCTCAAGGCCCGGAAGCAGTTGATCGAATGCCACAAAAGGCTCGCCTCCCATCTATTCTGCGTTGGTAAACAGTACTTTGTGAGTGAGGATTATTTTGCGGCCAAAGCCCGGCTCGATGCCCTGCAGCAGAAATACCCCCAGGAAATCGTCACCATGGGTTACGGGTCCCAGGTGGAACGGATGCTCGCCAAATGCAACAGCGAAGTTGCCAAAGGGCCCAAAAAACCTGACATCTGGATTCGAATGGGATTGTAGGCCGGTGTTCCACGTGCCGGCGGACACCGGCTCCCCGGCCTCAAGCCCCGCGTGAACCCATCGGGTAAATTTCTAAAGACGCGCCGGCAGACGAGGTCCAACTAGTTTAAAAAGCTTTGGCCGGGGTTGATTTTATCTTCTCGACAGCTAAAATTTAATGTGGTTCTTTCCGGATTCCGCGTGAAACTTATTGACAAACGGCACCGCTTTCCTGCATGTTCACTTCGATCCCATTGAGGAGAGCTGACCTGCCCTTTCAACCCCGGACTGCTCTATAGGCGAAGATTGAACAGCAAAACCATCGGCTCGACCAGCGGCGGTTTCCATTCTCGAACACCTGTGTCTCATGCCTCCGGAACTGTGTAGCGTTTCTTAGCCAGAAAGAAAAATCTTTTAGACCCTTAAACAATAAAACGTCTTTATTTGGAGAACAACCCATGCCTGACGCATCTGCAAACTCAGCCGAGACCGTTAACAACAAGGACACCAGGCGCAACGAAATGAACCTGGTCGAATTGAAAAACAAGAACATCCGCGAACTGGTGGCCATCGCTAAAGCCTATAACATCGACGGCGCAAGCTCGATGCGAAAGCAGGAGTTGATATTTGCGCTCCTGCAGGCTCAGGCTGAAATGAACGGCCTGATCTACGGGGAAGGGGTGCTCGAGATTCTTCCCGATGGCTTCGGGTTTCTGAGAAGTCAGAATTACAATTACCTGCCCGGCCCTGACGATATCTACGTCTCGCCCTCTCAGATCCGCCGGTTCAATCTGCGTACCGGAGACTCCATCTCCGGGCAGATCAGGCCCCCCAAAGACAACGAACGCTACTTTGCCCTCCTTAAGGTCGAAGCGGTAAATTATGAAGACCCTGAAATTGCCCGGGATAAGATCCTCTTCGACAATCTCACCCCCCTTTACCCCGATCGCCGCATCAGGCTCGAGGCCGACCCCGACAATCTGTCCACCCGAGTCATGGACCTGCTCACCCCCATCGGCTCGGGACAGCGCGGGCTTATCGTCGCCCAGCCCAGGACCGGCAAGACCATGCTCCTGCAAAATATCGCCAATGCCACCGCCGCCAACCACAAGGACGCTTACCTGATCGTGCTGCTAATCGATGAGCGCCCCGAAGAGGTGACCGACATGCAGCGAAACGTGCGGGCCGAAGTGGTCAGTTCGACCTTTGACGAACCTCCCCAGCGCCATGTGCAGGTGGCCGAAATGGTCATCGAAAAAGCCAAACGTCTCGTGGAGCATAAAAAGGATGTCGTCATCCTGCTCGACAGCATCACCCGCCTTGCCCGCGCCTATAACAGCGTGGTGCCCCCCAGCGGCAAGATCCTTTCGGGCGGTCTGGATTCCAATGCCCTCCACAGGCCCAAAAGATTTTTCGGCGCCGCTCGAAACGTCGAACAGGGTGGCAGTCTGACCATTATCGCCACCGCCCTGATCGATACCGGAAGCCGTATGGACGAAGTCATCTTTGAGGAATTCAAAGGCACCGGCAACATGGAAATCGTTCTAGACCGAAAACTGGCGGATCGGCGTATCTTCCCGGCTATAGACATCAATAAATCCGGAACGCGCAAGGAAGAACTGCTCATTGCCCCCGAGGACCTCAACCGCATCTGGATCCTGCGCAAACTCCTCTCCCCCCTCAACCCCGTGGACGCCATGGAATTTTTACTCGACAAAATGCAGGGCACCAAGAATAATGCCGATTTTCTCGCTTCCATGAACAGATAAAATAGTGTATCATCGCTGTTTTGGTAAACGATAGGCTACCGATCTGCTCTACCAGGAAGGAAAAGAGATGAAGGACAACATTCACCCGCAGTACCACCAAACGGTTATCAAATGCGCGTGCGGAAACGAAATCCTCACCGGCTCCACAAAGAAGGAAATCCGGGTGGAAATATGCTCCAAGTGTCACCCTTTCTATACCGGAAAACAGAAGCTGGTCGACTCGGCCGGGCGCATCGAGAGATTTCGCCGAAAGTACGAAAAATTCCAGAAGACCGATGAGAAGGCCTAGACTCCCAAGATGTTCGACAGGCTGGAAAGCGTAGTTGATAAATTTCAAAAGCTCGAAGAGGATCTCGGCAACCCCGATCTGCTGGCAAACCAGAGGGACTATCAGCAGGTTGCCAGGGAACGCGCCGAAATCGCTCCCGTTGTGGAGAAATTTACCTCCTA
Source organism: Syntrophobacteraceae bacterium (assembly GCA_031292195.1). Lineage (GTDB taxonomy): Bacteria > Desulfobacterota > Syntrophobacteria > Syntrophobacterales > Syntrophobacteraceae > SbD1. The sequence goes on from JARLHP010000076.1 coordinate 3,972, forward strand.
CAAGAAGTTGAAGGAACAGCTCCAGGAGAACCAGGCTCTTTTCGAAAGGGAAGAGGATCCGGACATGCGCGAACTCATCCGCGATGAGATCGCCGGCCTCAAGGATCGACTGGATGCCGCCGAAAATGAGCTCAAGCTCATGCTGGCCCCCAAAGACCCCAATGACGACCGAAATGTTATCCTGGAAATCCGGGCAGGTACGGGGGGCGAGGAAGCCGCTCTTTTCGTGGCCGACCTCTTCCGCATGTATTCCCGCTATGCCGAAATACGAAAATGGAAGGTGGAAATCCTGGGTTCCAACCCCACCGGCATCGGGGGGTTAAAGGAAATAATCGCATCGATCAACGGCAAGGGCGCTTTCAGCAGGCTTAAATTCGAGCGGGGGGTCCACCGCGTTCAGCGCGTCCCGGTCACTGAAAGCCAGGGCAGGATACACACCTCCGCGGTGACCGTGGCCGTTTTGCCCGAAGCCGAAGAGGTGGATGTTTTCATTGACCCCAACGACATCCGCGTCGATGTTTTTCGCTCCTCCGGCCCCGGGGGTCAGAGCGTCAATACCACAGATTCCGCGGTTCGTATAACTCACATTCCCTCCGGGTTGGTAGTGATCTGTCAGGACGAAAAATCCCAGCACAAAAACAAGGCCAAGGCGCTCAAGGTGCTGCGGGCGCGTCTGCTTGATTCCATGCAGCGCGAACAGGAAGCCAAAATAGCCAAGGACAGGAAAAGCCAGGTGGGCACCGGGGACCGCAGTGAAAGAATCAGGACATACAACTTCCCCCAGAACCGGGTATCCGACCACCGCATAAACCTGACCATCTACAAACTCGACGCTATCTTGACCGGTACGCTCGACGAACTCATCGATCCGCTAAACACCTATTTCCAGGCGGAAGCGCTCAAGGGTGAGGCCTAAGTCCGCCGCCCCTCCTGGTCCGGCCGCTCCTTTGTTGTTTGCCGCAACCCTTTTTTCCTTTCACTTTTCCCCATTTTCTTCTGCTTCGCATTGACCTGCTCTTTTACCATCGCCGCGATCTCGGCGCCGGTAAGAGCGTCTTTTAGCAAATAGTGGTCCGCCCCGCACTCCTTGGCAATCTTGCGATACTCCGGATAATCATAGCTGGTGAAGATGCTGATCGCCACCTCCGGGTACCTGGCCTTGATCTCGCGGCTCAGTTCCAGGCCGCTTTTGCCCGGCAGCCGCATGTCCATGAAGATCATGTCCGGCAAAGTCCGCGACATTTGGGCAAAGACGTCCGACCCGTCGGAAGACTCCGCAACCGACAGGGAGGGTATGTACATCCTCAGAATTTCTTTAAAGGAACGTCTGAAAAAATCGTTGTCTTCAACGATCAGTACCGACACCATTGCCTCCTCCTTATCCCCCGCTGTACACTGACCCCGCAATATTTTTCAGGCATTACGGCACTCTATAGTATGGTTGAGAAGTAAAAGGGTAAATGGGGTTTTTCCTGTATTTATCACTATTTTCATAAGCTATATTCGAATCCAAGCTCTACCTTGAGAATAACCCCGGCCGGGAAATGCTCCCTGCACTCCTTCATGCGAAACACTCAAATCAATGAAAAGGTTCCGGAGGGGGTTCTTCCTGCCTCTTTCCAGAGTAGCTCGTCATACCCCCGGGGACACCCTGAAACCATGAAAAGAATCTGATCCGTGTCCGGTTCCGTCCTTGAGTCGGGATGGGCGTTCCTGCGAAATTGCCTTCAAGACGCGTCAAACAGATGGGTTTCACTGCGTTTCACCCCTCCTACAGCGGCTCTAGACCGGCTGGCGTAGGATTGGGCTGTAGGTTGGGCTAAGCGTAGCGCAGCCCAACAAATACTTCCGCCACCCCGGTTAATCCTATGCTCTTGCTCTTTTAAGATACAAGGATGGGTGGAGCGAAGAGAGTGTGTCTTAAGAGAAATTCGCAAACCGGGCTGTCGGAACCTGTGAGGGGG
>JARLHP010000077.1 GCA_031292195.1 Syntrophobacteraceae bacterium
GGGCTTTGAAAGCGAACCCTTCTTCGAGTGCGCCAAAAACGACATCCCCATGCTCCCCAAGCTCGAAGGGACCGTTCATGTCAACATGGCCCTCATTGTTAAATTCATGGCCAACTATTTCTTCAACCCGAAAGACTATCCCGAGGTGGAACGCCGGGACGACCCCACTAACGACGATTACCTTTTCCGTCAGGGGCCCACCAGGGGGCTGGGAAAGATCCAATTTCACGATTACAACATTGCCTACGATGGATGCACCCTGCCCAACGTCGAGGTTTTTAAAGAGCAGATCAAGCTTTTCAAGAATCTGCTGACAAAAGCGGCCCCCGACAAAGAGCAGTCCAGGGACATCGATTACCTCCTGGCTCTGGGAGAAATCCTGACCCTGGTGGCCTATGGGCAGCTTATTCTGGAAAGCCGCGGGTTCTTTGAAGTCGAAGATGATCTGGTCGATGAAATCTTCGATTTCATGGTGCGGGATTTTTCCAAGTATGCCCTCAGCATCTATTCCAAACCCAGCAACACGGACAAGCAGCGCGAACTCGCGCTGGCCATCATCAAGCACCCCGTCACCGACCAGGCGCTCTTTGACCGGGTGTGGAAAAAACACGTCTACGCCATGAAGGATCAATACAAGATGCGCGATTGATCCGTGGCGCAGGTTCATTTGCGGTAATGGGAACAAGGGTTTGAAATTACCCCGCCGGAGCAGGTGGAGTCGAAAGCAACCGGTCTTTGTAGGGTGGGCAAGGCCTTATCTTGCCCACCTTTTCGGTGGCCACAGTGAAGCTGTGCCCGATTGCCCTGACAAATTCGGGAAGTCCCATTTTTACGATTGATGATACAATGCGCACTAAGGAAAACCTGGCGCCATGAAAATCCAACATATACGCAACGCATGCATGATGATTCATTACGGCGAGCAGAGCATTTTACTCGACCCCTGCCTGAACCCGAAAGGCAGCTTGCCCCCCTATGCATTCATCCGAAAGCGGCCCCGGTGGAACCCCCTGGTCGATTTACCCCCGAATGCGGACACCGCCTTGAATCGGATAACAGCCGGTCTCATAACCCATTGCCGGTACGGACATTTTGACCATCTCGACGGGTCAGGCGCGCGCCTGCTTCGGCAATGGCAGGTTCCCGTCTATTGCAACGCCCCCGATGAACGGTTTCTAAGGCGGCGGCGCATAAACACAATCCCCTTGGCCATGAATCAACCACGCGATTTTCCGGCAGGCCGCGTCACCGCCTTTCCCGCAAAGCACGGTCATGGTCTGGCCGGCCTGTTGATGCGGCCCGGCGCGGGATATTTCATTGAACCCGCCGGGCAGAAATCAATTTATATCTCCGGCGATACGGTCATGACAGAAACCGTCCGTCATGTGCTGCGGGATCTGCGGCCGGATATCTCCATCGTCAATGCCGGAACCCCCATCCTTGACTTTGGCCGTCCCATACTCATGCCGGTCCGTGAACTGCTCGATTTTGTCCGTTTAGCGCCGGGCATGGTTATTGCCGTGCATATGGATGCCTTTAATCATTGTTTAACCAGCCGGAGCATATTAAAAAAGACTGTTTTGGAAGAAGGCCTGGCAGACAAAGTCCTCATTCCGGCTGACGGTGAATTGATGGAATTTTGAGCACTGTCGGTTTCCATCGGGGAGAAGATTCAATGATTTACCTGTCGGGATACAAGGTTCAAAAACCGGTCTCCCGGAGTTCACAATATTCTTATTATCTGGGGCAGCGTAAAAAGGACGACCGGCCGGTGATGATCAAAGTGGCCGCCGGCGAGACCTCGGGAGAAAGGCTCCTTGGCCGGTTTACCCACGAGCGCGACATCCTGGGCGCTCTTCACGTTTCCGGGGTGCCCCTCCCCTACGGCATCGAGAGATATCGGGGCAGCTACGCCCTCATTCTGGAAGCTCTGCCGGGAGTGTGCATCGCCCGGAAAGACTCCCTGAACGACCTCCAACTCCGGGATGTGCTGACCATCGGCATGAAAATGGCGGAGATTCTTCGCGGCCTGCATGAAAGTAACGTGATCCATCAGGATATCAAGCCCGAAGAGATATTCTATGATTCCGGCTCCGCCCATGTATGGCTGAGCGGTTTTGAAAGCGCTTCCTCCCCGAACCATCTCGGCTATGCGGTCCGCCAGACCGCCCTTTCGGCGGGCTCCCTCCCCTACATCTCCCCCGAGCAAACCGGACGGCTGAACCGCTCCGTTGATTTTCGCACCGATTTCTATTCTCTCGGAGCGACCCTTTATGAACTGTTGACCGGATCGGTACCCTTCCCGGGAACCGATCCGCTCAAAATCGTGCACAGCCATCTGTCCCGGTTGCCCATCCCCCCCCGCGAAGTCAACGGCCTCGTCCCGGAAATGGTCTCAGCCATGGTGATGAAACTTTTGGCCAAATCCCCGGAAGACCGCTATCAAAGCGCTTGGGGGCTGCAAAACGACTTCGAAAAATGTTTGCGGCAGCTAAACACGAAAGGTGAGATCGCCTATTTCCCGCTGGGAAAGCGGGATGTTTCCGACCGGCTCAACCTTTCGCAGAAGCTTTTCGGACGCGAGCAGGAGAAAGGACTGCTGCTCAAATTCTTCGAGAGCATCGGCCACGACGCGGCCCGCATGGTCATGGTGTCCGGTTATTCGGGAATCGGGAAAACCTCCCTGGTTCAGGAAATCCAAAAACCGCTGCTGGCCCGCGCGGGCTACTACATCCGCGGCAAGTTCGACCGGCTGCACCGAGACATCCCGTACAGCGGCTTTGTTCAGGCGTTTCAAGATCTTGTCGATCAAATCCTGGGTGAAAGCGAAGCGCGTCTGCGCCTTTGGAAAGAAACGCTCCTCTCTTCGCTGGGGGCAAACATCCGGGCCATCATCGACGTCCTTCCCGACATGGAACTGATCACCGGACCCCAGCCGCCGCTGATCGAACTCGGGGCCGATGAAGCCCAAAACCGCTTCAACCGCGTTTTTCTGGAATTTATGCGCATCTTTTGCCGCCAGGAACACCCGCTGGTCATTTTCCTGGATGACGTGCAATGGGTGGACCGCGCCACGCTCAAGTTGATCGAACTGATGATGGGCGCGGGTGAACTCCATCACCTGCTGCTGATCGGAGCCTACCGCAAAAACGAGGTGGACGGATCGCACCCGCTCATGACCACCCTGGACGCAATCGTAAAAAACGGAAGCATCCTCCGCTACATCGACGTAGCCCCGCTCTCCGCCGAGTCCGTAGCGAGCATGCTCTCCCACATGCTGCACAAAAAAAACCCGGACGTTAAAGGGCTGGCGGAGTTGATCACCTTTAAGACAGGGGGCAATCCCTTCTTCGTCTCCCACTTCCTGACAACGCTTCACCAGGAACGACTGCTGACATTCGATACCGCCTCCAGGTCCTGGAACTGGGATCTCGACAGGATCAGAACGCTTGCCGTTACGGACAACGTTATCGATCTGCTGATTCAGCGCTTTCATCACCTGTCTGTGGAAACCCGCTCCGTCCTGCAAATGGCGGCCTGCATCGGCAGCCGTTTCGACTTGCGGATGCTGGGGCTCATCACCGGGTTATCCGCCGAGGCCGTCCGCCGCGCTCTCAATCCCGCCGTCGAACAGGACCTGGTGATTCCGATCAACGCGGTGCGCCTCCGCGACAGCAGGACCGATACCGGGCAAGAACCCCAGACTTACCGTTTCCAGCACGATCGTGTGCAGCAAGCCGCTTATACGCTCATTGCCCCCGACCAGAGAACGTTGATTCATGCCGAGATTGGACGCGCCCTTCTGCAAAATCTCGATGACGCTGAAAAAAGCGAGGATATTTTCGATATCCTGATGCACCTCAATTTTGCCGCCGGACTCATAACCGATCCCCGGGAACGGCTGAACCTGGCCAACCTCAATTTGCTGGCCGGCAAAAAAGCCAAGTCCTCCGTCGCCTTCGAGCCGGCGCTCTATTACATCAAAACCGGCATGGCCCTGCTGCCCGAGGGCGCCTGGCAATCAAGCTACGAGTTGACGCTGCGTCTTCATCTGGAATGTCTGGAAGCTCTGCGGCTGACCGGTTGCATGGATGAAATGGAGCCGTTGTTCGAAGCGGTTCGCCAAAATTCCCGCACCCCTCTGGAAGCCGTCGGCGCCTATGAAAGCCGCATCAAGGGGTTTATGGCCCAGGACCGGCTGCGGGAATCCCTGGTCACCGCGCTCGATATTCTCAACCTGCTTGGCGTCGACATGCCCGACCACGTTAAAAAGGCCGAAAGCAGGCGGGTGCTGATGAAGACCATGAAAACGCTTGCGGGCAGAGAAATCGAAGCGCTGGTCGATCTTCCCGAGATGAGCGATCCTTTCCAGCTGGCGGTCATGAGAATCCTGGTCACCATGATCAGCGTCATTTACATCGGCGCCCCGGACCTTTTTGCCCATCTCCTGTGCAAGCAGATCGAGGGCTCCATACGCTACGGGAATGCGCCCGGGTCTGTATTTATTTACGCGGCCTTCGGCACCCTGCTTTGCCGGCTGGGCGACGATATTGAAGCGGGGTACCGGTTCGGGGCGCTGTCCCTGGCCCTGGCGGAAAAACGCAATACCCTGGAACACAAAGGGCAGGCCATTCACGCCGTGAGCACCTATATAAATCATTGGAAACTGCCGCTGCGCCAAACGCTGGAACTCTCCCTCACGGGCTATCGAAGCGCTCTGGAAGTCGGAGACTTCGAATTTGCCTCTTACAACATCTACAGCTATTGCAAACATGCCTTCCTCTCCGGAAAACCCCTGGAAGCGGTGGAAAAGGAGATGGAAGCCTACAGTCATACCCTCGGAAAGCTCAAGCAGGAGACATCGCTACGCTTCCTCAAAACCTTTCATCAAACAGTTTTGAATCTGCTGGGCAAATCGCAAAACCCCTGTCTTTTCTCCGACGGGGAAGAAACCCTGCTCTTTCTTTTTCAGCAGGCCAACAATAATCTGGGGGTTTTTTATCTCTATTTCTGCAAGCTGCTGCTCCACTACCTTTTCGGGAATTACGAAAAGGCGGTCTATTATGCCGATCACGCGCAACGAGAAGAAGTCAGTCACTATGGAGGCCCCCTGGCGGTCCCCCTCACCGCCTTTTACGGTTCCCTGGCAAGGCTTGCCCTTTACCCGCGGGCCCCGGCCGCCCGGCAGGAACAGATTCTTAAGAAAGTAGCCGCCGGTCAGGAAAAAATGTCGGCCTGGGCCAGGCAGGCTCCCCAAAATTACGCCCCCAAGTTTCATCTCGTGGAAGCCGAACGATGCTCGATCCTGGGCGATCAGGAAAGCGCCATCGACCATTATCAGCAGGCGATCGAAACGGCGCAGTCCCACAAGTTCATCCAGGACGAAGCCCTGGCCAATGAGCTCGCCGCGGGCTTCTGGGGGCGCAAAGGCCGGCCGGCCTTCGCCGAACCCTTTCTGCGCCGGGCGCATGCCTGTTACACCCGCTGGGGCGCCTATGCCAAGGCGGCTCAAATGGAAAAGAAGCTGGAAGAATTGCCCGGCAACCGGTCGATGGAATTGGAGGCCCGGGGGGAGCGCCGGGACGCTCCCCCCGCAGCCTCCCACGGCCTGTTTGCCTCGAACCTGGATATGGTGACGGTCATGAAGGCTTCCCGGGCGATTTACGGTGAAATCGATCTGGAAAAGCTTCTGGCCTCACTGATGCGTTTTGCCGTTGAAAATTCCGGGGCCGAAAGGGGGTCCCTGATCCTGTGCGCGGAAGGAGACATGACCCTTGCCGCTCAATACGAAGCGGACCCCGAAGAGATCCGTCTTCTGGCCGATGTGCCCATCGAGAAGGCAAAGGATGTGTCGCCCGCCGTCGTTCATTACGTCGCCCGGACCCGCGAATTTCTGGTCATGGACGATGTCACCCAAAAAGATCTGTTCAACAATGATCCCTATATTATCCTTTGCAAGCCCCGCGCTCTCTTTTGTTGTCCCATCATTCACAAGCAGCGGCTCGTCAGCATTCTCTACCTGGAAAGCCGGTTGATCCCGGGCCTTTTCTCCTCCATTCGCATGGAAATCATCCGGATGCTTACCTCCCAGATGGCCGTTTCTATCGATAATGCCCGTCTTTACGCACGGTTGAAAAAAGCGGAAGAAAAATATCGCCGCATCTTCGAAAACGCCATCGAAGGCATCTACCAGACGAGCATCCAGGGACAGTTCATCAGCGCCAACCCGGCCATGGCCAAAATCCTGGGCTATGATTCCCCCCGGGATTTGATCTCCCGGGTCACCGACATCGGCCGGCAGCTTTATGTCTCCCGTGAGGCCCGTGAAAATTTTTTAGATAATATCTGGAAGGAAAAAATTGTGTCCGGCTTCGAAGTCCAGTTTTTCCGCAAGGACGGAAGCACCCTCTGGGTCTCCCTCCACGCGCGGCTTCTGGAGGACCGGGATGGAAATCCTCAAAATATCGAAGGCATCTTTTCGGATATCACCAGTCGTAAAAAAGCCACGGAGGCCTTGCGCGAAAGCGAGGAAACTTTGCGTAAGGAAAATATCCGTCTGCGCGCCAACATAAAAGACCGCTACCGCCTCGGCGACATTATCGGCAAGAGTCCCGCCATGCGGGATATTTATGAGTTCATTCTGAGTGCGGCCGCCACCGATGCCAACGTCATGATCTGCGGCGAGTCGGGCACCGGCAAAGAGCTCGTGGCCAGGGCCATTCATGACCTCTCCGACCGAAAGGATAAAAACTTTATTCCCGTCAATTGCGGCGCCATTCCGGAAAATCTGATGGAAAGCGAATTTTTCGGCTACAAGCGGGGCGCTTTTACGGGCGCCAACCGGGACAAAAAAGGGTATCTCGACCTGGCCCACCGCGGCGCCCTTTTTCTGGACGAGTTGGGCGAGCTGAGCCTGAACATGCAGGTCAAGCTGCTGCGCGTTGTCGACGGGCACGGCTATATTCCCGTCGGGGGCCATGAAGTCCGCAAGGTCGACATCCGTTTTATCGCCGCCACCAACCGGAATTTGCAGGAGCGCGTCCGGCAGGGACTCATGCGGGAAGACTTCTTCTACCGGATCAATATTCTGCCCGCCCGGATCGCCCCCTTGCGTGACCGCAAGGAAGATCTGCCCCTGCTGGTCGAGCATTTCATGAGTGGATTCGGCAAAAGCGATAGACTTCCCCCCCTGACCGGCAAGATCATGGAAGCCATCTCCGGGCACGACTGGCCCGGCAATGTCCGCGAATTGCAAAACGTTTTGCGCCGCTATGTCACCCTGCGCCAATTCACTCTGGAAACTTCACCGGGCGGAAAAGCGGATGCGGAAGTGAGTTTGGCCGATACGGAAGGCAAAGATCACAAATTCGCCGTTGAGCGCTATGAAAGGGACCTGATCGAAGCCAGTCTCATAAAACACCAGGGACACCGGGAGAAAGCCGCTTTGGACCTTGGCATGGCGCGGAGGACATTTTTCCGGAAGATGAAGAAATTCGGCTTGGGCTAGCATTCATTTCTCCTGGTATTATCGTTCCGCACTACCCGGGGGATACTCCATGATCCAGCACCTTGCCAGAGGGCTCAGGCGGAATTGCCACAAGATAATTCTGGACTGCTGCCTCGAAAATTCGTCCCGGAGCAAAGCGATCAATGAACAGGACGGGCATTACCGAGATTTTCGGTTTATGCTAAATACTATGGCGAAACTTTGAATTGGAAAGGGCCAAACCGATGCGGCCACTGGATGATTTGGTCAGGAGTTGGCCGCCCGAGCGCAGGACGGAGGTGATGGACTTCGTCGAGTGTTTGCTGACCAGGGACCAAGCCATAGGTGGTGAGATTGCGGACGCGGAGTTCATGATTTTGGGAACAGGCTCCGGAAACGGGAGCAAATTACACTTTCACATTTATGATTCCGAGGACTTACAGGCAGGAGCCCTAATATTATACCAATGATATGACGATCCTTCCGAATGTCGTCTTTCCGGCAGTATTTTAGCCGGAATCCATGTTTTGAGAAATATCAAAGAACTTAAAAGGGCAGGTGGGTTAGGCCTTTCCCTATTTCCGCCGTCCGGGGTCCGACCAGGCCAAGGACCCGGCCCAAGGAGTTTATTTCATTCATGAAAACCGGTGACCCACATCTATAAGCACCCGAAATCATTGACCAGCCATCTCACTTTCAGCGCTGTTTTCGTGCCGGCGCCGTCCGCTCTACACGCGGGGCCGCTCTTTTACCCCTCCCACACGGTCCCGGATCAACGAGTATCCCACAGGGGTTGTAGTGTGGAAACAGGGGCCTGCGGCATCACCGGTGGTTTCAACCAGGGAATATCCCTCGGGCGCATCACCCCATCCTCCAGAACAGCTCTAAGATAGGTCTTTTGGGGTAAGCCCGGTTCGCCGTGCTATCCGAGCCAACATTCGCGGACCTATCCCAACTTCCGCAGTTGGAAGTTTTTCCGGCGAATTTTGCCCCTCTTTCGAGGTTCTCTGGCCGGTAAGCTATTATTATTTCGAAGCTCGATTTTTCAAAATTTCTGGAATCGATTGTA
>JARLHP010000078.1 GCA_031292195.1 Syntrophobacteraceae bacterium
CGGGATTGGATCGGCAAGCCGTTCCAATCCCGGGCCCGCCTCGGCAGGGTGAAACCGCTGGAAATGGTGGATATGCGCGTGATCACCATGGACACTTGCAAGAAATTTTGAAGATTTCAGGAATAGTGGTTTTGTGCATCCGGAAAGGCGGCCCGAAAGAAACTGGGCGCGCCCATCCCATTAACTGCCAACGGGACAAACTGATTATGCGAGATAACAAGAAAATGGAGTCGACCGAGACTCAAACAGCAAGCAGCGAAGATGACGTTTTCGCCGTCCACGAAATAACTGTCGAAGAACTTGCCATCGACGGTATCTGCGGGGTATATTGAGGAATTCAGGGTCGTGGGGCCAGGTCAAAGCCTCTCCTGGAGAGTGGGGCAAAGGATGGACAAAAAACGCTGCATGCTTGCTCCCGGCGATGGCGTTCCACACTTACAATGACATCTCCATGCCCGATCCGGAATACCTTATGAACCTGAGGTCTTTGTCCTCCGGCCTTTCATCGAATGGATTCCCGCTCTCTTGATCGGCTTCCAGGTGGAATCGAAGCGTATGTCTGATCACCTCTTTTCACCTCTTCGGCTGGGTCGGGTAAGCATACCCAACCGCATCTGTTTTCTTGCCCACCGCACTAATTTCCCCAACCAGGGCGTTCTAACGGACCGGCACGTGGCCTACTACCGCCGAAGGGCCGAGGGGGGATGCGGGCTGATCATCGTGGGCGAACTGAGCGTTCATCCGCAGGACCGCCCCTGGGAATTCATGATCGAGGCCTTCGACCAAAAGGTCCTGGAAGGCTACCGAAGCCTTACGGAAGCCGTCCATGAGAAGGGGGCGCGTGTTTTTGCCAACCTCAACCATCACGGGTTTCAGAGCAGCGGGGCCATTACCCGGTGTGAAGTGTGGGGTCCCTCGGCCCTGTCGGATATCGCCTTCGGGGAGACTTCCAAGGCGATGGAAGACGAAGACCGGGAGACGGTCACAGGGGCCTTCTGCCGGGCGGCTTTTCTGGCCCGGGAGGGCGGCTTCGACGGAATCGAGATCGATATGGGTCCGGAGTCCCTCCTAAGGCAATATCTTTCGCCCCTTAGCAATCAGCGCGGCGATCGGTACGGGGGAAGCTTCGATAACCGGATGCGCTTTCCGCTCGAAGTCCTGGAGGGGGTGAGAAAAACGGTTGGCGAGGATTTTACGGTGGGCATCCGGCTTTGCGCGGATGAAAAATTCTGGGGGGCGATCACCATCGAGGAATCCGAACTTTTCGCCAAGACTTTCCAAAGTTCGGGCGGGGCGGATTTTATCGATGTCTCCCTGGGGACTTACTACAACCTCTACCTGATTTTGGCCTCCATGCACACCCCGGTCGGCTTTACCGTGGAACTGGCCGAGCGGATCAAAAGATCGGTTGAGGTCCCGGTGATCGCCAGCTATCAGATCGGCCCGGGGCAGATGGCCGAGAATATTGTGGCCGAAGGCCGGGCCGACGCTGTGGGCTATGTTCGCCAGTTGATATGCGATCCCGATTTTCCCCGAAAAACGCGGAGCGGAAACGAGCGTGCCATTCGCTACTGTGTGAAGGACAACCGGGGCTGCATCGGCCGGGTAAACCAGAACAAGGCCATCGGATGCATTCAGAACCCCGAAGTGGGCTATGAAAAGATCGTGGAAAAAGAACCTCCCAAGGCAAGTTCCTTAAAGAAGGTGATCGTGGTGGGGGCCGGTCCGGCGGGGCTCGAGGCGGCGCGCGCGGCCAGCATGCGCGGCCACACGGTGGCGGTCTACGAAAGAGAAAAGGACATAGGGGGCCAGATCAATCTGATCCGGCTCCGCCCGGGTAGAGTCGGCATGTTCGGGGTTATCGGCTACCTCAAGGAGGCTCTTAACGAACTGTCCGTTCCAGTCACCACCTCCTTTGAAGTGACCCCGGAGTGGCTCCTGGGGCAAAACCCGGACGCGGTCATCGTGGCCACGGGATCAAAACCCATCGCAAGACCCGTTCCGGGCGCATACGGCCCCCCTTCGGTTTTGAGCGTCGGGGAGCTTTTGAGCGGCCGCTATCCGGTGGGCCAAAGGGTGCTCTTCGTCGATGAAAACGGCGGGCACCATGCCGCGGCCACTGTGGAGTGGCTGGCCGACCAGGGAAAGACGGTGGAAATGGTGACGGGGGATCTCTTTATCGGCATTGAGCTTGCGCCCCTGGGAGATCTCTATCTAAGCCGGCAGCGCCTCCTGCAAAAAGGGGTCACTTTCAGGACCGACGTGGTCGTAGACCAGCTGGACGGGAAACGGGTAAAGGCGCACGATCTCTACACGAACGAATTGATCGAGTTTTTCGAACACGACACAGTGGTTCTGGACATGGGAAACGTTGCCCGAGACGGTCTCTACCGGCAAATAAAGGGGCGGGTAAAAGAGGTGTACCGGGTGGGCGATTGTGTGGCCCCGAGGGGAATCGACATGGCCATTTTGGAGGGACGACGTGTGGGGGAGCGGCTGTGAGCGATTTAGACTTCCTTTTTTCCCCCTTAAAAATCGGGGCGGTGGTGGTCCCCAATCGCATCCACTTTGCGGCCCACATGACCAACTTCGGGGAGCATAACCGCATAAGCGAGCGCCACATCCATTACTACCGGGAAAGGGCCAGGGGCGGGTGCGGGCTCATCACCACCGAAGAGCTGACCGTGCACCCCACGGACCTGGCCTACGCGCGGCTGGTCGACGCCTTTAAGCCCGACGTTATCTCCGGGTTTAAAGAGCTTACCCGCGCCGTTCACCACTATGAGACCAAGATATTTGCCCAGCTAAACCACAACGGCATGCAGGGGGACGGCAAAACCTCGCGGCTCCCCGTCTGGGGACCTTCGGCGGGAAGAGACCCCATTTTCCGGGAAACCGCAAAAGAGATGGAATTAGAAGAGATAGAGGAGTGTGTCCGCTATTTTGCCAAAAGCGCGGGACATGCCGTGGAGGGGGGCTTTGACGGCATAGAGCTGCAGCTGGGGCACAGCTCCCTTATCCGGCAGTTTCTGTCTCCTGCCACCAATTTTCGGCGGGACGAGTACGGGGGCGCACTTGACAACCGGCTCCGTTTTTGCCTGGAGGTCCTCGCAGCCGTTCGCAAAACGGTGGGCAGGGATTTTACCCTGGGGGTGAGGCTAAATGCCGACGAGATGCTTTACCGGGGCGGAATCACCCATGAAGACGCCAAGCAAATAGCGGTCAGGCTTGAAGGTTCAGGGCTTATAGATTTTCTGGATCTAAGCCTCGGGACCTTTTCGAATCTATTTCTGGTCGAAGGCTCCATGCATACCCCCCTGGCCTACACCGTTCCTCTTTCCGCCGGAATCCGGTCGGTAACGACCCTTCCGGTTTTTTGCACCAACCGGATAAACGATCCGCACCTGGCCGAAAAGATTCTGGAAGACGGCCGGGCGGACATGATCGGCATGGTGCGCGCTCTTATCTGCGACCCGGAGCTTCCCAACAAGGCGCGGGAGGGCCGGGCCGAAGACATCCGCCACTGCATAGCGTGCAACCAGGGCTGCATCGGGAGGATGGGCCTGGGTTTTAGACTGGGATGTCTCCAAAACCCGGCGGTCGGAGAAGAAAAGCTCCTGGGCGCGGGAACGCTTACCCCGTGCGAAACCCCCAAGCGGGTGGTGATCGTCGGGGCCGGGCCCGCGGGGCTTGAAGCGGCGCGAACAGCCGCCCTCCGCCGTCATGAGGTCATTATCTTTGAAAAAAGCGGTGAGGTGGGAGGGCAAAATATCATTGCCGGAAAGGCCGCCGGAAGGCAGGAGATAACGGGTGTTACCCGGTGGCTCATCGGGCAGGTCTCAAAACTGCCCATCGATATAAGGCTTAACGTCGAGGCCTGCGAGGAGATCATTTTAAAGGAAAACCCCGACGCGGTGATTGTAGCGACCGGTTCTTTTCCCAAACAAAAGCCTTTCCCCGGAAACTACGGTTTCCCGGACGTGGTGACGGTGGAGCAGGTCCTGACCGAAGAAATCGAGACAAAACACAAGGTCCTGTTAATAGATCTGGACGGTCACCACAAGGCCACGGGAACGGCCGAGTTTTTAGCCGACCGCGGAAGAAAGGTCCACATGATCACCCCCGCCCTGTTTGTGGGCGGTCAGCTGGGGCCGCTTCAAGACCTCTATCCGGCACGGCAAAGACTTGCCCGAAAAGGTGTCACCTTCACCCCGGACATAGCCGTGCTCGAGATCCAGGGTACCCTGGTCAAGGGGCTGAATGTTTACTCCAACGAACTGATCGATTTTGAAGGTTACGAAACGCTGGTGCTGGCGGCCGGAAACGTCTCCGACGACTCGCTCTACTTCGCTCTTAAGGCAAAAGTGCGGGAGCTCTACCGCATCGGGGACTGTGTCGCCCCCCGAAAGACGGACATGGCCATTTTAGAGGGCCATAGAGTAGGCAGGCTCTTATGATCCGGGTACTTGCGCGTCACAGTGAAGGGGTCTTCGATGAGGCGACTTTTGGCCTCATCGCGGAGGCTCGGCGCCTTTTGGCCGATATCGGCGGCGAGGGCAAGGTTACCGCCCTGGTTCTGGGTTCGAACCTTTCTCCGGAAAGCCTCAGCGCCCTTGGCCCCCGGGGGGCCGACGAGGTCTTGTACCTGGAGAGTAAAGCCTTCGAGCGCTACCGGGGCGAACTTTTTTGCGAAGCGCTTTGCGAGCTTCTGTCAAAGGGTAGCCCCTCCTTTTTCCTTATGGCCGAAAGCGAGGAAACGTCCGATCTGGCCCCAAGGATCGCCGCGCACCTGGGAAGACCTCTCATAAACCGGGTGGTCGACCTCAAAATTCCCCGGAAGGGCGAAGTGCTGGCCTTCCGTCCCGTATTAAACGGCTACGTGTTCGAAGAAGTCGCGGCGCAATGTGAAGGGGGCCCGGTTATCCTCTCCTTTTTGCCCTCCGTTCTAACGGCCGACGAGCCCGATGCGGCCAAAGAGGCGACCATTCGAACCGAGTCGTGGATGGCGACTAAGACCTCGGGAGTCAGGCTCCTGGAGGTAATCGAAGCCGACCCCGGAAGCCTGGAGATCGAAGAAGCGCCAATCGTCGTGGCGGGGGGCCGCGGCATGGGCAAGGCGGAAGGCTTCAGCCCTCTTTTCGAGCTGGCGGAGTGTTTGGGGGCAACCGTTGGCGGCACGCGGCCCGTAATCGATGCGGCCATTCTGCCCTTTGAACGCCAGATCGGGCAGACCGGAAAGAGTGTCGCGCCCAAGCTGATCGTCAACTGCGGTATCTCCGGGGCAAACGAATATACGGCGGGAATGGAGAAGTCTCTCCTGGTGATCGCAATCAACAAGGACCCTCGGGCCAGAATGTTTAATTTCGCCGATCTGGGGATCGTGGCCGATGTCCACGAACTGCTTCCGCTTTTGATCGCGCGGCTAAAAGAGATCAAGGATTAGGGCCGGAATATGTCAAGGTGGCCGAAAATCGAAATTTGCGCCTGGTTCCTGGTCCTCCTGGTGTTTGCAGGGGCCTGCGACTGTTGGGCCTACACCAACAAGGACTGCATCCGCTGCCATGAAGCCGTTAGCGTGAGCGCTCCAAGTGCTTCGGCCCACGCCGAGCTGGGCTGCCTGGACTGCCACACCAAAGTAAAAGATAAAACCCATGAGAGCGCGAAGGAAGAAGCCCGGGTAAATTGCGGCCAGTGCCACCAGCAGGGGAACCTCCACGGCATGAACGGTCAAGGCGAAACCCGCCCCCGGTGTTTTGACTGCCACACCAAACACCACATTTTAGCCAAAGACAACCCGAAGTCCTCCGTAAACCCGGATAATCTCAAAATCACCTGCGGGAAGTGCCACCCCCTGGAGACGGGGCGCACCGGGTATCTCTCCTCGTTTTTGTACCTCCAGATCAGGTCGCATAAAAAGGGGGACTTTTCCAGGGCCTATGACAGGAGCGACTGTATCGGCTGCCACCAGGGGCGGGCCGCCCACGGGGAAACAACCCCTCTCGGTAGCGAGAAGTGTTCCAGGTGCCACCTGCCGGGAAACGCTCACGGGGCCATGTCGGGCTATATTCACCCCAAGGCCGATCCGGTAAAAGAGCCCTTGATGTTTGCCGCCGCCTTGTCTTACCAGGTGTTTATCGTAGTGGTTCTGGCAGCGCTTTTTTGGGCCGGGTTCAGATTTTTCAGGAACAAAGATTGAGGAGATGCCATTGTTCACCGTCTTTGATCCCTTGCTGATTACCGCCGCCCTTCTCGTCATGATCGCGGGAACGGCAGTGCGGTGGCGCTCCTGGCAAAGGGGAAGAAAAGAAGAGCGCTCCGGGGACTGGAAGGGGCTCTGCGGCTATCTTCTCTCCCACCGCAAAATCATGCGGAAGGACCGCTCCGGGATTGCCCACCTGCTTCTTTTCTGGGGAGTTCTCCTTCCGCTTGCGGTCATCTTTTTGGCCCAGTTCTCCTTTGTCCTTCCCGCGAAGCTCGCGGGCGCCCTTTCTCTTTTTTTAAATCTCCTGGGTGCCGCGGCCATAGTCGGAATCCTTTTTTTCCTTGTGCGGCGTATGGGAAAGGATGGTTCGCCCCCTGAAGGCGTCCTCCCGCCCGCTGTTCTCCTCCTCTTCATTCTCCTGAGCGGGTTCGAAGCCCAGGGGGTTCGTCTTAATATTGTCCCGGCACCGCTCTGGACGGCCCCGGTAGGAGCGCTTTTTTCCGCCCTCTCCCCCGCCTCGCCCCTGTTCCTCCAGCTCCTCATCCGGATGCATTTGCTTGCCGTGCTCCTTCTTGTGGCCACACTTCCCTTTACCTTCCTGCGCCACGTGACGGCCGGGGCCCTGAACGTCTATTACAAAAGCAAAGGCCCCCGGGGGGCGCTTAGACCGCTTGCCATGGAGGAAGGGTGTCTCGGGGCAAAGACCGTCGAAGATCTCTCCTGGAAGCAGCTGCTCGACGCCGAGGCGTGCGTTTCCTGCGGCCGCTGCGAGGAAAACTGCCCCGCCTTTCTTTCCGGAAAACCCCTTTCCCCCCGCAAGGTGATAAGAACCATCTTAAATCAGATGGCGACGCCCCGCGGCTCTCATCCTCTCCTTGGTGAGGCCGTAACCACCGAAGAGCTCTGGTCCTGCACCACCTGCATGGCCTGCGTGGCCCATTGTCCCCTTTACATCGACCCGCTGGACAAGGTCGTGGACATGCGCCGATACGAGGTCCTGGGCAAGGGGGCGGCGCCGGTCGAGGCCCGGCCCATGCTCCGCAACCTGGAGCTTTTCGGGGATGTTAACGGAAAATCGGCTTCCCACCGCACCGACTGGGCCCTAAACCAGGAGGTCCCGCTTTTGTCCGGCCAGCCGGTGGAAGTTTTACTCTGGGTCGGCTGCTCCGGGGCGTTTCACCCCGCCTACCGGGAAACCACCCGGGCCATGGTCCGGATTCTCAAAAAAGGGCAAGTCTCTTTCGCCATCCTTGGAAAAGAGGAGAAATGCTGCGGCGACCCGGCCAGAAGATTGGGCGAGGAAGCGCTTTTTCTCGACCTTGCCAGGGAAAATATCCGCCTTTTTAACCGCTTCTCTTTTAAAAAGATCGTTACACTTTGTCCCCATTGCTTCAACGTGCTCAAAAACGAATACCCCGCTCTTTCTGATAACCTCCTGCCGGGTAACTTCGAGGTCCTCCATGCGTCGCAGTTCGTGCTGGAGTTGATCGAGCAACAGAAGATCACGCTAAAATATCCGGTAAGAAGCACGGCGGCCATTCACGATCCCTGCTATCTGGGACGGGCCAACGGCGTCTACGAGCCCCTTAGAAAAATCGCCGGGGCCGTTCCCGGACTGGTTTTACACGAGTTCCAAAGAACGGGTGAAAGCGGCTTTTGCTGCGGCGGGGGCGGGGGGCGAATGTGGCTTCACGAGAGCGGGACTCACATCAACACCCTGCGGGCAAAAGAGATCGCGCAAAGCGGCGTGGGGCTGGTTTCAACGGCATGTCCCTACTGCCTTACCATGCTGGAAGACGGTCTGGGGGGGCTCGAACTGGAAAAAAGACCGAAGGTGAGGGACCTGATAGACATAGTGGCGGACTCCCTGGGATAAACAACTGATATGAATAGTCCCGCATCGAGGCATGCATGAAAATTGTGGTTTGCGTAAAGCAGGTCTGCCAGGTCTGCGGCAGGAGCGGACTAGCGCCCGAGACCCGGTTTTTGACCCCGCAAGATCTGGTGTACCGGGTAAACCCTTACGATGAGGCCGCCGTTTCGGTGGCCGCAAGGATCAAAGGGGCATCGGATAAAACGGAAGTCCATCTGCTAACGCTCGGACCTCTCACGGCCGAGCGTGAGTTGAGGCGCTGCGCGGCAATGGTCGAAGCAAACGACCTCTTCCAGATCGTTTCGGATGCCGACCTCGACCCGAGGTCCAAGTCCGACCTTCTGGCGCAAGCCATAAGAAATATCGGACCAGACCTGGTCTTGTGCGGCAAAGAGTCCATCGACACCCGGCACGGCCAGGTGGGGGCCTTTCTGGCCCACAGCCTGGGACTCCCCTTTGTGGCCTCGATAAAGGAACTGGATATCTCGGCGGAAGGGAAGGCCAGGGTGGAACGCTCGGCCGGGCGGGGCCTTCGCGAGATTCTGGAGTCCACCCTGCCGGCCGTATTCAGTGTGGATATGGGTGCGCAGGCCTTGCTCCTGCCTTCCCTGGAGCAAAAGAAACGGGCCGATCGCCTGGTGGTGCGGACCCTTGCCTTCGAGGAAGGCGCAAAGCCCCGGACCAAAAGAGTCGGCCTCCATCCTCCCCGTCCCAGGCCGAAAAAAATCGCCGCCCCCGACAGCCGGCTTCCCGCTTTTGAAAGGATCGCACAGCTCCTTTCGGCCGGCCGCGTCGAGAAGAAGGGGGTCGTTTTGAACGGCACGGTTGAATCCCAGGTGGATGGACTTCTCGCTTTTCTAAAAGAACATTCTCTATTCAACGCGAGGAATGTCCCCGGCGGAGAATAATGCGAGGATAGGGTCATTATCACGCGCGACTCGCAGGAAGAAATTCCAGCGCCGACGATAAGCGGGTGTGTGGGGCCTTCTAGTGCGTTATGCTTCTTCCAGCCAGTGGCGGGTGTCCGACAGGTCGGGTTTTCCCATGCTGGTCACGTTTTGAAGGATGTTCAACAGTTTCGTTCCGGGGACGGGTTTGATCACCACTCGGTCCACGCCGTTTTCCTCGAGTTTGGCCCGATCGAAGCGTCTGTCCCACCCTGTGTAGAGTAAAAACGGGGTCTTGGGAAGGCCCTGTTCGACACAATAATCTTTCACCAGTTTTCCGAAATCCCACCCGTTTATGTCGTCCATGCCCAGATCGCACAGTATCACATCGAAACCGCCGTGTTTGTATGCTTCAAATCCTTGTTCGGCCGTTCGGCAGGTGACCAGTTCGACTTCGCTGTCTTCGAAAAACATTTCCATGGCTTTGAGAATGTTTATTTCATCATCGACCATCAGGAAGCTGATTTTTCTTCTCTCCGCGCTCACCTCCGCCGCGGTTCCCGCCACCGGGGGTTCCAGGGCGCGCGGCAGGACCACGGTAAAGGTGGTTCCCTTGCCGATTACACTTTTTACCCGTATCTCACCCTGATGCCGTTTAATAATTCCATAGCTCGAAGAAAGACCCAGACCGCTGCTCTTCAACCCCTTTGTAGTGAAAAAAGGCTCGAAAACCTTCTGCAGATTTTCATCGGGAATGCCAATGCCGGTGTCGGACATGTCGAGATAAATCCGATCATCCACGGCCCGGGCCGAGATATCCAGGGTCCCGCCCAGCGGCATGGCTTCAAGGGAGTTTTTTATAAGATTTACGATGACTTCAAAAATTTCGGAGGGTTTGCCCGTGGCAAAGCATTTGGCGGTCTTCAACAGATTGAGCTCATACTTTCTGGAGTCCGGGAGGTCCTTCCAAAGAGGTTGCGTCAGTTGCACGGCTTCCTCCAGAAGATCGCCCAGGTCTATGGACGTTTCTTTACTGGACGAACCATTTCCGCGAAAATGGGTAAAATCTTTTATGCGCCTCACCACTTCGGCCGCGCGCTGGGAGGCCTCCTGGATTTTTTGCAGGGCCTCGGCCGCATCCCTCATTTTGCCCGAAGCCAGTTTGGCGGCGGCGGCATCGGCCGCCCCCTGGATCATCTGAAGCAGATTGTTGAAATTATGTGCCACGCCGCTGGCCATTTCCCCCACGGCGGACAACCGTTCGGTCATCACCAGCACCTGCTCCAGTTTCTTGCGCATGCTCAGGTCGCGCCCCACACTCAGGACGGCGGGTTCGCCCTTGTAGACTATGGGTCTTGCATGAAATTCGAAGGGGATGATGGTCCCTTCGCGACTCAACATTTCCAGCTCGAACTGGACGGCTTCACCCGTTCTTATTTTCTGTCCCGACAGGAACAAGCGGTCATGTTGATCTTCGACCACCAGGGACTTCACCCTCATGGCCAGAATGATTTCCCTGGAATATCCCAAACGTTCCACCGCCACATCGTTTACTTCCAGAAACCTGCCCTTGTGATCAAAAATGAATATCGGGTCGCTCACACTGGCAAACAATTCTTTGTACCGGGAGAACTCCTCGAGCTGCTTTCGTTCCGTGACGTCGCGATGAATGCCCCGATAGCCCGTGAGGGCGCCTGAATCGTCGAACAAGGGAACCCCGCTGGATTCGAGATGCACAATGTGGTTGTCGCGGTGGCGCCTCCTGCTTTCGAAGAGTTTGAATGCTGTGGGGCGGCGGCGCGCGGCCGAAAGCACCTTCATGATGGCTTTTTGGTCTTCCGCCGGCATTCTTTCCCATATCGGCTTTCCAAGCAGTTCATCGGCCCGGTAGCCGATGATTTTCTCCGCTCCCACACTGCTGTATGTATATTTCCACTCCTGATTGACCTCCCATATCCAGTCGGGAAGATGGGTGGCGATGTCTCGAAAACGCTGCTCGCTTCGAAGCAGGGCGTCCTGGGCCATTTTACTCTCGGTGACGTCCCTGGCCAGCACTACCACGGAGGTTTGACCCCGACACTCGATGGTGGTGCCGGTGACCTCGGCATCCACGATGGTGCCGTCTTTTTTGGCAAAGCGGCGGTCCAGGACCTTTAACATGCCGTTGTGCAGGAGCCTGTGCATCTTGTTGTCCAGGTCGCAGACGTCGTCCGTTTCCAGTATTTGGTCGTAGTACATGGAGAGCAGTTCGCGATGCGTATATCCCAGCCAGTCGATGGTAAAGGAGTTGCAGTCCAGAATTCGCCTGGTGGAATTGTCCAGGACTATGATGGCCTCGGGAGCATTTTCGAAGATGGCCTGAAAATTGGACTCGGATACCGAAACCATGGCCAGTGAACGTTCGAATTCCACACTGGCTTCTTTGAGCAGATTGGTCAGTATATCAATCTTCCGTTCGGAAGATTCGTGCATCTCTTCTATGTCGGCGATACTTCTACGCGGGTTCTTCATGGCAACACTATTGGAATCCGATAATGGATACGGTGGCCGTTTCATTATGGAGGAGGCTGGGGCCACCCCGTTTCAAGGGGCAGAACTCCCCGTAAGTATAGAACCCCAGCAGCGGCAAACCTGCGCACGCCTCCTGGCGAACCCTTTGCGACTCTTCCCCTATGCGTCTGCCCAGGACAATTCTTCGCGCCATGCAGGAAAAGAAAAAAACCATGGCCGGATCGCAGTTGCCCAGATCGGCCAGGGCCATCCTGGCAGCCTTTTCGGCCGCGTCGATCGTACATTTGGCGTCTCCGCAGGTCAGACGCACCACGGCGCCTTCGGGAATCTCGCCGGCGTAGCTTATCGACCCCTCACTCTGGTCCACCGAGACGGAAGCCCGTAAAATAAGGTTGTAACTGGGGTCATCAAGGCAGCGGTCCACCAGACCAAGAGGGTACTCGATGCCCACCAGGGGGAGATTTTCGGCGTGCTTGCCGAAAAACCGCTTGTAGACTTCAAGAGCCGGCTGGCCGTCGAGTTCGTAGAGAACGCGCCCCGAAGATCGCGTCACCCGCCTTGTGATGCCAATGGGAGACCACCCGCTTTTCACTCCGATGCCAACTTTGAAGTCACCGCAAAACCCGATGGCTACAACCGCATCGGAGAGGAGTTCCGAACCGCAAAACTGGAGGGTGCGTTGAAAACTGTCGGCGTCCGCCGCCGCCCCCCCGCAAATGGGGATCTCCGGGCCCAGCACCGACATCATCCCTCGCAAAATGGCGCAACCGTTTCCCGTCAGACCGTCCGAGAAGATATGGACATACTGCACCGAAGAGGGCAGTTTTTCGGCCAGCTTTTTCCCCGCGGCTTCACTGTCACGGCCGAGATCTTTTACCGAAGCGATATGGAAATCGATTCGATCGGTGACGATTCCACCGAGCACCGCCGAACCCGAACTGAAACCCTCGCTGGAAATCTCTCCGTAAGTCGTACAGCCGACCAGCACGTTGGTGGAGATCGTATCCGTAATACCGGCAACCAGCTGTGGGAGTCCCTTTCCAACCGATGAGAACAGCCATGCGGCGTCTGGTTCTTCACCGAGACTTTCTATAAGACTTTTTCCCAAACGCCTGCCCGTTTCAGCGGAAAACCTGCCTTTACTGGTGACCGTTTCGGCTTTGAACATGATACGCTCCAACCGAATCATCGGCTCGGTGCCGGTTTCTACAGACCCAGGGCGGCAGCTTTGGCTGCCTCCATTACTTCTTTGAGGGAAAGATTTTTTTCAAGGGTGATCCGCCTGCAGTCTTCGTATTCGGGAGAAATATTGGTAACGCCGTCGTTTGTTTCGGCAAATTTGCACTTTACAGGCCCATGGACGGTTTGTACTTCGCGGATCGTTCTGCGCGCCTTGAACCGATTTTCGAGTCTCCACCTGAGTCCGATTGTAGTGGTTTCGCGCAGCAAAAAGTCGGTGAAGCGCTCCAGGAGATGAGGCTGACAGATCACGGACACAAGTGTCCCGGGGCGGTTTTTCTTCATCTGGACCGGGCTGAGGAATACGTCCAATGCTTCCATCTCCAGCATTTTACTCATCAGGTAATCATACACCTGGGGGTTCATGTCATCAATATTGGTTTCAAGAACTGCAACCTGTTCTTTTTCATAGCCGCGCAATTCATCGCGGGCTTCTCCAATCATGATGCGCAGCAGGTTGGGCATATCCGGTTCGCTCGTTCCCGCCCCGTAGCCGATTTTTTCCAAGGTCATACCCGGCGAAGGCCCGAAGCCCGAAGAAAGCGTGGTCAGTATGGCGGCGCCGGTGGGTGTGAGGAGTTCGCCTTGAACTCCCGTCGAATAGATCGGCTTGCCCTTGATCAACTCCGCGGTGGCCGGGGCCGGCACCGGCAATATGCCGTGCGCGCACTCCACGGTCCCGGCGCCCACATGGAAGGGCGAGCAGTAGAGCCTCTCGATTCCCATGGCCGCCAGTCCCGCCACGCCCCCCACCACATCGATGATCGAATCCATGGCGCCAACTTCGTGAAAATGAATGCGATCGACGGTAGTCCGATGAACATGGGCTTCGGCTTCCGCCAGTCGCCTGAAAATCCTGAGGCTCTTTTCCTTCACGGACTCATCCAGGCTGCTCGCCCCGATGATCTCCTCTATATCCTCCAGGTGCCGGTGATGGTGATGATGGTGATGATCATCTATTGTAACGATAGCCCGGCTTCCGCCGATGCCCTTCTTCACCACTTTTTCCACATCGATATCGTAGTGGCTGAGGCGCAGTTTGGCGATTTCGTCTCTCAGCAGTTCCACACCAAGCCCCGCATCCAGCAGCGACCCCAGGATCATATCCCCGCTGGCGCCGCAGAAACAGTCAAAATAGGCGATTCTCATTATTTCCTCCGTTGGGTCCCATGGGTCCAATAGGAACCATAGGACCGATGGGGCTTATTGTACCCTGAAAAGACCCTGTTCCTACCGGCTGCAAGCTACCGGGTGAAGCCTCTCGGGGCAGCGTGCCGGCCCCGCCTCTTCCACTGCCGGTTGCTTGTCCGCTTTGTTCAGGGCCAGTCTGTTTATGAGTCCCGCCTGGTACCCGGCGCCGAAACCATTGTCGATGTTTACTACGGACACTCCCGAGGCGCAACTGTTGAGCATGCTGAGCAAAGCCGCCACCCCCCCGAAGCTTGCCCCGTAACCGACGCTGGTCGGCACTCCAATTACCGGACAGGAAACCAGGCCGCCGACCACGCTGGCCAAAGCGCCCTCCATGCCCGCTATTACCACCACCACGTTGGCTTCAAACAAATCTTGGCACACGTTGAGAAGGCGGTGAATTCCGGCCACGCCCACATCGTAAATCCGCTTGACAGTGTTGCCGAGCATTTCGGCTGTGACCGCGGCTTCTTCGGCCACGGGCATGTCCGATGTGCCGGCGCTCACCACCGCGATATTTCCGTGCTTTTCCACCGGTTCGGGGCGGATCACAACGATTCGGGCCATCTCGAAGTATTCACACTCCGCTACCTCGCGAACCGCTTCATATACTTCGCTTCCCGCCCGGGTGGCCAGCACGTTGGCATGAGTCTGCGAAATCCTCTGCACAATGCCTTTTATCTGCGAAACGGTCTTGCCCTGGCAGAATATGACCTCCGGGACCCCGGTGCGCACGCACCTGTGATTATCGATTCTGGCGTAGCCCAAATCTTCAAAGGGAAGTTTCTTCAACTGAAACATCGCCGCGTCCAGATTCATCCGGCCGTTTTGAACCTTCTCCAGAAGGTCTCTAAGATGCTTGTGGTCCATTCTCAAACCTCGCTTCCTTTTTCCTGCGTCTCGCTTTCGGCCTTCGGGTTGAGGTTTCCCATGCGATATCCTTCCAGATCGAGCATCACCAACTTGAACCCGATTCCTTTCAGAAAACCCACCACATCCTCCCGGATCTCTTTTTCGAGCAGTTTGGGTATGTCTTGAGCGGCAATCTCGATGTGGGCCACCTTACCGTGATGCCTCACCCGAAGCTGCCTGCTGGTTATTTTCGACAGAATAAAGTCTTCCGCTGCTTCGACCTGCGAAAGTTTTTCCGCGGTGATCGGAGTTCCATAGGGAATCCTGGTCGCCAGGCAGGGCGAGGCGGGTTTGTCCCAGGTGGACAATCCCAACCGCCTGGACAGGGTCCTGATATCGGCTTTTGAGAGCCCGGCCTCCAGCAGCGGACTTCTCACCCCGAGTTCCAGGAGTGCTTTCATGCCGGGTCGATAATCGCCCCGGTCATCGCTGTTGGACCCGTCCGCCGTCCAGTTCAGGCCCCGTTGTCCGGCAAGAGCGGTAATGGCGGCAAATCGGCTCTTCTTGCAGATGTAGCACCTATCCTCGGAATTTTTCGTAAATTCGGGGATTTCCAATTCGTCGGATTCGATGATGAGGTGTCCGATGCCTGACTCCGCGGCGAGCCTTTCGGTTGCCTGCTTTTCATGGCGCGGAGTGGTCCGGGACGCGGCGGTCACCGCCAGGACCCTGTCGTTTCCCAGCACCATTTGAGCAACCCGCACCAGCAGCGTGCTGTCCACCCCTCCGGAGAAGCCCACGGCCACGCTCTCCATTTTTGTGAGGATCTCCTGTAGACGTGAATACTTCTCATCTGTGGCTTTCTCGATTGTGACCATCAGGTGCGCTCCATCAGATAAAATACGGGCGCCGGTAGTCAATTGCCCGTAACCATTTGCCTGTGCGCCGGGTGAGCCTTGACGCCCACGCAATTGGCCAGGCAGCCGGGGTCCGGTACTCCAAGTCTTCTCTGGGTGTGATAGGCGATAGCAGGGCAGCCTCCATGGCACATATCGAAGCGGTGGCAGCTTCCACACGATTTGATCTCCAGGCGGCGAAACGATTCGAAAACGGGAGAGTGCTTCCAGATAAAAGCCAGCGGCTCCTCGGGCGCCCGGCCTGCCAGGAATTCGGATTGCTGCAGGAAAGCGCACGGGTACACTCTTCCCAAAGGAGAGATGCAGCAGGTGAGCTTGCAGGCCCCGCACATGTTCAGTCCGAGGGACCTCCGTTCTTCGGTGGTGATCGAAAAAAAGGAGTCCCCGGTCGAGACCTCGAGGTTGCGACTGAGCCAGTTCGAAAATTCGACCATCTGCTCTTTGGAAACGTTCAGCCTGGACCATGATTTTTCCCCGCGCCCCGAGGGCCGGAACCTGGAAACACGGAACCCGGCCCCGAAGGAGGCGGCGAGTTGGGTCAGCTTGTCGAGTTCCAAAAAATTGAGCCTGGTGAGCACCGTGTTGATGCTTGCCGCTACGTTTCTCTGCCTGAGAAACTCCAGTGATCTCAACGCCTTCTTATAACTTCCCCTGCCCCGAACACCGTCATTGGACTCGGGCGTGGCGCCGTCGAGGCTCACCTGGATGTATACCAGCCCGTGATCCAGGCGGCGCGCCACCTCCCGGTCTATGAGAGTCCCGTTGGTGCTGATGCACGTCACCATGTCCTTTTGGTGAGCATAGTCCATCAACTCCAGGAAATCCGGGCGTGCGAACGGTTCCCCGCCCCCGATATTGAGTTGGAAGACTTTGGCGGCGGCGAGATCGTCGATGACCCGCCTGCACTCCTCCGTGGTCAGTTCTCCGTACCGCTTTGCGCCGGAATCGGACAAACAATGAACACAGGAAAGGTTGCAGGCGTAAGTCACTTCCCAGGTAACGTTTACCGGGGCGCATAGACCCATCTCAACGTAGCCGTTGCTCATCGATCAACCCTTTTGCTTCAAACGTGCGGAAAATCTCTTTGAGCCGATCCAATATCCGTTCTCCGGGAAGGCCGGATTTGTGGCGAATGGAATCCACCAATTTGCCTATTGTTTGTTTCCCGTCGAAAAAATCCTCGTTGATGAACCTCCCGGTTGGAACAAAATAAATTCTGGGGCCCCTGTGGTTGTAAAACAGAAGGCCGAACCTTTCCTGCCGTACACGAACTCCGCCGGCCAGGCGATAAGAACTGGACTCCGTGAAGTTATCCGAGGCTGCCGGGTGAGCGGCTTTGGTTCCTGCCATCGATCCCCCCTCGAAAAAGAAACGGCCCGGGAACTAATAGACTCCGCAGATACCGTCCACGGCCAACTCTTCAACGATCACTTCATCCAGAATCCAGGGTTCCGTGCAGGTCTGCTCTTCTTCAGGCAATGTTTGATTTCTTCTTTCTGTTCCCATTTCTGTTCAGTCTCCTTTATTGGCAGCTCTTGACCGGGAGTCCTCCCTCAGGGCGCACGAGCCGTCCAGCCGGCATCCACCACGACCTGTCCGCCGGTCATACACTTCGAATCTTCGGTGCAAAGCCAGCGTACCGCCTGCCCGACGTCTTCGGGACAAATCTCCCGGTCTTTGAAGAGGTGTCCGGCGAAGAAATTCTGTTTGGCCTCTTCGGTTTCCATTCCGAATGCGCCGGCCAGACCGGCCATCATGTCCGTCCACACTGTACCGGGACAGACCACATTCACATTGATATTGTGATCGGCGGTCTCCATGGCGAGCGACTTGGTCAACCCGATAATGCCGTGCTTCGCCGCACAGTAGTGGGATCCCATACCGAAGCCGCGAAGGCCCCCGACCGAAGAGATGTTCACCACTTTTCCGCCGTGTTGCTCGATCATATGGGGCACCACATGTTTACAGCACAGGAAGGTGCCCTTGAGATGGATATCGAGCATGTCGTCCCAGGCCTCTTCAGACATGTCCACCAAGGCTTCCAGACCGCCAATGCCCGCGTTGTTCACCAATATATCCACCTTGCCGAACGTATCCATGACCTGCTTGACCATCGCCTCCACATCCCCGGAATTGCGAACGTCGCACTCGATGCCAATGGCCTTTCGCCCCATCTGTTCCAATTCCCGCACTGCCCCGGCCATCGTCTCCGGGTTCGAGAGCTGATACGGGGTGGTCTCGATGTCACGGCATATATCGGCGATGGCGATGTCCGCGCCCTCCCGGGCCAAACATCTGGCCGCGGCCAGACCATTTCCTCGCGCCCCTCCTGTAATGATGGCCACTTTGCCTTCGAGCTTCATGCCTTTTCTCCTCCACTTCCTGCGGGCGAAGCCCCAGGGCTCGGTCCCGCTCAATGTGTCCGATCGGCTGCGCCACGGCCATGCTTAACTCAACAACACTGCTGCAGGCCGGCCTCCCCCGGGTCCATTCTGTTCCAAGGGAAATTTATTGTAAGCGCGCCGGGTTAAGACTCACTCCGGTCCGATGGCCCCTGCCGCCGTGGTTCGGTGTGCCTGCCGCCTATCCGCCGAAGGCCTGCCCTTTTGACCGGCCGTCGTCTCCCGGCCGGTCAAAAAAAAAGAACTCTCTGTGTCGCCGTGGTGGATTTTCCTGTTTTTAGTGTGAGACCAAATTTGCCGTGTGGCCTCCTCCGAACTTATGCGACAGTTCCCGTAACATCTTGATATCTTCAGTGGCTACGTTGCCTCCGTACTCCGCCACCTGGAAGTCGAGTTCGTGCTGCAGGGAGGAAAGGATCATAAGAGCGTCCAGGTAATAGACCAGCTTCACATCGCCTTTGAAGTCATCTTTATACTTTTCGAGGAGCGAATCGGCGTCCAGTCCCTTCAGCATTTCCGCGTATCGGGCAAGGTCCAGACGGTTGCGCAAATAGTCGTCCATAAGGCCTAAGGCTCTGTTTACCAATTCAACTACTTCGTCATGCATGGGGTGATACATAAGAGCGCCCTCGCTTGCGTTTTGTTTTTCCGATCATTCACTTGCCGCCAATGCTTCTTCGCCCTTCGGGGAAACCACAAACTTTACCATGAAGGTGTTTCCTTCACTTCCGACCCTGCGCCGCTCCATCAACCCCATTTCCACCAGATTGCGAAGCCGCTCCTTTACGCCGGAAGACGATATCTTCAGCATTTGCGAAAGTGCGTGACAATGGAATTCACCCGCTTTGCGGTGATGACACGAACCCGAGCAGTCGGTGCCTCCCTGCTCTTTTACTATCCTCAGTATGGCCAGAAGGTCTTCGCCGAGTCGCTCTGATTTCATCGCCTTCCCCGTCTAGGTCATTCTGACTACGAAGTTCTTCGTCTTGTTTATAAGACCTCCGAGTTCCGCGCCCAGCTTATCGACGGTTTCCAGGGCCGCCGCTTCGTTTCCGGCGGCGATCGATTCTTTCAACCGCAGGGCCATCTGGCCGCATTGCCAGGCGGTTTCACCGGCCTTGACCGTCTTCATATAGGCCCGCGAGGTCAGTGGCTCAATTTCGCGGCCCTGCTCCGTGCAAAGCACCCTTATCTTTTCGGCCGCGGGACTCGATAACCCGTTCAAGCTTCCTTCGACTTCCTTGAAGGTCCCCAGCATTTCCCTGATGAGGGTGGGACCCTTTCCAGCCACGTTGGGCATTGCCTGTTCCGTCATTTTTTTCCTTTCCATTCACTAACGTTTATGAGCATCTCTGCCCTCAGCCCATTGGCGCTGCTTTACCACCACTTTCTCACGGGGCGGAAGCCGCCTGAGGATGTCGTCGGCTATTTTCACCATGGCCTGAGCGCTAAGAGAATCAGGGTTCTTGAAGACTATGGGGATACCGTCATCGGCGGCATCCGAGTACTGCCCGTCCAGAGGGATTCCTCCGAGAAAAGGAATATTGAACGTTTTCGCCAGTCTTTGTCCCCTGCCCTTGCCGAACAAAAATTCTTCCTTGCCGCAGTCGGGGCAGCGATACGAACTCATGTTTTCTATAAGGCCAAGAATCGGGGCGTTAAGCTCCCGGGCCGCATTGATGGCCCGGCTGCACACCTGCGCCGATATTTCCTGAGGCGTGGTAACCACCACCATGCCGTCCAGGCTGGGGATGGACTTCATGATCGTTATCGGTTCATCTCCCGTGCCCGGAGGCAGGTCGATGAAGAGAAAATCGAGCTCATGCCACCTGATGCTGCTCAGAAATTGCCTGATTACCCGCGCCTTGTATTGTCCCCGCCACATGATGGGCGTCATGTCGGTAGGCCAGATGAGGGCCACGGACATGACCTTCAACCCATGGGGAGTAACCACCGGATCGATCCCGTGGCTTCCGTGCAGGATGTCTCTCATTTCGGTTTTGACGCCCACCATTTTGGGCACGCTGGGTCCGTGGACGTCTGCATCGAAGATGCCAACCTCCATTCCCCTCTTCTTCATGGCCGCCGCCAGGTTCACCACGGCGCTGGTCTTTCCCACCCCGCCCTTGCCGCTGATGATGGCGATCTTATAATTGACGTCTTTGGTGGCGTCTCTGATCGGCCCGTGCATCCTGTGCATTTCTTCCTTCGTCATTTCCGCGTGATGCATTTTGACTCCTGATATCGGATGGCAAGACTTGTGATGTCGGGTCTTTGGTTTCTGACCGATCACTCGCTGATTAGGAGTTCACACATTGTGTTCCCCAGGGCCATTTTTTCCCCGTATTCCAACATTCGGGCAGGAGTATTTCCCGTAATGGCCAGGATTTTGTCCGACCCTTCATGGAGAACGTTGAGGTCTTGGGCTATCGAACCGGGAATGCCGGGGCTTCGCTGGATCACTTGCCACGTGACCCAGTCGAGGGCCACGGGGTCGGCTGAGGCCAGAATGCCCAGGTCGGGAACGAACGGGATATCTGAAAAAGGATAGTCATCGCTCTGTGGAGTGACCGAATTGAGGAAATTTATGAAAAATGCTTTGCCTCTAAGGTTCTTCATTACGACTGCGGCCGCTTCCGCAACGCTTTCCTGGAACTCCGCGATCCCCGGGGGGGTGATGCTCATCGCCCCCTTCGGACAGCTCATGAAGCAGCCAAGGCAGCCGTTGCATATCCGCGGGTCGAAAGAGACCCTGGAACCGTCGTCGCTCAGGGCGCCGGTGGGGCAATAAGAAAGACATGCCCTGGAGCCGTCGCACCTGTTTTCGTCAAACCGCAGTTCGAGGCAGGAGTGGACTCGCGATTTCCCGGTACGGGTCAGAAGCCCCATCCCCAGGTTGTACACGGCCCCGGCTACTCCCACCAACGGGTGGGCGGTAATATGAGAAAGGACGATCAGGTTCGAAATATCCAGGATCAGGCTTCCCAGTTCGACGCCCCCCAGGTGGTCGCCGTCCGAGGGACAAAATCGGCCTTCTTCGTTGGTAAATCCTCCCGCCAGCATCATCTGGTTATCCAGCGCGTCACCAATACCGAAACCCTGTACGATGGCGCTGTCCGTCCACCCATGGCCGTCGAACCGGGGGCCTTTGAACAAGCTCCCGCTGTCGGTCACCAGCGCCGTGGCGCCCCTCTCCCTGGCCTGCTCGAAGAGCGCGGTGACCGCTACGGGCGGAAGAGCGTGGCCGTAGCCCAGTTCGCTGACGTTGGCCTTGATGGCCAGGCTTCGATTCGGGACCACCACGTCCGCCATCTCTTCCAGACTCAAAATGGACGCAATTTTGGCGGTAAGGCTCTTTTGGATGTTGGTGCTTCGCCCTTTGACCCAGTAGACTCGACTCATAGACGTTTTCCCATTTCCCTGGCCCTCATCAGGCCCAAGGCTATCTGATTATTTCAGGGCGGGTCGGCGACCCGCCCCTCCCATTCGCTTGCCGGTCGAGCCGGCAAGTTTTGGGATAAAGTCCTATTGGGCCGTCGGATCGAACTGTTTCCAGTTTTTCAGCCACTCCGGCAGATTTTCTCTTTTGAACGGCAAGAATTCGCGAGCCAGATGATGGTTTTTGAATATCTGGCGCATCGGTTTGACAGTCATCGGGGTCTTACGGATTTGCCACTTGGAGATATTTTCCGGATTGAGTTCAGGTTCGTAGACCACCAGCTCATAGTTCGTGGTGCCCATTCCGATCTTCTCGCCCGCCTTGAGTTGAATCCTGGGGGTAAAAGCGTTTACTGCCTTGAATTTGTCTTCCCCCGGTTTTAGACCCAGCTCTTCGGCGCGGGACGTGGGCATTATGGGCGCCTTGTCGATCATGTCGCAGACAGCCGAATCGATGGCCACCGGGTCTTTGGATGCAAACACGCCTACATCGGGCACCACCGGCATACCACCCCACGGGAAGCAGTCACATTCCGGGCAGATGTCCACCGCATAGGACATATAGCCGATCTTGCCGGGTTTGAAGGTCTTTATGCAGCCAAATGCGGCGTCGGCCATGGCGATCTGGGCCAGCGGGAAGTAATCGTCGCGGAAACCGATGCCCTCCATGCCGGTGAACATGCAGGTGACCTGGCAGGAATAGCACAGGGCGCACTTGGCATAGTCTATCACCACACCTTCCGGGGTTACCGTGATGGCCTCGTCGGGGCAGCTGTCTTCGCACATCTTGGAATAGGGACACTCGGTGCCTCTGCAGGCCTCCTTGTTTACCTTGGGGTAGCCGATGGCGTCTTCCGGGTCGCCCCAGAAAGCCAGGTGGGTCTGGTACTTGCCGCGCTTTGACTGCGCCCCTATTCCGAAGTTTTTGATGCAGCCGCCAAAGGCGGTGATCGGATGCCCCTTGGCATGGGCCAGGTTGATGCACGCATCCGCTTCGTACATGCCCCGTCCGATATAGGTCTCTTTCAAAATGTTGCCCTCGGGGAGTTCGATCCTCAGATCGTCTTCGCCCGAAAACCCGTCCGCGATCACGAAAGGAGCCTGAAGGCTTGCCGGGTTGTGGCCGTGCCGATTGGCCCCTTCCATCGCCAGCTGGCCGGTGCAGCGGTTATTGTAGAGGTGGTAGGTGAGGGTGGTGGTGTCGGTTACAAACGGTCTTCCGCCGCATGCCTTGACTTCTTCGATAATAGCCGCGACGAACTCGGGGCGCAAACAGTGGGTGCGGTTCCACTCACCCTGGTGAATCTTTATGGCGACGCTGTCGTCTTTTTCTATACATTTGTCCAAGCCCGCCAAATAGAAAAGATCCTTGGCCTTGCAGATCGTGCTCTCCGTCCAGTTGGTGGCGTTGGCGCCGGCGAACCAGACTTTTGAAGTCTTAGCCATTCTGTCTTCTCCTGTAAGTGGTGGTCGTCAGAAAGTAGCGCAGTGTGCCGCCCAAAGAGCCCGGGCCTATATTTCAAAAGCTCCTGGTGGCCCTTTGAGCGATTGTCTCCAGTTACACTTGTTCCACTAGCCGTTGGAACACTAACCGCCGTATCATCCCCCTTTCGTCCTTAACTTTGGGTGAAGGGCTGCCGGTAACTGAGACTTCGAGCTGGATCGGTCAGCATGTTACTTTTAGACGGAGAGGCTGTAACCACACCCCCAATCACCACCTTCGCACCGGCGAAGTGTCAAGGAAAGATAAAGCAACCTTGAGCAAGGTCTGTGCCCGTGCCTGCGGGATGGGCGCCAGGGACTCCGGGATTGACTGTTTATCCTCTACTTTCAATGGGATAGAGGGAAGTGGGAGCGGGGGTGTCAAATGGGGAAGGGATTATCCGCGCGCCTGGAAACGGCGCCTGTGTTAGATGCTCCCTCCCGCAGGGGGGGCTAGGGCAGGGCAACTAGTTGAAAAAGAAAGAAAAATAAGATATTGAGGCCCGTGGGGTCGAAAGGGGCTTTTCGCCGCAATGACGAAACGCCCCTTTCCCGGGCAGAAGGTCCGGCAGGAGAAACTATGGGAAAACCTTGTGTTTGTGGAGTTTTTTGTAGAGGGTTTTGCGGTTGATCCCCAGGATTTCGGCGGCCTTGCTCTGATTGCCTCCGGCCGAGTCCAGGACCTCTATGATATGGTCTTTTTCAAGTTCTTCCAGGGTTTGCAGTTGACGGGGCGGCGCCTTCCGGTTGGCCAGAATCTGCGAGGGCAGGTGCTCGGGCATTATGGTCCCCGACACGGCGAAGATCATCGCTTTATTTATGACCGATCTCAGCTCCCTCACATTTCCCGGCCAACTGTAGTCTCTCAACACCTGCAGGGTTTCCGGGTGCATGGTGGCCTGGAGACCCCGGTGTTCCGTTTTCAAGAAATGAGAAACCAGGCATTCGATATCTTCCGGGCGGTTTCTAAGCGGTGGAATGGTGATGTCGATAACACCCATGCGGTAGAAAAGGTCCTCGCGGAAGGCGCCCCTGTGGACCGCATCGCTCAGATCCATGTTGGTCGCCAGGATTAACCTGGTATCGACCTCAACCTCCCTGGTTTCGCCAACACGTCGGAATTTTCTGGTTTCCAGGAAACGGAGGAATTTTTTCTGTAATTCCATGTCTATATTGCCGATTTCATCCAGGAAAAGCGATCCCCCGTGGCTTTGCTCCACCAAGCCGGTTTTCCTTTCCCCCGCTCCCGAAAAGGCCCCCTTGCCGTGTCCGTACAGCTCGCTTTCCGCCAGGTTCTTGTTTAAAAGGCCGCAGTCGATGGTAACCAAGGGGCCGTGCCTGCGGAAGCTGGCCGAGTGGATCTGGGAGGCAAGCACATCCTTGCCCGCGCCTGTCTCGCCCTGGATAAGAATGGAGCTGTCGGTGGGGGCCGCCTTTTCCACAAGATCATATACCGCTCGCATCGATCTGCTGGGGCAGCGCAATGAACTGAGGCCTTTATCCCCACCTTTCACCCTTTCGGGCCGGGTGCACGCGCAGGCCTCATCCGCTGAATCGGCTATCGCCCGTTTGACCAGGCCCTGGAGTTCGTCCAGTTTAAACGGCTTGGTAATGTACTCCCTGGCCCCCAGTTTTAAAGACTCCACCGCCGTTTTGATGTCGCCATAGCCCGTGATCATCAGCACCTCGGGAGCCGGGCATCTTTTTTTCACTCGCCGCAACACCTCGATGCCGTTCATCCTGGGCAGCTTTATGTCCAAAAGCACAACATCGAAGGGTTCGTTGTCCAGGAGTTTGAGGCCTTCCTGTCCATCCCTGGCGGTCTTTACCTCGTAGCCTTCCAGGGTAAATTCACTTTCAATCAGGTGTCTAATGTTTTGCTCGTCGTCTATGGCCAGAATCTTTCCAGGACTCATTACGAAGCTCCTCTCGCTTCTTTTGCCACTTTCCCGAATCGCGGGCCGGCCGCAAAACGACTGAGGCTCCGCAACCCGTAAGCTCCACGGCTCTCACACGGCAGGAAAACGCAAGACGAAAGCCGATCCCTTTCCTTTGACACTGTTGACTTGAATATCTCCCTTATGGTGCTGCATTATACTGTAGCAGATGGACATACTCAGCGGCGTTCCGCCAACCCCCGGATTGGTGGCCTGGGGTGTTTGCAGTGTCCCGCCATCCGGTCCTGTCGCACAGACACTTCCGTTATCCGAGATTACGACCTGGACGTGGTTGCCGCTGTTCCCGGCGCTGACCGTCAGCGTGGCGCCATCTTCCGTGCTCTCCAGCGCGTTGTTTAGAAGATTCAAAAACATGTGTTTCAGTTCGGATTCATTGCCTATTATCGGAACGGGCTTCTTATCCGCACCGTTGACTAGGATAATCTTTATGCCGCTATCCTTGGCGTGCTGTTTGATAAGCGAGGCCGTGTCATCGATCACCGAATTTACATCCAGGATTCGATGCTCGTCGGTGGATTTCTGAGAAAACCGGATCAGGTTCCGGATAATGTCTCGGCAGCGATATGCTTCATTATTTATGATCTGCAGGTAATCTTCAAAATAGTGGATAATCCTGGCGGTGTCGAACTCCCGGACCGTTTTCAGCCGTTTGAGCAACCCCTCTGAAAAACCGGCTATGGAGGTGAGCGGGTTATTTATTTCATGAGCGATTCCCGCCGCCAGCAGGCCTATGGCGGCCATGCGGTCCGCGCGCATCAGGTTGAACTCGTATTCCTTGCGCTCCGTAATATCTCTCATCAGAAGGATTACACGTTCCACCTGGTGTAAAGGACCTCTTACCGCCGATGTGGTCCACTCGAAGCAACGGCCCGTAAACTCCCCATGACCAATAACGATCTCGCCACGCATGGTTTCGCCTGTATTCATGGTCTGGAGCGCGGGGCATTTCTGACAGACTTTATCTTGACAGTAAAAAGCTTCATGGCACTTTTGGCCGATCAGCGGACTTTGCGCAAACACTGTCTGCTGAACCTCATTGACAAAAACGATGTTGAGGTCCCGGTCAAGTATGGTAAGCCCGTCCGTCATATTATCGATGATGGCTTCCAGTTCGTTATGGCGGCGCGCCAGTTCGGTGCTCAGAGCTTCGAGTTCACTTATCTTGGAGCGAACCTGTTTGAAATGGCCAACCTTGGAATAGCCAAGTCCTTTGAAATCAGGAGTAACTGGTTTGAATTCTTTTGGCATATCGAATTTTACCAAGCCTCCCGATACAGTGACTCGATTTCCTCTGTGGAGTAGCAGTATGGATTGGTGGTCATGCAGATGTCGTCCTTGGCAAGTTCGGCCAGTCTGGCTATGTCCTTCGGGTTCATACCCAGAGTGGAAAGCCTGCTGGGAAGCTCGAGTTCCTCGATTATCTTGCGGACCTTGTCCAACGCGCATCGGGCCGCCGCCTCGATGGTCAACCCCTCCGTATCCGCGCCCATGGCTTTGGCGATACGGGCGTACTTCTCCAGGGAGTACTCCATGTTGCGGTTCATCACGATGGGCAGCAGGACGGCATTGGCCAGGCCGTGATGGATGTCGTAGAAACCGCCCAGGGGATGGGAAAGAGCATGTACGGCCCCCAAAATGGCATTGGAAAAGGCGATGCCCGCCTCAAGGCAGGCTACCGACATTCCCACCAGAGACGGGATGTCCTTGTAGCGCACCGCGTGCACAAGGTGTTCGCTCGCAAGTTCGATGGCGTGGATGGCGTGAGGATCGGTCAGCGTCCAGGACAGTGAAGAGACATAAGCTTCTATGGCGTGGGTAAGAGTGTCCATCCCGGTGGCCGCTATCAATTCGGGTGATTCGGTTTGCAGAAGGAGTGGATCGATCAGCGCGAGTTCGGGCATTATGGCTCGGCCTATGATCAGCATTTTCATGGCCCGTTTGGAGTCGGTGATCACCGCCATCTGGGTCACATCCGCACCGGTGCCCGCGGTTGTGGGGACACAGACCAGCGGAGGGACGGGCTGCGTCACAAGATTACATCCTTCATAATCATAAATGCGGCCGTGGTTGGACACAAGGATGGCAATTCCCTTGGCGGTATCAATGGCGCTGCCCCCGCCTACCGCCACAATCACATCGCATCGATTCCGCTCATAAACTTGCGCCCCGGTTTCCACCTGGAAATCCCGCGGGTTTGTCACCACGTTGTCGTAGACGACGTATTTCAAATCCTCCTCTTTCAGATGTCCAATCGTTTTGTCTACCCAGCCGGCCTCGATTATGCCCGGATCGGTGACCAGAAGAATGCGCTCTCCCCCCAGCCGCCTGGCGCACCGGCCAACGATGCTCAAGGCCCCCAGCCCGTGAATTACTTCAGGAACTTCAAATTTCTGTAACGAATCATATGCATCCAAGGCAAGCTCTCACTCTCTTTCATAACTGCTCTTTCATGACTGAATCAATACTGTCGCTCGTTTGCCTCAATTTCATCCGGCCTTGATCCGAAATTCATAGGTGCGATTGAGCAGGTCATTACACGTTATTTCAAGAGCGGTGAGAGTGCGATAGGGAAGATCATCATTGCGGATTAGGTCGTGCTCGACGGAATTGGCTATTTCAATACACTGCCGGAGTATTTCTTTTCCCCTGAGTGTCTTTAAATAAACTTTCCCGTCAATAGGAATGACGGAGTCTATGAGTTTTCCTATTCGATATCTGAATTCGCAAGGAAGCCCCGGTTGAGCCAACAGGGCTGCACAAATATTGCAAAACTGGTCGATCATGGGGGACCCATCCATTTTTGCACTGCAAGTTAATAATCTATCACACTGTGGCAAGCGAAATCAACCCGGCTGGCGAGAACTCGCCATCCATTCGAAATACATTGAAAAACACCGCAAGCAAGAAATTGCGGGCGCCATCGGGTTGATGTCTGGAACCGCGCGAACAGGAATTTTAAGCGGATATCGGATTGGCGGGTTGCAAAAAAGATATGAGGTCCGCAATTTCCTTTAAATTACTCGATCTTGTTGAAGAATTCTTTTCCCACACCGCAGCTCGGGCAAAACCAGGAGTCCGGGAGCGATTCAAAATCACCTGTGGAATCCGGCCCCGCCGGATCGTAGATGAAGCCGCAGATCGAACATTGCCATTTTGCCATAGGGACTCCTTTCGGGCATCGAGAGGTGGAGGATCACGGTCAATCACCGTCAAGTCCGCAGGCGCGCATCAAGGGACCCTTGCCCTCCTTTTTCAGGATTGCGCCCAGCCGGAAGTTTCTGGTCGTGTATCTGGTCGAGGCGACTCGATAATATTTGAGGATCCGTTCCATCAACTCCAGGGTCTGCGTCTCGTCCAAATTGGCGGCGATGATTTGCGCAAACATCGGCTCCTTGCCCCCGGCGCCTCCCGCCATTACCGTCCATCCGCCGGGGAGCCCGATCAGGCCGATATCCTTGATGGCGGGCTCGACACAGGAGTTGTAGCAGCCCGCAATGCCAATCTTGACTTTGGCGTTTATCTTCGGGAAGGGGTGGAAGCGCTCCCCGAGCTTCAACGTAAATGCCAGGGTGTCTTTCTGCCCCCGGGAGCAAAAGGTGTTGCCGGGGCAAGCCTTGATGTACTGCTGACAAAGGGCGCTGGTCTGCCGGGGGGAGATGCCCGTCGCCTCATAAACGGCATCGATGTCCTGCTCGCCCACCCCTATCAGCGCCAGTCGCTGTGCGCCTGTAACCTTGAGCGTTTTTACTCCGAATGCTTCGGCGGCCTCCGCAACGCGGCGTGCGGAGGCAACGTCCATAACCCCACCGGGGAGACTGGCCATGATCGCGTATGTTTGCTGGTCTCTTTGCAGAATTGCCGCCTTGCTCAAGATGTCATCTTTTCCCATCTGCTTTTCTCCCTGTGCCACACACGACCTGGCCCCGCGACCGGATCCAATGTTGTTGCGTCAAACAGATGGGTTTCACTGCGTTTTACCCAACCTACACTGGCTCTCGACGGGCTGGTAGGATGGGTGGAGCGAAGCGCAACCCATCAGGCAAATCTTGAACGCAACCTGGTATTAAGCGTGCTAAAATAGATTTTTGCGCCTTTAACCGGCGGCCAACGCCTTTTTGAATTCATCCAGGCCTATTTTATCGATCACCCGCCCCAGGCGCACCTTGTTTGCCCACCCGCACCCTTCGAAAAAACGCACCACACGTCCAACCATATCCATGGCCTGCTGGTCGTCCAGACCCTCGGCTATGATATCCCCCAGCCTGGGTCTTGCACCCCCATTGCCGCCGGCGCTGACCGTCCAGCCTTCAGGCGTGCCCCGCAGCCCCACTTCCTTGACCATCGGGGCGGCGCACGAGTATTCGCACCCGGCTACACCGATCTTGAACTTTGCGGGGAGTCCATGGCCGTGATAGAGCTTGTCCAGTTTGAGCCCCACCCCGACCGCATCCTGCTTTCCGTGCCTGCAAAAAGTGGTGCCGGGGCAGAACTTGACCATTCGCACACAAAGACCGATGGCATGGCCGATACTCATATCCAGATCGGCCCATATCGCAGGCAGGTCTTCTTCCCTAATGCCCACGATGGCTATTCGCTGGCCGGAGGTTAGCTTCATCGCCTCCGCGTTGTATTTTTCCGCCGCGTCCACGATCCTGCGGAACTGAGCCACCTCAATAAAGCCACCCGGGATATGGGGAGCAATAGCGTATTTTTCGCCATCCCTCTGGATAATGGCCCCCTTTTCTAAGATATCGGCTTTCATGACAGTTCCTCTTCGTAAGACTGTGTGTCCTCAAAGCAGCCCGGCAAAACTCGCTGACTCTATCGGGGCAGGACAGCTCCGCCGCCATCGTATTCGCCGCATGCCTGAAACTCTTCGGCGCTCTCGGCCACTACGCCCAGAATGTCCCCAATATTCACATTCACATCTTTTTCCACTAAATGAAATAACAGCCCGGAAGCCGGCGCAACCATCTCGATCGCCGCTTTCCTCGTATCCAGAATAACCACTGCCTGGCCGTCGGCCACGAAGTTTCCATCGGCCTCCAGCCACGTCATCACGACAATTTTCCTGTTTTTTTTGGGGACCCGCGTGTGCAGACCTGCGATGTACTTGGGTACCCGAATCGGGGTAATCATGGTTGCAATGCCTTTCCTGCTCTTGTCCGGGCCGTCTTTGATCGCGGGTGGCACGGGCAAGCATTGCCCGTGCCCAAGGCAAGAGGGTTTCTATGCTATTGTTGGAATCGCCCGCTAGCCCTCTTGTCCTTTCAAATCCCTCCCTTTCACATATTTAATCCACTCAGCGACTTCACCTTATTCCTTTTCTCGTTGCCGTTTCTATTGCCGCTTCCCGTTTCCACTTCTCGTTGCCGTTTTGCGGCGCCTAATACCTTTGTGATATAGGCACTGTGGATTCAAGGGCCCTCTAACAGATTGGGTAGGCCCTGCCGTCTGCAAAACCGCCTGGCGTGCTAATGCCACTCTTTGAAAACCAAATAGGGAATCGCTCCAATTTATTTACCACTCACAATACACTCTTGCCCTCTCTTCATCGTTCAATCTTCGTACGCTTGTATGAAACTTCATTGGGCCAAGATCGTCCCTTACGCAGCCAAAGGTTCGATTTTAAAACCCATTTCCTTTAAAGCCCTTGTATAGGTTGCCAAGCGACGCTGAATAAAACGAGCCTCATAGACTTCTGAGCCTGTATCGGCGTACGCTTGCCCATAACGAACCAGCCGAAAAATGAGCTGGGCAAGTTTGCGAGCGGTTGCGAAAACGGCAACAGAGGCGCCTTTGCGTCTGGAGATGCGGCGGTAGTAGGCGCCGAGCGCCGTTTTCGAATTGCGCAAAGTTGTGGCGGCCATGCGCAGAGCATTGCTCACCCGTGTGGAGGTGACAGCCCGAAACTTGCCCGGGACCTTTTTCCCTGCGCTGACCGAAATATTGGGCGCCAAACGCAGGTATGAAATGAAGTGGCCTTCATCTGGAAAGGCGGACAGATCGGGGCCTAATTCACTCATGAAAACGGCGGCGGTGTCCACACCTATCCCGTCGATTGTGGTGAGATCAACGCCGGACATGCGGTAGAGGGCCTGACGCATTGGTTCCTGGCCCCGCCGGGAGAATTTATTCGCCTTGTCTTTGGATGCCGGGGGCGGCGCGAACGAATCTTTGGAGGCGGGAGATTGCAATGAGTCAACGGATTTGAGAATCTCAGCATCGTAGTCGGCGATGACGGCGCATAGCTCATCGTAAACCCTGAGAGCTTGTCCGAGGTTGAACAAATGCTCGGGGCGCCAGTTCCCGGTGAGTTCTTCAGCGATCTGTGATTCCGATTTTTGGCATCGCCGATCACGCAAACCCGCCAGGACAAGTGGGTCGCGTTCACCGCCTGCAATTGCGCGGATAATCGCCATGCCAGTATGGCCTGTAATATCCGAAACGGCGTGATGTACACAAACGTTCATCTGGTCGAGACTCTTTTGTATTCGTCGAACCCAGTCTGAACGTTGGTTCAAAATCGTATTGCGTTCGCGAATGAGGGCGCGAAGGCGACAGATGTCATCGCCCGGTCGGAAAGACCCCCGGAGCAATCCGCAGGCGTGCAGTAATTGAATCCACTGGGAGTCGATCATATCGGTTTTTCGACCGGGAACATGAGCAATCTGGCGGGCGTTGACCAAATGGACGTCAAAGCCACGGCTGTCGAGGATTTCAAATAAGGGGATCCAGTATACGCCGGTGCTTTCCATGGCGACGGTGGCAATCTTCTGCTGCTCAAGCCACCCGGCTAAGCGCAACAACTCCGGGGTGGTGGTTCCGAAACGCTTTACGTTCGGGGAACCGTCCGGTAAAGGCGGACCGGCGACAAAGTGCTCGCGTGAGCCCAAATCGATGCCGGCTGCCTTGGGTTGAATAGTATTCAATGCGTGTTGCCGCCCTTTGTGGTTCTTGTCCGGGACCTTCTTTTGCTTGGGGGCCATCGTTTCCATCTCCTTTATAGGTGTGGGAACGACAGCCCGGGGTGGCTTTAATAAATATTCTTGTATGGGAGAGTGCATATGCCTCATCAGTGTTCAAAGCCGGCCCGGGGCCATGCTGTTACAGGGGCATTGAGCTCCAGAGCAAAAGGGACCTTGACTGCTGCCGTTCCGAACTTGTTCTTTTAGATTGATGCGTCCGGCAGAGCAAGACCCAAGTTTCATTCTCGTTCAAACCGCATTTAGAATGCGGCGGCCCCGCTGTTACCTGGCTGTTATTCACGCTGTTAGCTGGCTGTTAATTTCGACCTCAAAATCAGGAAACATCAATTAAATCGGTGGAATAGGAAAATTGAGGGAGAAAAAACGCCGTATTTACAGCCAGGATCAGCATAAGGATGTCTCTGCCGGACGGCGTCGCGCAATGCAGTTGAGCTGAGCAAATGCTTAATTCAACTTCTTGTCCGGCCCGTCTTTGATCGCCCGTCTTTGATCGCCCGGGTTTGGAACTTCGCTGAGGCAGCAACATGCATGCCACCACCTTAAAGACCGCCTCATCCTCTGGACTCCGGTCGGCTGACGGAGGATAGAAGCTTTAACCACCGAAGGCCCCATGAGGCGAATGGCCTCACGAGGCGGGCGCATTCGGCAGGTAACATCCTGAGTTTTCTCTTTAAAGTGAGTTGTGGGGTCTGGTGGGGCAGCGATTTGGACAACCGGTGCGGCTAATTTCCTCACTTTGCGCCGCGGAGGGCGCACTTTGTTTTACTGCAGTTGGAGGCGCCCCGGCGGCGCGCTCCTGCTTGTGGCATGCCGTAAACATAGATGAGAGGCCGTTCCGTAGATTTACGCAAAGCACTTGTGATGTGGTTGGTATGCAATTTGCTCAAGCTTTTACCGGTTTCAGGTCTCGCACTGCGCTGCTCAATCATGCTCCCGGGCGTTCTCCCCGTTGATTGATTCGTTTCTCCCGATCATCCGGATATCTGCTGAAAACTTCCCCGCGGTCCCTCCCGGACACTGCGCGTCCGGGCCGCCCCGTTCGCTGAGGCAACCGCGGTGCGCTGAAAATCCCTGGAACCCGGAGGCTCTATCAGTACCGTGTAACGGGCCCTGGTTGCCCGATTCAACAGTCAAAGGGGGTGGATAAAGGCGAATGTCTGCCATGAGCAGGGGGTATCAACGGAGTCTAACTCATTTGCAAAAGTATGGTTCAGACAGAAAACTCTTTTGGGGGGATAAGA
The DNA here is from genome assembly GCA_031292195.1 of Syntrophobacteraceae bacterium. Classification (GTDB taxonomy): domain Bacteria; phylum Desulfobacterota; class Syntrophobacteria; order Syntrophobacterales; family Syntrophobacteraceae; genus SbD1. Next base: position 33,183 of record JARLHP010000078.1, read on the forward strand.
CAGATGGCGGAACAAACAAGCATACACGTTGTAAATCAAGCAGTTGCCGATCCATCCACGGTGGGCCTGGCTAGTTTCGGCATTGCCCTTTTTACCTTGAGCTTTCTAAACGCCGGCCTTATCGGTCCGAAAGCCGTCGGTGTTATCATACCGCTGGCCCTGATTACCGGACTGGTTCATTTTTTTGCCTGTTTGAACGGTTTCAAGAAAAACGAGCTTTTTACAGGTCTGGTATTTGGCATTTATGGAATGTTCTGGGTAGTCTACGGTCTGATCAACCTGGGAGTGGCGTTACGGATATATGAGCTGGACGTCAATACTCTCCTCGTTTTCCTGGTGGCGTATACTATATTTACCGTCTACGTTCTCGCCGCCTCCTTTGTAACCAATAAAGCCGTGATACTTACACTGATACTTCTGCTTGCCGTGTTCGTACTGCTGGATCTCGGTCTGGCAGGAAATCCGGCGCTGGTGAAACTGGCGGGATATGTGGGAATGGTCTACGGGCTCCTGGCGCTTTATATCTCCGCGGCCGGATTGCTGGGCGCGCTTTATGGCCGCTCGGTCCTTCCCGTGGGCCCGATTGCCAGATAGGAAAACGTTAATCGCCGTGGCGGCGCGGTCCGGGGACCGTGCCGCTCTCCGGATTGGTGGGAGAGTATGAAAGAGCATCCATCCTATGCGGGATTTCCGCCGCTCCAGGACAAAGAGCAGATTGTGGAGGCCCTGGTAAACGACCCGCCCGAGGTCCGCTGGCGGGTGGTAAGAGACATTTTCCGCATAAACGACGAAGAGGATCGGCAGGACTTGATTCGAAGGCTCCATCCGCATCTTTTCGGGGCCACCGACTTCCGGATCAAACACCGTATTACGATGGCCCTCCAGGCGTTGCACAATCCGTGTCAGGTCGAAGGCTATGTGGTGGTCAAAGGGAAGGGGGCGTTCAGGCACAAAGAGATGGAGTTGCCCGGGGGGGAACTCGAAAATCCGGAGGACCCTGGGGCAAAGAGCCTTTTTCCCGTTGTGGATTTTCACATTCATCCGAAGTCTCCCGATCTGCGATTCTTTGCGGATATGCGCGAGGCCGGCGTCACCCATGGGGTCATTCTGGCCACGGATACGGACCCCTCCGATGTGGACCGCCCCGAGATAAAGGAGCATCTCAAAAGTGCTTATTCCCGGAGTCCCCGGTCCCGGGCCGTTCCCTTTGAAAGAATGCTGCTCCAGATCAAAGCCAGCTTGTATTCTCCAACTCATGTCGAAAACCGGGACGTGGCCGACTGGGTGGCCGATTATCCGGAAGCGCTGATAGGTTTTGGCTCCGTGAACCTGTCCAGGGGCAGAGACTATGTGGAAGAGAAGCTGGAAGAAATAGGGCGGCTCAAACTGCGGGGCATCAAATTGCTGCCCTACTCCCAGTTTTTCAATGCCGCGGAAAACGAAAACGTGGATTTGCTGTTTCAGTATTGCGCCGACAGCGGCGCCATTATTCTTTCGCACAGCGGGTGCGGCCCCGGCCCCTTCGAGGTCCCGGAAATCAGTCAGTACGCGCACCCCGGCCTCTGGGAGTCGCACCTCAAGAAGTACCCGTCCGTACCTGTGGTCTTTGCCCACTTCGGGTCTTACAGTCAATACATCCCGGGCATATGGCTGCATGAAGTGCTCCAGTTGGGGAAAAAATACAGGAATGTCTACGCGGACCTCGCCGCGGTGGACTGGCTTCTCAATCGCGAAGTGGTCGTAAAGGAAATCCGGAAGACGATGGGCTTTGGCAGAGTGCTATTTGCAACCGACTATCCTCTGCCGAAAAGCGCCGGTCTCAGTCTGGCGTACCTGGTAGGGGCGCTCAAGGCCAACACCCTTCTCACCGAAAAAGAAAAACGGAAGGTTCTCGGCCTGAATGCGTCACAACTGCTTGGCCTTGGATAGGACATGGTTTTGACCGATCATTTTGCATCGCTAAATGAGCAGTTTCTCTCAGCGACCATGTGTCCGGAGGATCGGATCGATTTGGTCCATGCCGCGCTGCTCATCTCCCGCCTGGCTTATCCCGACCTCGACGAACCGTTCTACCTGGCTGAACTGGAAGAACTCGGGAGACGGTTGAGGGCGATGACCGAAGGCCTTGGCGATGCGGGGCGGATTGCTCAAATGATGGCGCGTCTGCTTTGCGAGGAAGAAGGGTTCAGAGGAAATTCCAAAGACTATTACGATCCGGACAACAGTTATCTGAACCGCGTGCTGGACAGAAGAACCGGGAGCCCGATCTCTCTTTGCCTGGTGTACATGGAAGTTGGGCGAAGAGCCGGCCTGAGCGTCCGAGGCATAGGCATGCCGGGGCACTTCATCGCCGGCCTTTATTCCGGCGGCCGACGGTGTCTTGTAGATCCTTTCCACTGTGGAGTCGTTCTTGACGAGGAGGAATGTCGCCGAAGGGTGGCCGTGCAACATGGCGGGTTCAAACCGTTTGGCCCCCGCTTGTTGGACCCGGCGCCGCCAAAGCGGATGCTCGTTCGACTCCTCAGGAATCTAAGAGGCATTTACACTCACAGGAGTGAAGGCATCAAGAGCTTTCAGATCATCGAATGGATTGTGGCGCTCGATCCCCATGCGGCCGACGAGTACAAGATGCGTGGATATATCTACGAAGGAATGGGGGCTTTCGATCTTGCCGTCAGAGATATGGAAAAATACCTCTCACTGACGCTTGATCCTCCCGATGCCCAGGCGATCCATACCAGAATTGAAGAGCTGGGAAAGAAGACCTCCCGGTTGCACTAGGCGGTGAACGGCAAACACGTATCATCAACCGAACAGATGGAGATAAGTCATGCCAAAGTACTTGATCGAACGTGAAATCCCGGGCGCGGGCAAGCTGTCTGCGCAGGAACTTCAGGCCATCTCACAGAAATCCTGTGGAATACTGGCCGGGATGGGACCGCAAATCCAATGGGTCCAGAGTTATGTTACCGCCGACAAGGTCTATTGCGTCTATATAGCGCCAAATGCCGAGATGGTGCGCGAGCACGCCCGGCAAGGCGGTTTCCCGGCAAATGTGGTGGCAGAGATAAAGACGACGATCGATCCGACCACCGCCGAATGAGACGAGCAATGAACGAGATCGAAGTGCGGGAAAACGAAATCGAAGTGCGGGAATTGGAGCGTACCAGTCCCATTATTCAGGTGGCTATCGAACTGGGCATTAAGGTTCGGGGCAATATGGGACTTTGCTTTAACGAAGGCCGGCGCCACCCGCCGGGTGAAGAGATGACCCTGTTTTTCAATACGGCTCGGAACAGCTTTTTTTGCAAGACATGCCGGGACCTAGGCGGCTCCGTTATCGATCTGGTCAGCCAGAATCGAAAATTCAGCCGGGAGGAAGCCATTGCCTGGCTCAAGCACAGGCGGGAGTTCGATACGCTCACAAAAGAGCGTTATGGCTCGAAGGGCAGGAAGAAACAGTGACCGCGGTGTCGCGGTAAAGTGTGAAATAGGAGGGCCGGCACGGCGCCAACACACACTCCGGCGCCTCCGCCCTTTTTATGCTGAAGGACGGCCATGGGACCAGAGAATAGGAAAAAATCCGGCAAACCCTCCGCAAAATCCCGCAAGGCTGTGGTGGATAGTATTGTCCGGGAAGCATCGGAAATGGGACCTGTCGGGCAGCCCGAAGACGACCAAAGCCTCGCGGAAAAAATGAGGGAGTCGGAAGCCAAGCGTTTGGCCCTTGCCCAGGCGCTTCACGCTTCCCGCGAGCAGATCCGCAAGTTCATGCCCAAACCCGACGAAGAAAAAGACAAGGCCCTGCCCTTTGGAGTGTTCGTACGCTATGGACATGACGTTCGGACCGCCATTATCAAGCATCACGGCAGGCTCTACGAAGCCCGGATCGAAAGGGAAGAACCCGCGGGGAGCCAACCGGCTGTAAAGACCTTTCACGCCATACTCGATTCCAGGAGGCAGAATGATCCTTCGGCCGGCAATTTGCGAAAAGGCGAGCTGCTGCTTCTAAACAATGAATTGAACGTCATCGCCGCCAGGGGCTTCGACCTGGTTAGTGGAAGCCTCGGGACCGTCCAGCAGGTGCTCAGCGAAGATAAACTTCTCATAAGGACCGCGGGCGACGATTCTTTGGTCGTGAGCAGGGCCGACCCTCTCCTGGGAAAGAAAATCCTGGCGGGGGACAATGTGGAATACGATCCGGATTCCCTGTTCGTCTACAGCCTGCTTCCCAAAAGCAGTGTGGACAGCCTGGTGCTGGAGAAGGTCCCCGATATAGCCTATGAAGACATAGGAGGCCTGTGCGACGCCATCCAGGCCATAAGGGACGCCGTCGAATTGCCCCACCTCTATCCCGACTACTTCAGGGAATTCCGGTTGGCCCCGCCCAAGGGAATACTGCTCTACGGACCGCCGGGGTGCGGCAAAACCCTGATCGCCAAGGCCGTGGCCAGCAGCCTGACCAAACGCATAGAGGAAATGACCGGAGAAAGAGGTGAGAGCTACTTCCTCAATGTAAAAGGACCGGAACTTCTCAATAAATTCGTGGGCGAAACCGAGCAGGCCATCAGAGACTTGTTTGCCAGGGCCAGAAATCACGCTACCTACAAGACCCCGGTGATCGTCTTTTTCGACGAGATGGATTCCCTGTTCCGCGTGAGGGGCTCGGGGGTTTCTTCCGACATGGAAGCCACCATAGTGCCCCAGTTTCTGGCCGAGCTGGACGGACTGGAAGTCCTGGAAAACGTCGTGGTCATCGGGGCGACAAACCGCGAAGACCTCATCGACCCCGCCATACTGAGGCCCGGGCGCCTGGATCGGAAGGTGCGCATACCTCGGCCGGACAAGGAGGCGGCGGTGGAAATTTTCTCGAAGTACCTCACCGAGGAGCTTCCCCTCGATCCTGCCGGTCTGAAGGCCTTCGCAAGCAAAACGCAGGCCGTGAGGGATATGATCGAACTCGTGGTGGACACGATGTATGCCGCCGGGCCGGAAAATGAACTGATGGAGATTACCTATGCCAACGGGACCAACAGGGTCCTCTATGTGCAGGATTTCGCCAGCGGCGCGATCATAGAAAACATAGTGCGGCGCGCGAAGTTTCTGGCGGTAAAGGAGCTCGTGGACCACGGGAAAAAGGGAATCCGCCTCGATCACCTGTTGAGGGGCCTGAGGCAGGAGTTTCGGGAAAACGAGGATCTGCCGAGCAACACAAACCCGGCGGAATGGTACCGGATTATCGGAAAAGGGGGCGAGCGGGTGGTGCGGATTTGCTCGCTTGCGGGCGGCCGGGACAGGTGCGTGCAAAAGCACGGGGAAGTGATCGAGCCGGGGGAAGCGTTGGAATGAGTATTCCCAAAGTCGTCGGAATAGAACAGGAATATGCCATAACCATAAAGGGAGGAGACGATCTTTCGGCTTTCCACGCATCCTGTATGCTGGTCAATGGTTATGCGCGCAAAGCGGGCCTCAGAGGGCCGGGGATCGAGACACTGTGGGACTACGACCACGAGACCCCTTTCCAGGACATACGGGGAGAGCTGTTTTCCAGGAAATCGGGGCGCGATATCACCAGAAAAGAGGATAACCTTCTGATCAATGCGGCCCTGCCCAATGGGGCAAGACTCTACACCGACCACGCCCACCCCGAGTACAGCACCCCCGAGTGCCTGGGCGCTAGAGAGGCCGCGGCCTGCGACAAAGCCGGGGAACTTATATTGGCCTCCGCGCTGGAGCTGGCAAAGGAAGCCTTCCACCCCGTGACTGTCGATCTTTTTAAAAATAACGTGGATCACCAGGGACAGAGTTACGGATGCCACGAAAACTATCTTCTGGACGCCGGAGTTCACCAGGAATATTTCGTCGACGATCCGGCAAAGGCCCAAAGAACGCTGATTCCTTATCTTGTCACCCGCCAGGTATTCGCCGGTTCGGGAAAACCGGGCACTTCCTTCCAGATCTCCCAGCGAGCCGACTTCATGGAGTCCCTGTTCGGCCTGGATACCATGTTCAAACGGCCCATAATCAATACCAGGCAGGAACATCATGCCGACCCGAAAAGATTTCGAAGGCTGCATCTGATCCTGGGTGATTCCAATATGAGCGAGTTTGCTTCCATCCTGAAAATAGGGGCCACCCAGATCGTTTTGCAGATGATGGAAGATGGCTTCATCACCGACAATTTCAGCCTGAAGGACCCTGTCCAGGCTGTAAAGCGGGTTTCCGCCAGGTTTGACTGCGAACTTGAGCTTGCCGACGGAAAAAAGACCACCGCCCTGGACCTCCAGCGCAGGTTCCTCGACCTTGCCCTGGAATATCGCTTGCGGCGCGACGTTGCGCACGTCCCGCAAGTCGATTCCATTTTGGAGGCCTGGACCAATGTCCTGGACGGACTCGCAGAGCTCAAAATGTCCCCGGACATGGACCTGGAAGACGATCCGCGCGATATGAGCCGAAAACTGGACTGGGTCCTGAAGCTTTGGCTGTTAACCCGTTACCGGCGAAGGAAAAGCCTCTCCTGGGACCATCCGCAACTCAAAGTGCTCGATCTCGAGTACCACAACATCGACAGGGGCAAGAGCATATTCTACTCGCTCCAGCGGCAGGGACTCACCGAGACCATCCTGCGGGCCGAAGAGACCGCCGCTTATGTCGACGAGCCGCCCGCCGCCACCAGGGCCTGGTTCAGGGGCAAGTGCCTGCGGAAGTTTCCCCAAGAGGTCTACCTCATAAACTGGGAGGTGGTCGGTTTTGACCACGGGGACATCCACCGTATGGTGCCCCTGCTCAATCCTCTCAAAGGAACGCGCGAACGTTTTCAGCAGATCTTCGACCAGGCGGCCAATTCGAAAGAACTGCTGGACATGTTGGCCAAGCTGAATTCTTAGGGTTTTAAAACCTCTCGGTTCGGAAGGATACCCGATGGTCGAATCCCAACAAGTTCGGCTCAAAAAAAAGAAGAAGAGCTCCAGGGATGACGAATCCGCTTCTCCCGATGCTGCGGCGGAGAAGAAAAAGAAGTTGAAGCAGCTCGATGATTTCATCGAGGGAGTACTTAGAGAGGCCGGCGAAGAATTCCTGGAAGAGTTCAAACAGGTGGAAGGGGAGTAAGACCAAGTTGCGCCCACGGCGAGGTGAAAAGAGCGGGGGGGGGACATCAATGTTGTTGAGATAAGCGACCCAACTGGAATCGGTGCGGCTCTTTTAGAACAGGAATCGGTGCGGCTCTTTTAGCAGTGATCGTGATCCCGCAGGGATCAAAGCCATTAGCCGGGGGTTGAGGCCGTCAGGCCGATACCCCCGGAAACGAACGAAAAAGAAGGAGACGACCCCGTGAGGGGTCGCAGATCAGCGGGAAAAGCTCGGGATTTCTTGACTCAACAACATTGTGGGGGGCTCATGTCCCCCAAGCTCCCCGCTCTTTTGACCTTCGCCTTTTCAAGGAGGTGGCGCTTTGGAGGAAAGGATTTTGGGAACCGAGTGCGAGTATGGGCTCGTCCATCAGCGCTTGTCCCTGCCCTCCCGCGCAAAAAAAGGGAGCGGTGGGGCGAGAGGCGGGACATTGCGCGAAAATCTCGAACGAATGTCCTCTTTGCTGGTCTGTGCGCTCGCGTCGGCGGGCCTTCCGGCGGCCGGCGAATTCCTGGGCAACGGCGGCCGCTTTTACATCGACCGGGGCAGTCACCCCGAATACGCCACCCCCGAATGCAGGAGTGTAAAGGCTCTTGTGGCTCATGAAAAGGCCGGGGACAGACTGGTGCGCCGCCTGGTGGAGGGCGCCAGGCTCCTCATGGCTCAAAAGAATATTCCCGGCAGGCTTCATGGTTTCAAAAACAATCTCGACCCCCATGGAAACACTTACGGAAGCCATGAAAACTATCTCGTAACGCCGTTGGCCATGCGGGAAATCGGCAGAATAATCCCGTTTCTGCTCACCAGGCAGATTTTTGCCGGGGCGGGTAAGTTGCTGGGCCCGGCCACGCCGGGCGTCGAGCCACCCGACTGTTTTCCTTACGCCATATCCCAGCGCGCCGATTTCTTCGAAAATGTCTTTAGCGACAGAACCCGCGAGACCAGAGGCATTATCAACACCAGGAAGCGGGAAATCGCTTACGGGGGCCAAAACGTCCGCCTTCATGTGATTCTGGGTGATTCGAACCTGTCCGAATACGCTATCCAGCTCAAGGTGGGTGTTACCTCTCTTGTATTGAGAATCCTCGAGGAGGATTGTCTCGAAGAGATTCCCCTCTATTCCAAACCCGTGGAGGCCCTCAAGGCCATTTCGCGTAGTCCGTGGGGCGGGTGCCGGGTGGATGGAAGAGCCGGCCGCTATACGGCCCTGGACATTCAGGCCATGTACCTGGAAAAGGCTCAAAGGTTTTTTGCCTTACATGGTTCCGCGGAAGAAAAGGCCGTCCTGGATCTGTGGGAAAGCACCCTGGTGGGGCTGAGCACTCTGAGGATATCCCCCCGGACCGGGGTCATAGAAGAGGATCCGGGCAGACTGGGCTCAAAACTCGACTGGGTTATCAAGCTATGGCTTTTAAACCGCGCCCGGGAAACAAATGGGTTGAGCTGGACCGATCCGAACCTGCGCCATCTCGACTTCAGGTACCATGATCTGGACCCGGAAACAGGGCTTTTCGACGCTTGCCAATCCCTGCGAATCGTTGACCGGGTGGTGGACGAGGAAAAAATTTGCCTGGCTCTGACCGAGCCCCCGGAAGACACCAGAGCCTGGATGCGAGGAAAGATCATCCGCGAAGCCTCGGGAAGAAATGTGGACGTGATTGTCGAAAACTGGGAATCGATCAAGATCGTCGCCAGAGGGCAAGGCCCGGGCGCTCATCCTTTCGAGAGGCAAAAACGGCTGGTAAACAGTCTCAAAGCGGATTTAAAGGACCCTTTCGAGGCCCGCGACAGCGCTTTGCTGGCCAGTGTCGCCCGATTTATCGAACAGTGCGATTGAACCCGCGGTGATTTCATGAACAGAGTCGAATTGTCTCCACAGCAGCGTTACCGAGACGGCGTAAGGGAGGTCCTGGTTCTCCAATACGAGCTTCACGAGGTGGGACATCATTCGGTATGCCCGGATAAACCGGTGGAACCCCTGGCCCATGGCGTTTCGGACATTTACAAGTGCCTCCACCAGGGGGCCTTTGGTGTTGGCCACGACATAACGAACGAGGACGATTTCAGAGGCCGTCTGATCGAGGAAATGATGAGGCCTCAAACCGTTTCCACTTCCACGGAGAAACTGCTGGAAAGCCTCTCCGCGGACGGCGCTCTTTTGAGAGTGAATCTGCGGCCCCTGCGGTTGCTCTTTTCCGGCCGGGAGGAAGAAGTATGCCGGCTTTTGGTCCAGGTTTGCCTGCAGTCGACCGCAATTGCAACACAGAGTCCGGCCGAATTTTTTTTCGCTCTCGAATCATTTCGGGATTTGAACAGATTCGGGGAGCTCAGGGCGGGGGGAATCGTGTTCTCATTTTCGGAAAAGGTGGTCGAAGCCTTCCTGCGGGAAATAAACCTGCTGGCCAAAAGCATGGGCGCCATTCCGGTGTTGAGCCACTCGCCGGCGTACAGGAAGTTCAATAACCCTTCCTACCGCGTCGTCCACCGGGAGGCCTTGAGGAAGTCGCCTTTGGCCGAACTTATACGAAACCTGCGGAAGATCGAATCAGGATATGTGCACTAAAAGATACCGCGAGAGCGGAAAGACTGAAAGCACAGAGCGAGGTGCATCCCCGGGAGCGGAGCGTGAGGGTCGAAAGGTCCACGCCATATTGCTGCAGCCTCCGCCCGGGGACCTCACAGGCCCATACCCGGCGCTGGCCTATCTCAAGGCATCGGCCTCACGGGCCGGATTCGCCGTATCGATAAAAGACCTTGGAATCGAAGCCCTGGGCTTTCTGACAGAAAGAGGTCGAATCGATTGCCTGCTGCGAAAGGCCGGCAGTCTTCGAAAGGAACTGGAAGGCAAGTCGACTCTAAACAGCGCCGAGCTGCACCGCTACACGCTGCTGGTATCGGCGGTGGGGCTGGAGCAGAGTCCCGACCTGGTCCGCGATTCCATGGCGGTGCTGAAAAACAGGGAGAAGTTCTACGATTATCGGCGGTACAAGAAGGCGTGCCTTCTTGTGGAGGCCTTCTACAGGCTGCTCTCGGCGGTTCATTTCCCGACGCGGGTGACCTCGTCCGAATACCCGACGGTGCGGGAATCGGGCAGCTTTGAAAATGTCATGGCGCACTGCGCGAGGGAGGTCAATCCCTATATCGAATACTACGAAGAGGTTGTCTTCCCCTATATCGCCGCAAAAAATCCGCGGGTCGTGGGCATATCGATGGTTTTTCCCTCTCAGTCCGTGCAGGCCCTGGTGCTGGGCAGGATGCTTAAGCAGCGGTTTCCGGAAGTTCACGTCGTCCTGGGAGGGGCGTACCTGTCGCAGTGGGTCCTCCTCATGAATGACGCCCGGCTGGCGGGGGTCTTTACCTGCGCTGATTCCGTGGTGTGCGGCGAGGGGGAAGGGCCGTTTTGCGAACTGCTGGACCGTGTTGTAAACGGCCGGGAACTCCAAAACGTATCCAACCTTATTTACCTCGATCGGCCTTCCTCCGCCATACGCCGATTCAGCACGCTGGTGTACGCCGATCCGGCCGATCTGCCTCCTCCGGATTACTCGGACCTCGACCTGGGGGCCTATCTCACCCCCCAACCCGTTCTTCCTTATTGCATCAGCAGGGGATGCTATTGGGGCCGGTGCGCTTTTTGCCAAAACCGCTACGGAGATCACGGTATAAGACGATATCAGGCGGTGCCGGTTGAAAAAGCCTTGGCGGAAATGTCCATGCTGGCGGACAGATACGGCTCCAACCATTTCAACTTCAGTAACGACGCCATCGATCCGGGCTACCTCAAGCGGTTCAGCCAGGCTCTTTTGGATAAAGGCCTCAAATTCATCTGGAACACCGATCTGAGGGCGGAAAAGGCCTTTACGGAAGAACTTTGCCGGCAGATGGCCCTGGCGGGTTTAAACTGCGTGGCCATCGGCTTTGAAAGCGGGTGCCAGAAGACCCTGGACGCTATGGACAAAGGCTATGAAGTTCAAACCGTGCGGCAGGTAATGAAGAACTTCTACGACGCCGGCATAGCCACCGAGGCAATGGGGATTTTCGGCTTTCCGGGAGAAACGCGAGAAGACGGCGAGTTGACCGTTCGGTTCATCGCTGAGAATGTGGACCGCATATCGTACTATGTCATCGGGCTTCTAATGGTGCTGCCCGGTTCAAAACTCTATGAGAATCCGCACCAGTACGGCATAAGTTCCATTTCACTGGAACAAAACCCCCTGAGAACCCCCGAACCCGTCTGGAGATCGGAGAGCCGCATGTCGGCTCGCTCCGTTAATTATCTCTACGAAAGGTTGAGCAGTCTTGAAGACGAGTATGCCATAAACGACTATCCCTACGTCGGGGCTTTGTCCACCAATCACGGCTTTCTCTATTTCAGGCTGGGGCCCGACGTTCTAAAACGGCTGAGGCAGGAGGAGAAAAAGCGTCTGGGCAGATTGGGCGCAATTCTGGGAAACAGCTTGCAGGCGGGAACAGCTAAATTCAAATTGCTTGTTCCGCGTCGAAACCTGCCCTGCACCGTCTACTCCAGCCCATTTCCGGTTGAAGAGGGCCGGGCGGACCAATTGGAGCGTGAGTGGGCGGCCTCGGCGACCATGCGGGACTATCTGGTCGATCCGGTAAATATGCCCATCCCGGTGAGCCCCGGCCAGTTGAAGTTATTGCGCAGAGTCGATGGGCACAGGAATATCAAAGCCATTCTGGCCAAGGTCCCCGAGACCGGTTCAGAACAACTGATTTCTTTTCTGCTCTACCTGGCGCACAGGGGGGTTATCGTGGCAACGGGATTGTGAAATGATCTTTTGCGCCTCGATGAAAGTGATTTGTCCCAATATGGTTTCTGCTTGACACCCGTTTGAAAGCCCCCTATTGAATGGAGTACAATTTCAGCATCAGGTACACGACCAGTTTAATAGGGAATCCCGTGAAATTCGGGAGCGGTCCCGCCGCTGTAAACGGGGACGAAATCCGATTTAGCCACTTTTTCGCCTGGCGAGAAGGGAAGGTTCGGAGAGTAGGACGATCCGTGAGCCAGAAGACCTGCCTGATGCCGTTGGGCGTACCCGTACGTGGAAATATCGGGCAGCCACCATAAGGACCAAGTGAACCAGGGTGCGATCCTTAGGGCTATTTAGCTCTAGGGATTTTTTTTGGTCAAAAGGATGGCTCTCGACCTGATCGCTTCGACGCTGCGGCGTCAATGTACTCGGCTGCAAACACTCAAAAGAGGGAGATGTGATGGAGAAGGGCATGATCCTGTACGTTACCGAAGGAGAATCACGAGATGTTTACTATTCGAAGTAGAAAATTCCACCAGCATTTGGTTGCCAGGCCAAGGGGCGCTGCTCTCTCTTTTCCCCGACCCCTTACCAAAAATGGGAGTCGGGAATGGTCTAAAGACCTGAAGCTGCTTCAAACCAAAAAAAGGTAATCACCGGAGCGGGCAAGAGGGAACCGGGCCTCGCGGGCCAGGTTCCCGGCCGCGAAGAGGGGAGGAGCAAACCGTGTTCGACCTGCGAATGCGCCGCTTAAACTGTCGTTTTCCCCTGTGTGTGGCCCCTCTTTTGCGCCATGTCTTTTGCGTTGACAGCCTCTGGTCCCCATGCTATGGCACCGCTATGGGCTTATCGCCAAAAACAGATGGTTGGCGCGTCTAAAAGGTAGCCATAACCGTTTCGTCGGCGCGATGGAGGATAATCCATGCGGATGCCCGTGACCGCGGAGGACATTCTGGTAGGAATATTCTACCATCTCAAGCTGGACCAGCGTGATAAGGTGACCGCCGACAGGGAGACCCTGCATCGGGTTTTTTACCGAGTGCGGGAAAGACATCCCGGGGTGATGGCCCTGTTCTCCTTTAGAGATCGCGAGCTTTTCCCCGAGAGTTCTCAATTGGACCAGGCGTTGTCCAACCTGGACGCTGCGGGCCTGATTTCCCGCCGCAGCCCGGCGCCGCGGTATTACCGGTTCGAAGACCCACTGGTGAGCTGTTACAAAAAGTTCTCCAAAGATCTCTTGAGAGATGCCGGAATAGACGAGGACGAAATAGACGCGGTAGCCCAAGAGATTGACTGCCTCACCACCGGGAATTGATAATGGCCTCCGCTCCATCCTCCGATCTCCTGGAAGGCTTCCACAAGGGCATAGGTGAATTCGCGGAAGAATTCGTGGCCAACCCCCGGTATCGGGGACAGTTCCCAAAAGAGCCCAAGATTATCCACGATCCCCTCTGGGGAACGATCAAACTTGAGCCGTGGGAAGTCGCCCTGCTCGACCTGCCCCTGTTTCAAAGACTTCGCCAAATTCATCAGACTTCCCTTGTTTTCTATGTTTTTCCGGGATGCAACCACAGCAGATTCGAACATACCCTGGGCGTCATGCAACAGACCCGAAGGCTGATCGACGCCGTAAATGCACACTACCCCGCCGACAGGCCCAAGTTTGAATTCAAAACCGTACGAAACCTGAGACTTGCCGCCCTTTTCCACGATTGCGGACATTCCTGCTTCAGCCATATCACCGAGGAACTCTACGGGGCGTGTTCGGACATGGTCGCCTTTTGGGAAACCGGTGAACTGGCCAGAGCCCATCCCCACGAAACCTTCAGTTCGTTGATTTTGAGGTCCGCGCCGGTCAAGGAACTCATCGAGGAAATTGAAAAAGAATACGACATCGAACTCGACATCGAAAAGGCCGCCAACTGGATACTCGGGAAGCCTTCCGAACGGTCCGGAAAAAAGATGCACTTCGAGACGCAGGTGATCAACGGGCCTTTCGATGCCGATAAGCTCGATTACATTTTCAGGGATGCCCATTATAGCGGGCTTCCGGTCGGGCTGGACCTAGACCGGCTCTGGGCCTCCTGCAAAGTGAACGAAGCGGAAAATGGCGATGAGGTCCTGACGCTTCATCAGGCCGGCGTTACGCCCCTGGAACAGATTTTGTTCAGTAAAATAAACCTTTTTGCTATCGTTTATCACCATCCCAAGGTCAGGGCCGCCGAAAAAATGTTTCAGTCTATCATCGAAAGCGCCAAAAGCGACCCTGAAAGAGTCTGTTTCAATGTTTCCGATCGTCGCTTGGATCTCAATCGCGCCACGGATTATCTGTGGCTGACCGATGAGGTGTTTTTCTCCGAGGCCTTGCGACGCAAAAAAGAAGACCCTTTCCACAAGATGCTGCACGATATCAGGTATCGTCGATTCTTCGTGAGGGCCTTGACCATCAGCAATGATACTGTTGCCGCTGAGCGCCATGAGGAATTCATGCAGTTGCGCAAGCTCAATCAGCCGGGGGCATCGACTTACAGGGCGAAGCGGACTCTGGCCAAAGAGATCTTGGCGGCGGCCGGGCTGGAAAACGAAATCGGCGTCGGGGATATCTGGATTGATCTGCCCTCGGATCCCTCCTTCGGGGAAGCGGACAGAACTTTGGTGCGTACGGCCGCTGGGACTTTGCGCAAAGCGAGCGATCTATTCCCTCTCCATTACTGGAGCGACCTTTTTCAGAAACACAAGTGGAGAGGCCATGTTTTCTGCCCCCGGGAGCATCAGCAGAAAGTCCATGAAGCCGCGCTGGAAGTCTTTCAAAGTTATGGTCTCAAATTCAGGAAGGCGGCGGGCGAGACTTCCCACGTGCCAGACCCCAAATCCACGGTGTAAGTCCTTACTGATTTTTCTTTCCCGCAGCTCCCCGGAAGCATGATTAAAATAGGCGGAGCTGGTCAGGTTGCCGCTTTTTCGCTCCAGGTGAGGCGATTGGCCATTTTAAAGTCTGGAAGGGTTTTAAAAATATTGGTAAAGGTCGGGTTGCGTACGTCGTTTTGGTTGGCTTAAATGAAAGAGATTCACCCAGTTGTGGTGTTTGGACGAATCGGTAAAAGATGAAAAAAGTTCTAAAAAGAGCACTTCTGCTTTGGGTAATCGGAACCGCCCTGGGCGGTTTTTTTTCGACCGGTATCGTAAATGGCGCCGATATCGACTACACTCTTTATTCCCAACTTTTGAGATTTCACACTGACGGCAAGGTCGTCGAGGTGGATGGCGTGCCCTGCTTGAAAATAATTCTAAAAAAAGGGCAGTCGATCAGCTATTTTTGCCGTTTTGTGCCCTATTTCGATCGTGACTTCAAGTTCTACCGCCAGCGAATCGCCCTCATAAACCGGTTGGAGTTCATGGCGGTGGTGGGCGCGACAGATAACCTGAGCACAAACGAAGCCTCCATCTATGTCCCGCTCGATTTCTCCATACGGCCGCAGATTCTTCCCGAACGGCTGAAAAACATTTCCACGCTGCCCAAATTCATCCTGATCAACCTCGACAAGCAGTGCCTGGGGCTCTATGAGAACGGCATTTTGACCCGGCAGTTCCCGATTGCCTCCGGGACCAAGGGAACTCCCGCCAGAAAGTTTGTCATAATGTCCAAGGAAAAGGACCATTTTTCAAAGGAATACGACAATGCCTGGATGCCCTATGCATTGAGACTCTTTGCAGGCTACTACCTCCACGCCGGTATTCTTCCGGGTTATGCGGCCTCTCACGGATGCATCCGCCTGATATTTGAAAACGCCGTCGCCGTGTACAATTGGGCACAGGTTGGAACGCCCGGCGAGATAATCAATGGGGGCTCGAAGAAAAAAGAGGAGCAGCCACCACAAGAGATCCAACCACAGCAGGAGGAGCAGCCACCTCAGGAGCCACAGCAGGAAATGCAGCCACCACAAGAGATGCAGCCACCACAAGAGGAGCAACCACCACAGGAGGTAAAGCCGGAATCAGAGCCGGATCAAGAGAAAATACCGCCTGCCCATGGTAGGGGCCACTCAGACCGGGAGCTTTTCGACCCTGACTTTTAGAGTCAAAAGCCCTCCTGCCCGCATGAAAAACTGAAGGAGCGGCTTCCCCTCCGGTAAAAGTCTGCCGATCCTCAGACAATTGACTAGGCGGCGCGTTTATGAAAAGCGTCCACCTGCTTTTCGGCTTCATCACTTTCCGAATCTTCTCCCCATGGACATCGTTATTCCCGGACATTATTAATGAATAATTAATTGGATCTGGGGCGCATCGCGGCATCCAGTCGCCGCCCACCGCCTTATGGAGGAAAAATGGAAACTGACCCGAGCCGTGACGATCATTTCAGGGAAAAGATCATGGAAATGCTGTCCGGCGCCCATTCCTCTATGGGAGTCGAATTCAAAAGCATGGTTTTTGCCGAAGTGCAAAATTATTCGAGGGAGCTTCAGGAAATCGAACACGCCTCGGATCTGTTCTTCAGGCTTTGTGAACTGATTGTCGATTGTCAATCCTTGAGCGTACCCGATGATTCATTCAAAATAATCGTCGCCTGCCTTCTCTGTCAGCCCGAAGATGCGATGAACTGCCCCAATGAGGAAGTGAGGGAACTGATCGGGATGACCATCCCCAGTTTCGAAGCGGCGCAGGACCATTTGAAAAACAGGCAGTGTATCGTTTCAGCCTTGAATAGAGAAAAGACCGGTCGAAAGGGAAGCATCATGGCCGGTAAGAAGAATTTTTCCAGGGGCGAAAAATCCGAGGTTCTGGGGTGAGGCGCCCCTAGAAAATTGCAGGAGGGATGAATTTTGACCATTCATCCCTCCTGTCTGCGCCTCGCTCGAGGCTTTCGAAAATCTTTATCTTTCGGTTATTGCGGAATATTGCCGTGCTTTTTCGGCGGAAGCGCCTGGCGCTTGTTGCCGATCACCCGGAATGCGTCGATCAACCGCACCCTGGTTTCGGAGGGCATTATCACGCCGTCGATGTAGCCTCTGGATGCCGCGATGTAAGGGTTGTAGAGTTCCTTACGGTAGTTGTCGATCACTTCCTTGCGCCTGGCGACCGGGTCCGCGCTTTCCTGGATCTCGCGGCGAAAGATGACGTTTGCCGCCCCTTCGGCGCCCATGACCGCTATTTCGGCCGTGGGCCAGGCGAAGTTGAAATCGGCCCGCAGATCGCTCGAGCACATGGCCAGGTAAGATCCACCGTAGTCCTTGCGGGTGGTCAGGGTGATCTTGGGTACGGTGGCCTCGGAGTAGCACCAGAGCAGTTTGGCGCCGTGCCGGATAATTCCGCCCCATTCCTGCTGCCTGCCCGGCAGATATCCCGGGACGTCGGCAATGGTCAGGATCGGCACGTTGAAGCAATCGCAGGTGCGAATGAAGCGTGAGGCTTTATCCGAGGAGTCGATGTCCAGGCATCCGGCCAGCACCTGGGGCTGGTTTGCGATAATGCCTATGGTTTTTCCGTCCAGCCGGGCGTAGCCGACAATGATATTTTGGGCGAAATAGCTGTGGACTTCCAGGAAATCGCCGTTGTCGACTATCGAGCGGATGACGCCTTTCATGTCGTAGGGGCCCATGGTGGCGTCGGGGATGATGGTGTCCAGTTCCGGGCACAACCTGTTCGGATCATCACCGGTATCGACACAGGGAGGATCGTCCATGTTGTTTTCCGGCAGAAAGGAGAGCAGCCGCTTTATCTGGTCGATGCAGTCCGCATCGCTTTCCGCCGCGAACTGGGCCACGCCGCTCTTGCTGTTGTGAGTCATGGCCCCGCCCAGTTCCTCCTGGGTGACTACCTCGCCCAGAACCGACTTGATGACGTCCGGGCCGGTGATGAACATCAACCCGGTCCCTTTGACCATATAGACGAAGTCGGTCATAGCGGGCGAATATACCGCGCCGCCGGCGCAGGGACCCATAATGGCCGAGATCTGGGGAACGACCCCCGAAGCGGTGGCGTTGCGGTAGAAGATCTGGCCGTAGCCGGAAAGCGCATCTACCCCTTCCTGGATTCGTGCTCCGCCCGAATCGCAAAAACCGACGATCGGCTTGCCGCTCCGCAGGGACAGATCCATGACCTTGCAGATTTTCTTGGCATGCATTTCGCCGAGGCTACCGGCCCGGGAGGTGAAATCCTGGGCAAAGGCGAAAACCTGCCGTCCATTGACATTACCAAAACCGGTCACAACCCCGTCCGCGGGAATTTCGACTTTATCGATTCCAAAAAGAGTGCCCCGGTGTTTCATAAACATATCGAGTTCACGGAAGCTGCCGGGGTCGAAGAAATGATTCAGGCGCTCCCGGGCGGTCATCTTACCGCGTTCGAGTTGCTGGGCAACCGCCTTGGCGCCGCCCATTCCGACAACTTTGGCCTCCCTATCGCGAAGCTCTTTCAGTTTATCCGCCACTACTCCCATATCGGCCATTCCTCCGTATCGACTTTATAATAGAAGCCGGGATTTGCCGCCCTTTGACGACAGTGCGGCCATTCTAGCCGCTTAAAGTGTTATGTCAAGGCCTTTCCAGGCCGATAGTCCAAAAATTCACATGGGCTCAGCCAAAGGCGGCCGATTCCGAGAATAAAGGGGCAAGTCATAAAAACTGTATGGAGGTCGCTGGGGGGGCGGAAATTGGCCGAAACGCGACGGGGCCCTGTGCCGCCGGCGGCTGTCTCAGCGTTTGCGCTCATAAGGGACGTGGATCGGATTGAGGCCCGAGTCGCGGGCCCGCTGCCACAGGACGCGACTTTGCTGTTTGCGCTCGAGGTCGTCGCCCAGGATGAAATGGACTGTCGTTTCAAAAAGGCCCATGAATTCCAGGTCGGACTGAGAGTCGCAGACCAGCGCCTCGAAACCGTCGGCCAGAAACTGGCCGAGAGTGATCAGAACCGGCTCTTCAGGCCGTGCGGCTCTCGGATTGAAAATGGCGTGAGGCATGAAACTCTGCTGTGAAAATGTCCACAATAATTGGTCGATCAGCTGGGCGGCGGCCATGGAATCGACCACGATCCTCACCCGCTTTCTTTCCGAGAAGAACCGATCGGTCCAGCGGCAAAGAAAATCTCTTTGTTCGCCGGTGGTAGTTTCGACGAAATAGATGGTGCTCATCTCTGTAACCGATTGTGTCGCAGTCAATCTGCAATTAATATGTCAGGTATAGACGGGGGTGCGCCATACTTGCTTCCCGCTTCCTTTTTGCAACAGGAGGAATATCATGATCGGCAGAGCTATTGCAACCGCTGTAATCGTGGTCCTTTTGGCGGCGACCGCCGCCTTCGGGTTTGGAGGCGGGGGCGGCGGTGCTCCGGGCATTGGTGCTCCCATGTCGACCCTGATGCCCGGTCCGCCGAGAAACGTGACGGCCACCGCCGGCAAGGGGATGGCGACCGTGAGCTTCGATCCGCCGAAAACCAGCAGCAGCCCTGTCACTTACTACACGGTGACAACCCACCCGGGGCATATCTCGGTCAGCGGCTACAAGAGCCCCATCGTGGTGAAAGGGCTTGGCGGCGGGGTAACTTACGTTTTCACGGTGAGCGCCACCAGCGTTATCGGTACGGGGCTTTCTTCGGAGCCTTCCAACTGCGTCACCCCGCAATAGGCGGTGGGACCGCCAGCCGGGATTGCCAAGCCCAAACCACGGACTTTCGCGGTTTCCCGGGGGGCATGAGGAGCTTGCGAAAAGTGTTTGGTGGGCTGCGCTGTGCTTAGCCCACCCTACAGCCCCGGACACCCTATGTCCGGGCCACCCTGGTCCGCCGCAGCCTTTTCCATCGCAAAGCCTGATGGGCATCGAGCGCTTTCCTTGACAGAAACCGGTATGTCTCGATGCGCCGTATTGCACCTGGGAGAAAAGGCGATTCGTACTTACTTTATCCTGCTAAACGACGCTAATGGACCCCATTCCTGTACATCGCCTCCGCGCAGTCCGGGCCGAAATAGAGGCGCATTTCCTCAAAAAAGGCGTGAGTCGGATTGACCGGCAGTTTGGACAAGGCGAGCACGGCTTCGCCTTTATCTTGGACCGCCAGGTGCAGGACCGCGCGGCAATCGCCGTGATGGCTTATCAAGAGGTGTCTCAGCCTTCCGAACGCGTCCCGGTCCATACGGGTTGCGTCGAGCTTTATGCGAACCGAGTCCACCGCCTGCAGCGCTGCTTCCTCCATGCTCATGAGGCGGTTGGCGATCAGCTTGGTCGATTTTTCGTCATGCTGGACTTTTGCCCACAGGGCGAGCGGTTCATCGCCCGCGATCAGCTCCCGGGCCTGGGTGAAGGGTTCGGCGAAGGCCACGACCTCTATGGTGCCTTCCTTGTCTTCCAGGTTTAGAAACGCCATGCGGTCGCCGCGCTTGGTGGTGATTTCCTTTATGATCGAAAACACGCCGCAGAGCACCACCTCGGCGCCTTCCCGTCTTTCTTTTACCGATTGGGTGTCGGCGGTGGAAACCGAGCGAATCTGTTCGGAATAGAAATCGAGGGGGTGGCCGGAAATATAGAAGCCGAGCGATTCCTTTTCGAACTGGAGCCGCATTCGGCTATCCCAGTCGGCGATAGCGGGAAGTGCGGGGGGCGCCAGCTTATTTTTGGAGCGGAGCACTTCGAACAGGTTCATCTGCCCCGACATGCGGTCTTTCTGGACGGTGGCGGCCCGGTCCAGCACCTCGTCCAGACCCGCCATGAGCTGGGCCCGATTGGGGTGCAGGGAGTCGAACGCACCGCAGCGGATCAACTGTTCGATTACCCGCCGGTTTACCTTCTGCGAGTCGATCCGGGCGCAGAAGTCGTGGATGGCGGTATAGGGTCCCTGTTCGCGCCGGCACTGCAAGATGATCTCCACGGCGGTCTCGCCCACGTTTTTCACCGCTCCCAGGCCGAAGCGTATCATGCGCTCCACCACCTGGAAGGCCATGCCGCTCTCGTTTACATCGGGGGGGAGAATCCGGATTTCCATCTGGGCGCACTGGCTGATCAGCTTCACTATCTGGTCGGAATTGCCAATAAAGCTGTTCATGAGGGCGGCCATGAATTCGACGGGATAATTGGCTTTGAGCCAGGCGGTATGGTAGGCTATAAGGGCATAGGCCGCGCTGTGGGACTTGTTGAAGCCGTACTCGGCGAACTTGGCCATGAGGTCGAAAATATGGTTGGCTTTAGATGGGTCTATGCCGTTTGAAACCGCGCCTTTAACGAACCGGTCCTTCTGGGCGTCCATAATCGAGCCGATTTTTTTCCCCATGGCCTTGCGCAGTATGTCAGCTTCGCCCAAGGTATAGTTCGCCAGGGTGCTGGCAATTTTCATCACCTGCTCCTGGTAGAGGATAACGCCGTGGGTCTCTTCAAGTATGGGCTTTAGTATATCGAGATCGTAGACGATCTCGCCTCCGTGCTTGCCCTGTATGAACTGATCGACCATGCCGCTTCCCAGGGGGCCCGGCCGGTAGAGGGCGACCAGGGCCACAATGTCGGAGAAAGTCTCCGGGCGCAGCTTTACCAGTATGTCCCTCATGCCTGAGCTTTCCAGCTGGAACACCCCGGTTGTGTCGGCGCGGGCGAGAAGGGCGTAAGTGGCCGGATCGTCCAGCGGAAGGTCTTCCATCCTTACTTTTACGCCGTGATTTTCCTCGATCATCTTCACCGCGTCATTTATGACCGTAAGGTTTCTAAGCCCCAGGAAGTCGAACTTTATGAGCCCCGTTTTTTCGACGTATTTCATGGGGTACTGGGAGACGATTTCACCTTCCGGGCCAACGCACATGGGCATATATTCGACTATGGGCCGGTCGGCTATGACCACTCCGGCGGCGTGAGTGGAGGCGTGGCGGGTAAGTCCCTCCAGTGCCCGGGCTATTTCGAACAGTTCCTTCAGCTGTGGATTTTCGGACTGCATCTCGACCAGGCGCGGTTCGACGGCCATGGCCCCCTTCAGATCGATTCCGAGTGTGGCGGGAATGAGCTTGGCGATGCGGTCGACTTCGTTGTAGGGCATGGCCAGGGCCCGGCCCACATCGCGAATGACCGCGCGCGCCTGCATGGTGCCGAATGTGGCGATCTGGGAGACCCGGTCCTTGCCGTACCGGTTGGTCACGTATTCCAGGACTTTTGCCCGGCCGTTTACGCAAAAGTCCACGTCGATATCAGGCATGCTGATACGCTCGATATTTAGAAAGCGTTCGAAAATGAGCCCGTGTTCGATCGGGTCGAGATCGGTTATGCGCATCGCATATGCTACAAGGCTTCCTGCCGCGGAGCCCCGGCCGGGGCCCACCGGAATTCCGTTTCTTTTCGCATAGTTTATGAAGTCCGAAACGATCAGAAAGTAGGCGGGAAAGCCCATCTGCTTTATTACGCGTATCTCGTAGTCGACCCGTTCCCGATATTCCCCGAGCCTCTCTTCGTCAATAGACGGATCCTTTCGTTTTATGGCCTCGATTCTCAGATCGAAGCCCTCTCTTACCTCTTTTTCGAACCGCTCATCGATGGTCTCGCCTTCTTCGATGGGAAACACCGGGAAGTGATAGCTGCCCAGGTCGAGTTTCAAATTGCATCTGGATGCGATCTCCACCGTATTCTGGAGCGCATCGGGAACGTGGGCGAATTCTTTGGCCATCTCTTCGGGGGACTTGAAGTAGAGTTGATCGGTATGAAACTTGAATCTTTTTTCATCAGAAACGGTTTTGCCCGTCTGAATGCACAGCAGGATTTCATGGGCGCGGGAGTCGCTTTTGCGCAGATAATGGCAATCGTTTGTGGCCACGAGTGGAAGCGAGACCTCCCGGGCCAACCGCACCAGGCCCTCGTTTGCCACCGTCTGTTCCGGGATTCCGTTGGCCTGGATTTCCAGGTAAAAGTTGCCCGGCTCAAATATCCGGGCGTATTCCAGGGCCAGCTTTTTTGCCGACTCGTACTGATTCCTGATCAGCATAGAGGGGACCTCGCCTTTGAGGCACCCGGAAAGGCCGATCAGCCCTTCGCTGTGCAGCCTTAGAATTTCCTTGTCGATTCGCGGCTTGTAATAGAAGCCTTCGAGGAAGCCCAGGGAGACCAGTTTCATCAGGTTCCGGTAGCCGGTCTGGTTTTGGGCCAGAAGAGTCAAATGAAAGCTTCGGTCTTCATCTCCGCCCGTTTCCGTGGGGCCCGCCGTGGAAGTCTGGCCCTGCGCGCGCTCGAGAGCCGCCGATCTGCCCCGGTCATGGCGGCTTCTGGGCGCAATGTAGGCCTCGCACCCCACTATCGGCTTGATGTCATACTTTTTGGACAACTCGTAGAATTCGAGCGCGCCGTACATGTTGCCATGGTCCGTGATGGTCGCGGCCGGCATCTGGTAGGCTTTGGCGGTTTCAAAGAGGTCCTTTAGCCGGATCGCTCCGTCAAGGAGGCTGTACTGGGTATGGACATGCAGATGGACAAAATCCATGCGGCAAACGTCTCCTCACTATCGGTTCAATTGAAAAAATAATCCTGCTCCGGCGCCTGAGGCCGGTTTGCGTTCAAGACAAATCAAAAACAAATCCACCACAGAGGCTCAGAGGCACAGAGGGATTTCTTTTTTTGACCGGCCGGGAGACGGCGGCCGGTCAAAAGAGCAAGAGCCATAAGTCGGCACTTGAACGCTAAATCGTATGAGGCCCCTGCCGGAAACCAAAAACCCGCCGGCCGAGCGTTGTCATCTCCCACCGCTTGCGCGATCCTTTTTAGATCCTAACATATGAGGCGGGCTTCTTCCCCGGAAAAAATAAGGCGCCACTTTGGCCGGGGAGTTCTTTATAGAGCCTCTTATTTTCATCTTGCCGCCGGGAGCCAAATGCGTTTAGGATATCAATCCAAGTCATTTACATACCGCCAACCGGCATGCTTTTTCCAACCCCATGAGGCAGGAATAAATTTATGTGCGGAATAGTTGGCTATATCGGTCCGGATGAAGGTCGCGAGGTCCTGATGAACGGTCTCGCCAGGCTGGAATACAGGGGTTACGACAGCGCGGGCATTGCGATGGTGGGTCCCGACGGCTGCCTTCAGATCGTTCGTTGCCAGGGAAAGCTCAGCGGACTCCAGGGCAAGCTCGATGGCAACCCGATCAACGGGACGGTCGGCGTGGCCCACACCCGTTGGGCGACTCACGGCAGGCCCTCGGAAGAAAACGCCCATCCTCACCGCTGCGGTCCTTTTGCCCTAGTGCATAACGGCATAATCGAAAATTACGCCTCTTTGAAGGATGAGCTTGTGAAGGGAGGACACCAATTCGCCTCCCAGACGGACACGGAAGTGATCGTGGCGCTCCTTGACAGCGAGAGGCGCAAAACCGGCGACTACAAACAGGCGGTTCGCAATACCCTCAAGAAGCTCAAAGGTTCCTATGCGGTGGTAATCGTAAACGAAGAGGAACCCGACATGCTGATTGCCGCCAGGAATGAAAGCCCCCTGATCATGGGGCTGGCCGACAGCGCCTTCTTTCTTGCCTCGGACGTACCGGCCATCCTGCCCTATACGCGCCGGGTAATCTATTTGAACGACGAGGAGATCGTTTTCATAAACAGGCAAGGCTACTCGATCGAGTCGCTACCGGACGGGGGAGTGAGAAATCCCGAGGTTCAGCAGGTCAACTGGAACCCGATCATGGCCGAGAAGGCCGGTTACAAGCATTTCATGCTCAAGGAAATCTACGAGCAGCCAAGGGCCGTTATCGACACTTTCCGCAGTGTGGTGGATCTGGACAGCAAATGGGTCAATTTCCCCGAGCTCAATCTGAAAAAGGAGCTGCTGGAAAAAATCGAGCGGGTCTTCCTGGTTGCCTGCGGCACCTCCTACCATGCGGCGCTGGTGGCCAAATACATGATCGAGGGCCTTTGCCGGGTCCCGGTGGAGGTGGACCTTGCCTCGGAATTTCGCTCACGAGATCCCATTCTGGACGACAAGGTCCTGCTGCTGGTCATAAGCCAGTCCGGGGAAACAGCCGATACCCGGGCGGCGCTAAAAGAGGGGCTGGACAAGGGCGCTCATTGCCGGGCCATCGTGAACGTGGTTGGAAGCAGCATAGCCAGGATGGCTCAGGGGGTCATCTACACCCATGCCGGTCCGGAAATCGGGGTGGCTTCGACAAAGGCATTCACCACCCAGCTGGTGGCCCTCTATCTGCTGGCGGTCTACTGGGCCGCCGAAACGGGCCGGGCGCCGCGGGAAACGATCGAGCAATGTGTCCAGGAACTTATCGAACTGCCGGGAAAGATGGAAAAAATTCTCTCGGATGGGGGCCAGATCGGCGCCTGGGCCAGAAAATTCAAAGACTATAAGGACTTTCTGTATCTGGCCAGAGGCACGCTCTACCCGATAGCCCTGGAAGGGGCGCTAAAACTCAAGGAAATCTCCTATATCCATGCCGAAGGCTACGCGGCGGGCGAGATGAAACACGGCCCCATAGCGCTTATCGACGCGGAAATGCCGGTAATGGTGCTTTTGCGGCAGGGGCCGCTTTTCGAAAAAATGATCTCCAACATCCAGGAGGTCAAGGCCAGAGACGGGATAATCCTGGCGCTGATCGAAGGCGAACCGAGCGAAATCGTAGGCTCGAACCAAAATCAGTTTGTCATTGCGCCCTCCTCGGAGTGGCTTTCGCCCGTGCTTTTCAGTATCCCCCTGCAGTTGCTGGCCTATCATGTCGCGGTGCTTCGCGGCACGGATGTGGACCAGCCGCGAAACCTGGCAAAGAGTGTTACTGTGGAGTGAGAATGAAATTTGCCTGGCGCTGGTGAGCCGAAACCAAGGCCTCACCACAGAGACACGGAGGCACAGAGGAGATTGCTTTTTTGACCGGCCGGGAGACGACGGCCGGTCAAAGAATGGTCCCCTTTCGTGTCGCCGGTTTAACCGTTGTGTTGAAGACTCCGATTGCCAGGGGGTACGCGGTTGCCATGAACGGAGTCAGCTGGCTGTTAATTCGGCGTAAAAAATTGGACTGCTTTTGTAACATGATGATTTGAATTGGTATTCTGGATTTTTGGCGCCAAAATAACAGCCAGGTATCAGCCAGCTTAACAGCCAGGTATCAGCCAGCATAACAGCCAGGTATCAGCATGAATAACAGCCAGGTAACGGCCGGGCTAACAGCTCGGAGGCTGCGTGAGAGCAGTGAAGGGTGAAGAGTGAGCAGTGAGCCGTGAATTGCGGGCCGAGGTTTTCGATATGCGGTTTTCAAAGAGCGGCGCTACCGGGTGAGGCAGGCGACACGCCTGTCCATCGATTACGCTCTAATCCACGGGGCTTATACCACGGGGATTTTTCAATCCGCAAAGCGGCATCGAGAAACGGAAAGGAGAACCGGCAATAGAAACGGCAACCAGAAGAGGCAAAAGCAATATGTGAAAGCGAGGAAGGGGAAGCCGCAAACATGGCCATCTCCCGATTTTTCCGGCTTTCACTTACTTTGGCCTTCTTACTTCTTTTTTTCTACTCCCCCTACCACCAAAACCGCAAAGCTATTTTCAATCATGGCGGGGCGGGATTTGGAACATTCGGGCGTTGATTTCGAGGGGGGCGCAAATTCGGCTGTGGGAAGGTAAATCTTGTGAGTTTTGGGGTCGATGGCCATGGTGCGCGCGCCCCGTTGTGTTGTGACTGTTTCTTCGACCTGGTATTTATCGGGGGAGGATTGGCGAACCACCGTAAGAGTGCCGTCTCCGTTCGAACTAAATGCCAGCCCCGAATCAGGGTCAAATCCGTTCCCATCGACTCCCCCGCCAATCGGGACAGTTGCCGTCACTTTTTCCCGCCTGCCATCAAAAATAGTCATGAGCTTGTTATGGCATCCGGAAAAGATCCGCTGATGCTCCCGGTCGATTGCCATTCCAGTGGGTCCTTCACAGGGCTTGAGAGAAAATCGCCCGGTGACTGCGAGCTTCCTACTGTCGATTTTCACCAGTTCGCCGGTGTCTTCAATGTTTACGTATACATTGCCTTTTGCATCCGATTGGGCAAATTCGGGTTTACCGCCCAACGGGATTGTGATGTCTATTTTACCGGATGCGGCATCGAAGACCGTAGCATCATGGCTGCGGCCATTGAATGCGAATACCCTTTTGGAAGCCGGATCATAAAGGATGGCGTCCGGATTTGCCCCGGTCTTGACCTGACCTATGGTGCGCAGGGTTTTCAAATCGAAAATGGTGACCGTATCGGCCCGCCCGTTGCTGATGAAACCGCGGTTGAATTCGGGGGCCAGTGCGATTCCATGCACGCCGGGGGTGTCCGCGATATCCCCTGTCAGCTCTTCAGTATCGAGATCCATGACGATCACGTGAGTGCTACGGGAAATATAGAGACGCCTGGCATCGCTATCGACAGTCGGGTAATCCCAACCGCCCTTTCCGCCGATAGGCAGCTTTTTGATCACATGATAACCTGGGCCGGCCGCGCAGGTATTCGCGCACAGGACCAAAGACAAGAACAACCAGAGTATTTTCGTATACGCCCGTTCCAAAACTTCATTCCTCCATCCATCATCCGTGTCGAATTCAGGTGCTGTTGGCTTGGCGGCCTTCGGACCTGGCAGTAAGTCATTATCATGCCGGGTATTTGAGGGGGAAAGCAAGGAAATACCCTTGAAATACCTTGTGAGGGGGCAAGATTTTTAATGGCTTTTTGATATGACCTCACGGCCATAGGACGTTCAGGGGCGGACATGTAAAGGGACGGACATGAGAGAAAACCGCCCGCACGCTCGCTCATGAGTCTTCTTGCGGGGCGGAACGGGGGCTCTACAGAGTGGCGCGCCCGCTGTGTTTAGCCTCATGGAAAAAGCTTACTGGATCTCTTCCGGGCCTGCCTGGACCCACCGGCCCTGTCGAGCTGTAACGGGATGTTCCGCTCAAAAGGGACTGCTTGCGGGAGGGCGGGATTAAAGCTGTCAATCGGCAGCCCCGGAGTTTGAAAAGATGATATAGTAACGATGAGGGCAAGCGAAAAGGAATCCGCTGGAATAAGAAAGACGGTAATAAACCTGGTATCGGTGAAAGGCGATTTAAGCTTGTCCAGAGTTGATGTGTCGGTGCTCTCTACAGGGGCCCAGGCATCAGTGAGCCTCACAGCAGCGGTTATTAAGGTAGAGATGAGCAGAGCATGGAAGCTCCCGGGCTCACGCAAGAACTCATCGCGCATTCGCGAGTAATCGCAAAAGGTCGAGGGATACGCCAACTGGAGAGACTCCTTCAGGATCACGGGGGGAGACCATCGATGTGGACAAAAAAGAGCAGTCCTCCGGTAGTGATAGAGGGGGCTGTGTATGAGTATCATTGGTATGAACACCACGGGATCGGAAGGCGCGAGATAAAAAGGAAGAAGGTAAGGGAGCTATGATAGTAAAACTGAAAGCTAAAAACCTCGATTATCCGGATCTCACGGCAGACCGGCGGTATTTTGTTATCGGAATTGAAGCTGACGATTACCGGATATTGAATGATTTTGGCAAGCCGCACCTTTATCCTTCACCTCTTTTCGAGGTCATCGAACCACGAGAGCCTGGTTCCTGGATCACTGAGTACGGAGAAGATGGTGAGCGTTATTCGTATCCTCCCGTGTTGAATGAACCAGGTTTTTTTGAGGATTATTTTGACGGCGATGCCAGCGCTGTATCTCAGTTCTGGCAGGCAATGAATGAACGGCTTTCGCAACCAGGTTCGGTTGTCTCCGATGAACTCCCGAACTCGGAATCCGTGAAAACGGTACCGCCCAACGAGGGAAGGATTAAAAAACTGCTGGATATCACAGCCGATGTTGTTAAGGCTCAGGCCTCAGTTGAGCCGATGTCTCCCAGGCAGATCAGGCTTTCCCTTATTGAAACGTTTTCTACTCTGCAAAGAATGCAGAGAGCCGAAGAAAGAGGTCTCTTACCGGATAGTGGTCCAACCAGGGAGGCGAAAACCGAGGAGGTCCAAAAGGTAAAAAATGAGCCGCTCCAATCAATTCATGATGACAAGGTTGTCTGCCTGGAGTGTGGAGCCGAGATGAGGCAGCTCACAGCAAAACATCTTAGCCGGCACAACATCACAGTTCGAGAGTACAAGCACAAATGGGGATTTGCTCTTAAACAGCCCCTTTCCGCAAAGCGACTGACCAGGGCGAGAAGCCTGGCCGCCAGGAAAAGAGGGCTCCCTGCAAACCTGGTCAAGTTCCTGGAGCAACGGAAGCAAAAAAAGGTTGAGGCAGCGGCCGTGAGTCATCATCCAGCGGGAAAAAAACAGGGTAAACCCACGGCTAAGGGAAGAGCAAAAGCGCGCAAGACCGCCTAAAGCACCCAAAACTTCATTCCTCCATACATGTCGAATTCAGGTCTTGTTGCCTTGGCAGCCTCCCGACCTGGAAATTGTTTCCATTCCGGGCTCTTTTTGTGAGCGCCCGGGTTCCTGCCTGCACTTTCGCTCCTGGCAAGAAATATTGACTTGGCGGATGCTGGAATCATGGCGAGGTTGAGTGAAGGATGATATATTCCTGACTGTAGTTCAGTGAAGCAGTCAGGGACGAAAGTATGCGAAAGAAAGGCTGTTGGGTTTCAAATTAGCGGGATTGGGTCGGGCCGGGAAGGAACAGCGCACTTCTGAGGTATAATGGACGTCGAGAGTATAATTTCTGCAATTAGCCGGGGCATGATCCGTATAAGCGATCATGCCGATGAGGAAGCCGAGGCTGACGACCTGACATTCGACGAGATTTATTTCTCGGTGCTTCACGGAGAGATCATTGAGAATTACCCGGTTGATAAGCCCTACCCAAGCTGCCTAATTTTCGGGAGGACCTTTGGCGGTAACCCCGTTCACACGGTTTGGGCTTATAATGAAGATAATGAGTGGGCAGTGCTTATAACCGTGTACCGCCCTGACCCCACCCGGTGGATCAACTGGCGAGAGAGGAAGAGACCATGATGCCATTTGAGAAATGCCCGGTATGTGGAAGTGAGATGGTGGCAAAGGAGGTTGAAAAGCTTCTGCGGGGCGGGCTCAACACAGCGACCGTAAAAGTAAGTGCAGAGGTCTGCCTTCGGTGCGGGGAGCGACTCTAC